>NZ_JAAXYC010000383.1 GCF_018619185.1 Streptomyces sp. McG3 | reverse complement strand
GGTGGCGCCCGATGCCCCGCGACGGACGCCACCATGTCCAGCACCTGCCGCGTCTCCGCCACCTCGTGCACCCGGTACACCCGCGCCCCCAGCCACGCCGACACCGCCGTCGTCGCCAGCGTGCCGATGACCCGCTCCTTCACCGGCCGGTCCAGCGTCTCGCCCACGAAGTCCTTGTTGGACAGGGACACCAGCACCGGCCACCCGGTCTCCGCCATCTCCCCGAGCCGCCGCGTCGCCTCCAGCGAGTGCCGGGTGTTCTTCCCGAAGTCGTGCCCCGGATCGATCATGATCCCGTCCGGCCGCACCCCGAGCCCCACCGCCCGCTCGGCCAGCCCCACCGTCACCCGCAGGATGTCCGCCATGACGTCCTCGTACGCGATCCGGTGCGGCCGGGTCCGCGGCTCGGCGCCGCCCGCGTGCGTGCACACGAGGCCCGCCCCGTACCGCGCGGCGACCTCCGCCAGCTTCGGGTCCACCCCGCCCCACGCGTCGTTCAGCAGGTCGGCCCCGGCCTCGCAGACCGCCTCGCCCACGTCGTGCCGCCAGGTGTCCACGCTGATCACCACGTCCGGGTGGCGGCGGCGGACCTCGGCGACGAACCCGACCGTGCGGCGCGCCTCCTCCTCGGCGCTCACCTCCTCGCCGGGACCTGCCTTCACCCCGCCGATGTCGATGATCGCGGCGCCCTCGGCCACCGCCTGCTCGACCCGGGCCAGCGCCGGCTCGTCCCCGAAGGTGGCGCCCTGGTCGTAGAAGGAGTCCGGGGTCCGGTTCACGATCGCCATGATCACCGGCTCGTGCGGACCGAATTCCCGCCGCCCCAGCCTGAGTGCACCGCTTCGCATCCCGTGTTTCCTCCTCAGATAGCCCGCCTGCGACCCTAAGGCCTTGTCGGGCCGGCCCCGACTTGTCCGTGTCGCATGGCACGATCGGACCCGGACGAGGTTTCCGCCCCCGGGGAGATGCGCGTGTTCTGGTTCTTGCTGCTCACGATGGTCGTGGTCGTCACCGCGGTCACCCTCGCGGTGGTCGGAGGCGGTGGCAGCGCCGTGCTCCAGGACGTCCCGCCCGACCGGTTCACCGATCCGCTGCCCGCGACCCGCCCGGTCGGCCGGGCGGACGTCGAGGCGCTGCGCCTGCCGATGGCCGCCCGCGGCTACCGGATGGCGGACGTCGACGAGGCGCTGTCCCGGCTCGGCGCCGAACTGGCCGAGCGCGACGCCCGGATCGCCGAGCTGGAGTCCGCCCTGGCCGGGGTGCAGGCCGCAGCGGTGACGACGGGCACCGACCTGTTCAAGCAGCCCGGCGACCGGCGGGGCGACCGCCCCGCCGAGCGGGCCGGCCAGGAAAGCGTCCAGGACCGCGCCGAGGAGGACGGGCGATGAGCGGCGCGGCCGTGGCCGCCCCGGACGGCGGGCTGCGCTGCCCGTGGGGCCTGTCCGCCGAGGACTACCTCGCCTATCACGACACCGAGTGGGGCCGGGCGGTCCACGGGGACGACGCCCTGTTCGAACGGCTCTGCCTGGAGGCCTTCCAGTCCGGGCTCTCCTGGATCACGATCCTGCGCCGCCGGGAGACCTTCCGTACCGCGTTCGAGGGATTCCGGATCGAGGCGGTCGCGAAGTTCACCGACGCCGACCGGGAGCGGCTCCTGGCCGACCCGGGGATCATCCGCAACAAGGCCAAGGTCGACGCGACCCTCGCCAACGCCAAGGTGCTCGCCGACTGGCCGGAGGGGGAGCTGGACGAGCTGATCTGGTCCCACGCCCCCGATCCGGCCGGCCGGCCGGCCCCGCGCGACCTCTCCGACGTCCCGGCCGTCACGCCGGAGTCCACCGCGCTCGCCAAGGCGTTGAAGAAGCGCTCGATCCGCTTCGTCGGCCCCACCACCGCCTACGCGCTGATGCAGGCCTGCGGACTGGTCGACGACCACCTCGCGGACTGCGTGGCGCGCGGCGGCGGGGCGGCGCCGCGCTGAGCCGCGGCTACTTCCCGAGGTAGACCGGCTTCTCCTTGGCCAGGAACGCCTCCACCGCGATGGTGTGGTCCTGCGACGCGCCCGCCCGGGTCTGGAGTTCGTCCTCCTTCTCCAGCGCCTCGGCGAGCGTGTGCCCGGCGCCGTACGCCATCGACTCCTTCAGCGCCGCGTACGCCACCGTGGGGCCGTCCGCCAGGGCCCTGGCCACCGCCGTCGCCTGCTCGGCCAGCTCGGCCGCGGGGACGACCCGGTTGACGATCCCCAGCTCGTACGCGTCCTGCGCGGAGATCGACCGCGGGAAGAACAGCAGATCGGCGGCGCGGCTCTGCCCGATCAGCCGGGGCAGCGTCCAGGACACGCCCGAGTCCGCCGTGAGTGCGACGCCCGCGAACGAGGTGTTGAAGGAGGCGGTGTCGGCGACCACCCGGTAGTCGGCCGCGAGCGCGAATCCGAACCCGGCCCCGGCCGCGACGCCGTTCACCCCGGCGACGACCGGCTTCGCCATCCCGGTGATCGCCCGCACGATCGGGTTGTAGTGCTCCCGCACCGTGCTCAGCGCGTTCCCGCCGCCCGCCTCGCGGGTGGCCGAGAGCGTGGCGACGTGCTCCTTGAGGTCCTGGCCGACACAGAAGGCGCGCCCGGTGGCCGTGAGCAGCACCGCCCGGACCCCCGCGTCCGCCGACGCCGCCAGCAGCGAGTCCCTCAGCGCGACCTTCGCCGCGGTGTTCATGGCGTTCATCGCGCCGGGTCGGTTGATCGTGATCGTCGCGAGACCTTCGGTCACGTCGTACAGGACGGTGTTCGCCGGCTCGTCGGCCATTCCGGTATCCCCTCGCTGCTCGGGCATCGTTGCCACTGCAGGCAAGCATGGCCGATCCGGAGCTGGGCAGAGATGTGACCTGCGTCTAACAATTGGCTCTCACCTGGGGGTCCGGGGCGGCGCAGTATCGCAGCCGGATCGCCGAATTGGGTGGTTTTGAGAGAGCGCGTTGCGCAAGCGATGCAGACCGATGTTGGTCATCGGGGTCATTGATGCGGGATAATGGCGAAGAAGCAATGTGTTCGATGCCGGTGAGGCAGCGCCTGTCATGGGGCCGCCGGTTGCGATGAGCTGGTTTCAGGAAGGGGAACGAGCATGGCGGCCATGAAGCCGCGGACGGGCGACGGCCCGCTCGAGGTGACAAAGGAGGGGCGGGGCATCGTCATGCGCGTTCCGCTCGAAGGCGGCGGTCGGCTTGTTGTCGAGCTGACTCCGGACGAGGCCGATGCCCTCGGCGACGCGCTGAAGAAGGTCGTCGGCTGACGCGGAACGCCCATCACCTTCACCACTGCCCGGTACGGATTCCGTACCGGGCAGTGGTGCGTCCTGACGAGGATCTCCGTGCTGACCACGGCGTTCTCCGTGGTCAGCCGCGCCGGACCGCGCAGAGCAGGCCGTCGCCGACCGGCAACAGGGTCGACATCAGCTCCTGGCTCTCGCGCACCGCCCGCAGCAGGTCCCGCAGTCGCAGTACCTCGGCCGGCTGGGCCGCGGAGTCGACCGTACGGCCGTCGGCGAAGACGCCCTCGAAGCAGACCAGCCCGCCGGGCCGCAGCAGGCGCAACGATTCAGCGAGCACATCGAGGCTCTCCAGCCGGTCGCCGTCGCAGAAGACGAGGTCGTAACCGCCGTCCGCGAGCCGGGGCAGGACGTCCAGGGCGCGGCCGGGGATGAACCGGGCCCGGTTGGTGGCGAAGCCCGCCTCGCGGAACGCCGCCCGGGCGAACTGCTGACGCTCGGGCTCGGGGTCCACCGTGGTCAGGACCCCGTCCGGCCGCATTCCGTGCAGGAGATAGATGCCGGACACGCCGGTGCCCGTGCCGATCTCCGCCACCGCTTTGGCGTCCGCGGCGGCTGCCAGCAGGCGCAGCGCAGCGCCGGTGCCCGGTGACACCGAGCGAAGCCCCAGCTCGCGAGCCCGCTCCCGGGCTCCGTGCAGTGCTTCGTCCTCGGCGACAAAGGCGTCGGCGAATGCCCAGCTCGTCTGCCGGTTGGCGGTAATGACCCTCTCCTGTCCCCGTAGTTGGCGCAACGGTGACTGTATCCGCTGGACCCGGGAACCCGCAGATGGGACCGGGCGTTGTGCAGGCAGTGGGGAAAGCGCGGTGGCCGGGTCCGCGGATCGGACCGGCGAGCTGCGGGAAAGTGCCGGGCGACGCCCGGCCCCAGCAGGGAAAAAGGCTTATCCGGAGCTAACGGGCGAGGTGGCTATGGTAGGGGCTCGACTGGACACCACCAGAGCCGATAGGGGAGGTGCGGCTGCGCCTGTGGACCGGGGAGGGATGCTGCGGCGTCTCCTCAGGTCGGCCGGTGAGCCGAAATCCGTGACCAACATTGCTGACCGTTCTTCCGAAGACTCCGCACCAACCGCGACCTTCGCCTCCGATGCGGATTCTCAGGCGTGGACCCCGCCCTCATGGGAAGAGATCGTCAGCACGCACAGCGGTCGTGTGTACCGCCTCGCCTACCGGCTGACGGGAAACCAGCACGACGCCGAGGACCTGACCCAGGAGGTCTTCGTCCGGGTGTTCCGCTCGCTGTCGACGTACACACCCGGCACCTTCGAGGGCTGGCTGCACCGCATCACGACCAATCTCTTCCTGGACATGGTCCGCCGCAAGCAGCGCATCCGCTTCGACTCGCTCGGCGACGACGCGGCCGAGCGCCTGCCGAGCCGTGAGCCGTCCCCGCAGCAGGTCTTCAACGACACCCACTTCGACGCCGACGTGCAGCAGGCGCTGGACACCCTCGCGCCCGAGTTCCGTGCGGCCGTGGTCCTCTGCGACATCGAGGGCCTCAGCTACGAGGAGATCGCCGCGACCCTCGGGGTGAAGCTCGGCACCGTCCGCAGCCGTATCCACCGCGGCCGCTCGCACCTGCGCAAGGCGCTCAAGCACCGTTCGCCCGAGGCCCGCGCCGAGCAGCGCTCCCTGGCGGACGCGGTCCTGGCGGGGGAGGGGGGAACGGCGTGAGCGGCACAGGGCCCACCCCCGCGGAAGCTCATCTGGGGGACCGACTCGCCGCGCTGGTCGACGGCGAGCTGAAACACGACGCCCGTGAGCGGGTCCTGGCCCACCTGGCGACCTGTGCCAAGTGCAAGGCCGAGGCCGATGCCCAGCGCCGCCTCAAGAGCGCCTTCGCCATGTCCGCCTCACCCTCGCCCTCCGAGGGGTTCCTGGCCCGGCTACAGGGCCTTCCCGGGGGTCCTGGCGGGGACGACACCGGCTCCGGCGCACCGTTCGGCGGCCGGGGGCCCTTCGCCGACGAGTTCTTCCCCGGGCTGCGGCCCTCCGGCGGCAGCACCCGCGCCGACACCGCGCCCTCCCCCCTGGACGGCTTCGGATACCTCCCCGCCACCCACGGCTCCACCGCCGTGCTGCCCGGCGGCCCCGCTTCCGGTTCGGTCTTCCGCATACACGAGGTGGCCCGCGACACGGACCGCTCGCCCTGGCGCGGGCGGCGCTTCGCGTTCGCCGCGGCCAGCGCGGTCTCCCTCGCGGCCATCGCGCTGGGCGGCACCCTGCCGCTGGACTCCGGTCCCGAATCCTCCCTGCGTGCCGAGGGCGCCGGGAACAACGCCACCCCGCTCGACGCCGCGACCCGCGCCGAGAACGGCGCGAAAGCGGTCAGCCGCCGGGGCGGCGGCGCCCTCGCGGTGACCGGCGACGGCCGGGCGGCCGAGCGGCCCGCGTCCGGCACGAACCGGGTGCCCTCGACACTCACCGGTGCGACCCCGGTGGTTCCGGCCGTCACCCCTCCGGTGAACCGGCAGGGGCCGCCGACCGCCCCGCCGCTGTTCGGCGTCCATGCCTCGGGCGGGCACCCCTTCACCTTCCCCGTGCTGAACGTGTCCGTGTCGCCGCTGATACGCCCGGCGGTGTCCGGCACCCCGCTGCTGGCGGCGGCGCTCGGCAGCGGGGCGGCGCCGAAGGCGGTCCCCTCCTCGGTTCCCTCGGGGCCGCCCGCCAACGATCTGGCGAGCCCGCTTTCCCCCCGGCCCTGACCGGACCCTGCGCGGATATTCGCAAACCTGGTTGAATTCCGGTGAGGGACGCCTCGGTGGGGCGTACAGAGGCCAGTTGCGGGGAGAGCATGGACGACGGGAAGCCCACCGGGCCGCAGGCGAAGTGGTGGAGCCGCCCCACGGCGGGGCGCGCCGACCGCACGGAGCCGGACAGCGGGCCGGCCCCGTCGGGCGCTCCGTCGGCCGAGGACCGGGAGCCGACGCCCCCGGGCCCGGCCACGACCCAGGCCCCGGACAGCACGAGGCCGGCTCCGCCTTCCGAGGCCTCCGGCCGGCCGGAGGTCCACGGCGGCCAGGAGGTTCCGCGCCCCCGCCCGTCCGGGGCCCCGCTGCACGAGCCCGACGAGTACAGCACCCCGCCCTACGGCGGCCCCGGCCCCTGGG
>NZ_JAAXYC010000382.1 GCF_018619185.1 Streptomyces sp. McG3 | reverse complement strand
AGACGGAGTACACCGGGGCGAAGGATGCCTCGACCCGTTCCTCCCACGCTTCCTTCGCGCCGGTGTACTCCGTCTCGTACGCCGGGTCGACCCGGTAGCCGCGTCCGGCGAGCGCCGCCGTGAGCGCCTCCAGTCCGGCGCGGGCGTCGGCGACCAGCGGGAGGGCTGCCAGCTTGTGGGCGTCGAAGCCGGTGATGTTGAGGTGGAGGAAGCGGACGGACGGGTCGGCGAAGAGCGTGCCGGAGGCGGTGGTGAAGTCGGAGAAGCGGGTGCCGACGCCGATCACCAGGTCGGCGGTGCGGGCCAGTTCGTCGGCGGTGGCGGTGCCGGTGTGGCCGATGCCGCCGACGTCGGCCGGGTGGTCGTGGCGGAGCGCCCCCTTGCCCGCCTGGGTGGAGGCGACCGGGATGCGGGTCGCTGCGGTGAACGCGGCGAGCGTCTCCTCGGCGGCGCTGTGCCGGACCCCGCCGCCGGCGACGATCAGGGGCCGGCGGGCGGAGCGCACCGCCCGTACGGCGGTTTCCAGTTCGTACGCGTCGGGGGCGGGCCTGCGGACGTGCCAGTCGCGCTCGGCGAAGAACTCCTGCGGCCAGTCGTACGCCTCCGTCTGCACGTCCTGCGGCAGCGCGAGGGTGACGGCCCCGGTCTCGGCGGGGTCGGCGAGGACACGCATCGCCTGCAACGCGGCAGGGATCAGCGCCTCGGGCCGGGTGATCCGGTCGAAGTAGCGCGAGACGGGGCGCAGACAGTCGTTGACCGAGACATCGCCCGCGTAGGGCACTTCCAGCTGCTGGAGTACGGGGTCGGCGGGCCGGGTCGCGAAGGTGTCGCCGGGCAGGAGGAGGACGGGCAGGCGGTTGATCGTCGCGAGGGCGGCCCCGGTGACGAGGTTGGTGGCCCCCGGGCCGATGGACGTGGTCACCGCGTGGGCGGAGAGCCGCCCCGACTGACGGGCGTACCCGACGGCCGCGTGCACCATGGCCTGTTCGTTACGGCCCTGGAGGTAGGGCATGCGGTGCGCGGCCCCGTTCCCGCCGCTGCCGTTCCCGTCGCCGCTGCCGCTTCGGCCGCCGCCCGCCTCGACGAGTGCCTGGCCGATGCCCGCGACGTTCCCGTGCCCGAAGATGCCCCAGGTGGCGCTGATGAGCCGCTGCCGGCGGCCGTCGCGCTCGGTGTACTGCCGGGCCAGGAAGGCGACCAGGGCCTGAGCGGTGGTCAGCCTGCGGGTCGGACCGTGGGGGGTCGCGGGGCGCGTCGGGCTCGCGGGACTCGTCGGGCTCAAGGCGTTACCTCCGGGCCGGGCGACGGATGCGCCGTGTAGAGCGGGAGTCTGGCGTCGATCGGCTCGCCTGGCCAGGTGTCGCGGATCCATCGGTGGTCGGGGTGGTCGCGGATCAGCCAGGCCCGCTCCTCCCCCGGCCCGGCCATCACGTTCAGGTAGTACAGCGTCCGGCCGGGCGGGGCGATGGACGGGCCGTGCCAGCCGTCGGGGATGAGGACGGCGTCGCCGGCGCGCACTTCGGCGAGGACGTCCGTACCGCCGTCGCGCGACGGGGAGACCCGGTGGTAGCCGATCCCGCCGTCCTCGACCTCGAAGTAGTAGATCTCCTCCAGTTCGCACTCCTCGCCCGGCACGTGCTCGTCGTGTTTGTGGGGCGGGTACGAGGACCAGTTGCCGCCGGGGGTGAGCACCTCGACGGCGATCAGCCGGTCGCAGTCGAAGGTGTCGGCGGCGGCGAAGTTGTTCACCTGGCGCGAGCAGGTCCCGGAGCCGCGCAGCTCGACGGGTACCTCCGGCGCGGGGCCGTAGCGAGCGGGGAGTCGTCGCTCGCACTTCGCTCCTGCCAGGGCGAAGCGGCCACCTGCGCCGGAGGCGATCTGTGCGTGGGAGTCGCGCGGTACGTAGGCGAAGTCGGAGACCCCGCTGAACACGCTTTCCCGGCCCAGCAGTTCAAAGGTCTCGCCTGCCGTACGCACCGTACATGCACCGGTCAACGGCAGGACGATCCATTCACTGCCTCCGGTGTCGAGCGTGTGAACACCTCCCGGTTCCAGCTCCAGTACCCGCAGGGCCGAACGGTCCCAGCCGGCCCGCTCGGGGTCGATGTCGACGGCGTACGCCCCGCGCGCGACGCTGCCGGCCGGCAGGTGGTACCGGTGGTCCCGCTCAGGGGGGTGATGCTTCGTCATGGCTCTTCCCTACCCGTGCCGAGCAGCGATACGGCGGTGTCGACGGCACGCGTCACGTCCCCGTCGGCCGGGTAGAGCAACGAGCGGCCCACGACCAGCCCCCGCACGGTGGGCAGCCGCAGCGCGTCGCGCCATTTCCCGTACGCGGCGTCCTGGTCGTCGCCGACCTCGCCGCCGAGCAGGACGGCGGGCAGGGTGGAGGCCTCCATCGCCCGGGCCATGGCGTCGGGGTCGTCGGTGACGGGGACCTTCAGCCAGGTGTACGCGGACGTCCCGGCGAGGCCCGACGCGATGGCGATGGAGGTCGCCACGGCGGCGGCGCCGAGATCGTTGCGGAGGCGGCCGTCGAGGCGCCGGCAGAGGAACGGCTCGACGAAGACGGGCAGCCGGTGCGCCGCCATCGCGTCGATGGTCCGGGCGGCGGTGTGCAGGGTGTCCAGCGAACCGGGGTCGTCGTGGTCGATGCGCAGCAGCAGCTTCCCCGCGTCGAACCCGTGGCGGACCAGGTCGTCGGGGCGGTGGCCGGTGAACCGGTCGTCGAGCTCGAACGCGGCGCCGGCCAGCCCGCCGCGGTTCATCGAGCCCATCACGACCTTGTCCTCCAGGGCTCCCAGCAGGAGGAGGTCCTCCAGGACGTCGGCGGAGGCGAGCACGCCGTCGACCCCGGGGCGGGAGAGGGCGAGGCAGAGCCGCTCCAGCAGCTCGAAGCGGTTGGCCATGGCGAGGGACCGGTTCCCCACCGCGAGTGCGCCGCGCGCGGGATGGTCCGCCGCGATGATCATCAGCCGGTCGCCGGGGTGCCGGATCAGCCGCCGCCGCTTCCGTCGCGCGGCGGCCTCGGCGACGGCTTCGGGACGTTCGGCGCGCAGCCGCACGAGCTCGGCGATGGAAGGCGCGAGAGGCGTCATGAGCCCGCTCCGGCCGGGGCGTCTCCGGTCGGGGCGTCTCCGGTCGGGGCGTCTCCGGTCGGGGCGTCTCCGGTCGGGGCGTCTCCGGTCGGGGCGTCTCCGGTCGGGGCGTCTCCGGTCGGGGAATCGGCCGGAGCACCGGGGGCCGCCGTCGCGCCCGGGCCGGCCGTCACGGCTCCGGCCGCGAGGGCCGCCTCGACCTCGTCCGAAGACGGCATCGCGGACGAGCAGGCGAGCCGGGAGGCGACGATGGCGCCGGCCGCGTTCGCGTACCGCACGAGGCGGTCCAGCGGCCACCCGGCGAGCAGCCCGTGGCAGAGCGCGCCCCCGAAAGCGTCCCCCGCTCCGAGTCCGTTGACCACGTCCACCGGCAGGGGCGGGCAGTCGGCGGTGGTTCCGTCGCGGTGGACGGCGAGCACGCCCTTCGGGCCCTGTTTGACGACGGCGAGCTCCACCCCGGCCGCGAGCAGGGCCCGGGCCGCGGCGTACGGTTCGCGTTCGCCGGTCGCGATGCGGCACTCGTCGGTGTTGCCGACGGCGACCGTGGCATGGGCCAGCGCCTCGCGGTACCGCGCGGGCGCCTCGGCGCTGTCGTCGCCCCCGTCCCAGAACATGGGCCGCCAGTCGAGGTCGAAGACGGTCGCCGTACGCGGCGCACCGCGCGCGTCGCGGGCACGGAGGGCGGCCAGGGTGGCGGAGCGGCTCGGCTCGGCGCTGAGTCCGGTGCCCGTCATCCAGAAGATCCGGGCCTCGCGCACCGCGTCCAGGTCGAGGTCCGGCGCGTGGATCTCCAGATCGGGGGCCTTGGGCTGCCGGTAGAAGTAGAGCGGGAAGTCGTCCGGCGGGAAGATCTCGCAGAAGGTGACCGGGGTCGGATACTCCGCCACGGCCGTCGCCCAGCGGGCGTCCACCCCGAACCGTTCCAGTTCCTGGTGGAGATAGGCGCCGAAGGCGTCCTGCCCGGTGCGGGTGATCACGGCCGTCCGCCGCCCCAGCCGGGCCGCCGCCACCGCCACGTTCGTCGGGGAGCCGCCGAGGAACTTGCCGAACGTCTCGACCCGGGCGAGCGGTACCCCGACCTCCAGCGGGTAGAGGTCCACCCCGATCCGTCCCATGGTGATCACGTCGTACGGCTCAGGCATGCCCATCCCTTCGACCCACCGGTGGCCGGCTGATCCCAGGTCTAGTCCCCTCCCGGGAACCCTGTCAACATTTTGTCCGGACATTCGGACGAACCCTTGACACTCTTCCGCACGGGCCCCGAGGCTGGGCGTTATGACCCCCTCCGTCCGCCCCTCGGCCCGCATCCGTATCGGCTCGGCCCCCGACTCCTGGGGTGTGTGGTTCCCCGACGACCCGCGACAGGTGCCGTGGCAGCGCTTCCTCGACGAGGTCGCCGAGGCCGGGTACGCGTGGATCGAACTCGGCCCGTACGGCTATCTGCCCACCGACCCGGCGCGGCTGGCCGACGAGACCCGCGAGCGGGGGCTCAAGGTCTCCGCGGGGACCGTCTTCACCGGACTGCACCACGGCCCGGACGTCTGGGACCGGACGTGGGCACATGTCGCGGACATCGCCGGACTGACCCGGGCCATGGGCGCCGAGCACCTGGTCGTCATCCCCTCCTTCTGGCGCGACGACAAGACGGGCGAGGTGCTGGAGGACCGCACGCTCACCCCCGCGCAGTGGCGCGATCTGACCGCGCAGACGGAGCGGCTGGGCCGGGAGGTCCGGGAGCGCTTCGGGCTGCGCATCGTCGTCCACCCGCACGCCGACACCCACATCGACACCGAGGAGAACGTCAACCGCTTCCTCGACGCCACCGATCCGGATCTCGTCTCGCTCTGCCTGGACACCGGGCACTACGCCTACTGCGGCGGGGACAGCGTCACGCTCATCGAGACGTACGGGGAACGCATCGGCTACCTCCACCTCAAGCAGGTCGATCCGGAGATCCTGGCGTCGGTGGTGGCGGACGAGGTGCCGTTCGGCCCGGCGGTGGCCAGGGGTGTGATGTGCGAGCCGCCCGGCGGGCTCCCCGCCCTGGAGCCGGTCCTGGAAGCGGCCCGGGCCCTGGACGTCGACCTGTTCGCGATCGTGGAACAGGACATGTATCCGTGCCCGCCCGACGCGCCCTTCCCCATCGCCCGCCGCACCCGGGAGTTCCTCCGCTCCTGCGGAAGGCCCGGACCGGCGCTCTGAGCCCCCGTCAGACTCCCGTGCGCCCGTCGACGCGTTCGCGGATCAGGTCGGCATGGCCGCAGTGCCGCGCGTACTCGCCGATCATGTGGGTGTAGATCCACCGCAGGGTGACCCGCGCGCCCATGAACGGGCTGGTGTCGTCGAGCGCCCGGGCCGCGCAGTTCTGCCGGGCCCGGGCCACCTCGGCCTCCCACTGGGCGAGCGCCCGCTCGTGGGTGGAGTCCTCGGCGAGCTCCCAGCCGCCGTCACGGCCCTCGGCTCCGTCCCCGCCGCCGGCCGGCGGGGCGAAGAGCGGCGGGGCGTCCTCCTGCGCGAGCACGCGGCGGAACCAGTTCCGCTCGACCTCCGCCAGGTGCTGGAGCAGTCCGAGCAACGTGATCGGCGACGGCGCCGCGGACGCCTCGCGCAGCCCCTTCCCGGGCAGGTCCGCGCACTTCTGGGCGAGGGTGGCGCGGTAGAAGTCGAGCCAGCTCTCCAGGGAGAGGCGTTCATCGGCGACCAGAGGGGGCATCGGGCGTTCGGAAGTGCTCATGGTCCCCATCGTGGCAGCCGGGTCCGACAACGGCCCCGCCCCGCACCACCGGTCCCGGTTCATCCGTTCTGCCATAGCAGTAACCGTTTCGGCACACATATCGCGGTTACGCATGTTTTCTGTCACAGCCGGTCGACAGCCCCACGCCGCCTGCCGCCCGGGGTCGTTCAACCGGGCACAGGCTGAGTGATCGTCAGCCTGCGCTGCGGAGCGCAGCAGAGCAGAGAAGCGCTGAGAGGTGTCACTGATGACCGACGAGACGCTCTGGTCCTACAAGGACATTGCCGCGCACATCCAGGTCCAGCCGGACACCGTCCGCTCCTATCGCAAGCACGGGCTCCTGCCCCCGCCCGACCAGGTGAAGAACGGGAAGCCGTACTGGTACGGAGACACCGTCCGCGCGTGGGTCGCCTCCCGCCCCCGCAACCGGGGCCGCTGACATTCCCTGCCCGCGCAGCGACCCCGCCCGCCCGGGTCCGTCAGCTCCGGGCGGGCGCCCGGAAGTGGGCCGTCCAGAGGAACGGCTCCCCGAAGAGCGGGGATTCGGGAGCCTCGTCGTTCATCCGGCGCAGCTCGACCTCCGTCAGACCGGAGAAGACCCGGCGCAGCGCCTCGGGCGAGTAGGCGAGCCCGCCCCGCAGACCGCCCGTCCGGTAG
>NZ_JAAXYC010000381.1 GCF_018619185.1 Streptomyces sp. McG3 | reverse complement strand
GGGAGGGGTGAGGGGTTGCTGGTCATGCCTCCACGGTGACGACTAGTGGCGTAGCGTGACCAGAGGTGACGCGCCGTCGTGAGGTGGTTGTACGCGGCGACGCGCGGTGTGTACGCACGTGGGACTGGCGGTGGCGAGAATGGCGCAGGACGACGAGGCGGGCGGCACGGGGAGCGCGACGGGCCCGGAGCCCGGAGCGCGGCCCGAGGACGAGCCGGGGTCCGGGGTCATGCTCGCGTTCGGGCGGCAGTTGAAGCTCTTGCGGATGCGGGCGGGGCTGGACCGGACGGAGTTCGGCAACCGGGTGGGTTACGCGGCCCAGTCGGTGGCCTCCTTCGAGCAGGGCCGGCGGATCCCGCAGCCGGGGTTCATCGACCAGGCGGACCCCGTGCTGGACGCCGGGGGGTTGCTGCTGGCGCTGAAGGAGGAGGTGGCGCGGGCGCAGTATCCGGCGTTCTTCCGGGATGCGGCGAGGTTGGAGGCGAAGGCGGTGGCGCTGTGTGTGTATGCCCTCTACGCCGCTCCCGGGCTGCTGCAAACAGCGGACTATGCCCGAGCGGGCTTTCGCATGGAGCGGCCATTGCTGGACGACGAGGCGGTCGAGCAGGGCGTCTCGGCTCGACTGGCCAGGCAGGAGGTCTACGACCGCCGCCCCGCCCCGTTGCTGAGCTTCATCCTGGACGAGGGGGTACTCCGCAGGCCGATCGGCGGTAAGGCGGTCCTTCGGGCCCATTTGGAGCAGATCACTCGCATTGGCGAGAAGCGCAATGTCGAGGTACAGGTCATGCCGTTAGACCGAGAGGATCATGCTGCGTTGGGCGGCCCCTTCACTCTGATCGACAACGTCCAGGGGCGGCGCATTGCCTATGCTGAGGTGCAAGGTGAGAGCCGTCTCTACACGGTCCGAACCATGGTGCGTGACCTTGAAGCCCGCTATGGCATCATCCGGTCTCAGGCACTCACTCCACGTGAGTCCTTGAAGTTCATCAGGAAGCTACTGGGAGAGCTATGACCGTCCAACGTTCCGTGTCGGCCCTACCTGAGTTGGCGTGGACCAAGAGCAGTCACAGCACGGGCAATGGCGGCGAATGTGTTGAGGTCGCCTCCTCCAACATGCAGGTGCACGTGCGGGATTCAAAGCAGCTCAGTGGTCCTGTCCTCACTGTGGGCCCTGGTGCTTGGAATGGACTCGTTGGCTTCGTGACGGACTGAGGCCACGTACGTGGGGCCTCACCGTAACGCCCGTACGGCGCGCGGTGGGGCCCTCCCGCGTAAGGGCGACTACTTGTCAACGCACGCGTCGCGGCAGATCATCCGCCAGGCCGCCCGGCGCGCGCTGCGGTCCAGGTTGGACCGGAAGCTCTTGTCGAGTCCCCAGTTGGTCTCGTCGCCGAAGACGGCCGCCGCCGGGCCTTGAGGTCTCAGTGGCCTTCCGGCTCGAACCAGGCAGCCTTGACCGCGCGGATGGCTTGTTCTGTCACGCATTGTTGAGATCGACTACTGCGGGCCTCAAGATGGTTGGGGCAACATTAAATAGGGGGGGGCACACAGTGCTGCGGAGCGATGACGGACCGACCATTGGTGCGTCATGAGGCAGCGCCTGCAACTCGCGCTTCAGGTGATGCTGGTACTGGTCGCGAGTCTGCTCGGTATCGTCACGAATTACGCCACTGGCGTTGACGAAGCTCCGTGGCTGTTGAAGGCCATCCAGCAGGCGTCCGTTCCCGCCATCGGTTTGCTGGTCGTCGCGATGGTAGTGGGCCAGGTTGTTGTGTACCGGCTGGAGAATCCGGCGCTGCCGCGGGTCGACTGGCCGCGTGACCGAGTTCCCTACCCCGGCCTGGATGCCTTCGCGGAGGACGAGGCGGCCGCGTATTTCGGCCGGGATGTCCTGGCGACCGAGTTGACGCGCAGGCTGCACACTTCGCCGGATAGTCCGACCGACCGGTTCCTGGTGCTTGTCGGCGCATCCGGAAGCGGAAAGTCCTCATTGGTCAGGGCTGGAGTGATGCCCCGGTTACGGGATCGTCGATGGACGCTGGTGCCAGCGTTCTCCCCGGGGACGAATCCGCTGGGTGCAATGGCCGCGGCCATCGCGTCCGCAGGTGGAGAGCAAGAATCCGCGAGTGCGGTCCTACGCAGGCTGCGGCAGGGCCCGGCCGCGCTGCGGGCCGAACTGACCCGCCTGCGCGCCGGTCGGTTCCGGCGTGTGCTGCTGGTGGTTGACCAGTTCGAAGAGGTCATCACCCTGGCCGGTGATCGGGAGCGTGCCCAGTTCCTCGACGCACTTCGCCTCTGCGTGGAGCAGGACTCGAGTGTCCGCGTACTGGCCACCCTGCGGGTGGACTTCCTCGGCCGGCTCCTGGCCACGGGACACGCTGATATCTGCCAGCGCCCCGTCACCGTCGGCGCACTCGGAAGGACCCAGTTCGCGCAGGTCGTTGAACGCCCCGCCGCACTGGTGGACCTCTCCTTCGCACCGGGGGTCGTCGACACCATCGTCGACGACGTCGGCACGGATGACGCCCTGCCGCTGCTTGCCTACCTCCTTCAGGAGATCTACTTCGCCTCCGGCCCCGGCGGGATGGTCACCGAAGAGCTGTACCGTGACCTCGGAGGCGTGGCGGGCGCCCTCGCACGGCAGGCGGACCACACGGTGTCCGAACTGGATCAGGTCGGCGGGAGCGCATTCGTCCTGCGCGTCCTCCTCATGTTCGTCACGGTCCAGGGACAGGAAGTGGCCCGAAAGCGTGTCCCCCTGTCCGCGCTCACCGAGCAAGAACGGCGCGTCGTCGACGCCTTCGTCGATGCGCGTCTGCTGGTGTCAGACGTGGCCGGCGGTGGAACCACCGGCCAGCAGGCGCCATACGCCCAGGTGACGCACGAGGCGCTGTTTCGCCAGTGGGCTCCGCTGCGCCAGGAGGTCGAGTCCCGCGCGGAACAACTGCGTGAGCGCGCCGAACTGGAGCGGTGGGCCGAGGACTGGGAACGTTCCGGTCGAAGCGTCGACTACCTTCTCACCGGGGAGCGGCTCACCCTGGCCCAGCGCAGGCTCACCGCGCTGGAGGAATCCGGCATCGCCCCTGAGCCGGTCCGCGTGCTCGTGCAGTCCTCGCAACTACGCGATCTAGCCTTCCTCCGCCGCGTGTCCGACAGCATCGGCCAGTACGCGATGGGCAGCGCCGAATCGCATCCGGAGCGGGCCGTACTCCTGTCCCTGGCAGCCCTCGGTGAATGCACGCCCACACCTTCGGCCCGCCGCGGCCTCATGGCGGCGCTCGCGGCGAGCCATATGCGTACACGAGTGGACGTGCACACGGACACCGTCCGCCACATCGCCTGGGCCCCGGACGGCCGGCGACTGGCCACCGCGTCGCGCGACGGCAGCGCCCGCGTGCTGGACGCCCGGTCCGGACAGTCGCTGCTCGTCCTGCCGTCCGACGGAGCGATGGTCGAGTCGGTCGCATGGTCGCCGGATTGCGCATACGTCGCGACCGCTGGGCGAGAACGCGTCGTACGCATTTGGGACGCCGTTTCGGGCGAGCCAGTTCGGTTGCTGACAGGCCCTACAGACATCGTGAGACAGGTGGCCTGGTCGCCCGATGGGCGGTATGTCGCAGCCAGTTCGAAGGACTGTGTTGTACGCGTATGGGAGGCCGGGACAGGGATCCTCGCGCAGGACCTGGAGGGGCACAGGAATGATGTCTGGGGCGTCACCTGGTCTCCCGACAGTACGCGACTCGCCTCGGCATCGCACGACCAGACGGCCCGCGTGTGGGACCTTGCCGCAGGCACGACCACCGTGGTCCTGGAAGGACATACGGACTTCGTCGAAGGTGTCGCCTGGTCACCGGACGGCCTTTCGATCGCCACAGGGTCGGGTGACCACACGGCCCGCATCTGGGACGCCGGGACCGGTGCACTGCGGCTGCTGCTGCGCGGTCACACCGACTACGTGTGGAACCTGGCCTGGTCCCCGGACGGCAGTGCCCTCGCCTCCGCGTCCTCGGACCACACCGTGCGCCTTGTCAGCGCCCATGACGCTAAGGTGCTGGTCGTGCTGCGGGGCCACAGTGACACGGTCTGGGGCGTGACCTGGTCGCCCTCCGGCACCCAGCTCGCCACGAGTTCGACCGACGGTTCGGCGATCGTGTGGGACCTACGGCCACGAGGAGCGGAGGTCGTCGCGGTCGACGGCCACCGCGGCCCGGTGAACCAGGCATCCTGGTCCGCCGACGAACTACGGATCGCCACCGCCTGCGACGACGCGACCGTGCGCCACTGGTCCTCCCGCGACGGGGCCCCAGCAGGGGAACCGCTGAGGTTCGACGACCGGGTCTGGAGTGTGGCGTGGTCCCCGATCCCCCGAGACGGCAGGCTCGCGCTCAGTACGAACGACGGCCTCTTTCGCATCCTGGACGAGGCCGGCTCGGTGCTGGTCGAACAGACGGGAGAGGTCGTCGAATCGTGCGCTTGGTCACCGGACGGCCGCCGTATCGCCACTGGCGGACACGACAGCACTGTACGTGTACGAGAGGCGGACACCGGAACCGAACTCGCCACGCTCACCGGCCACCAGGACTGGGTGGGACGCATCGCCTGGTCGCCCGGCGGGCGATTCCTTGCCAGCGCATCGGACGACCGTACCTGCCGCCTCTGGGACGTCGCGGAGAGCCGGCAGCTTACCGTCCTGCGAGGCCACGACAATTACGTCGACGACGTGACCTGGTCCCCGGACGAACAGCGGATCGCCACCGCCTCCGGCGACTGGACGGTGGCGGTGTGGGAGGCCAATACGGGCCGCCGTCTCGATGTGCTCAAGGGCCACGAGGGACGGGTCCGTTGCGTGGCCTGGTCTTCCGACGGCCGCTTCATCGCCAGCGGCTCGGACGACCGGACAGTACGTGTCTGGCGCGCCGACACGTTCGAGGAGTTCGCAGTCGTAGGCGTCCATCAGGACAAGGTGTCCTCGGTCGCCTGGTCTCGCGACAGCACCTTGCTGCTCACCGCATCCTTCGACGGAACCGCTCGCATCTGGCACGCCGCCCCCGACTACGACCAGCTCGAAGCCCACGCCCGAGGGCGCGTCTTCCGGACCCTCGACGAGGACGAACGACGACGACACCTGCTGCCCATGGCGGGGGAGTAGCCGGACCGTCGACTCAGTACCGCTCTTCCACCGTCCGATCGTCGGTGCTGACGAGGTAGTCATCCGGATCGAGGCCCATCTCCTTGCGGGCGGGCGAGGCCCAGTACATCGCGTTGCGCTCCGCGAACGTCTCCGGGCCGTCGTATGAGACCAGCCATACGAACTGGTTGCGCTCGCGGTCGACCCAGGCCCCACCGATTGTGAACCCCAACTCCAGCCGCAGTGGCACGATGTCGGTCTTCCACCTTGCCGCCCACTCGTCCAGCAGGCCGTCGCGGACGATATAGGTGCGGAGTTGGGTGGTCTTGGCCATGAGGGGGTGTCCTCCCTGGATCGGCAAGATGTCGGGTGTCCCCCTGGGCGGGGTGTCACGTGGAAGCCATGCCCTTCACCACCTGGCGCCGGGCACAGTTGATCCCAAGCATAGGTCCTTGAGCTAATTCCAACTTGTCCGCAATGTGTGTTAGTTGGGCGGCGCTGCAACACGATGAAGCTCCTGGTAGGAGATGTCACGACCAAGATCCACCATGCCCCACCAGGAGCTTCGCGCTTCTTGTCTACCCGTCGTCGATTGGTCTGTCCAGCCGCACCTCGGAGTACCTGAGCGCTTGGCTGCGTGCCCGGCCGGAGGCGGGAGATCGGGGCGCGCTGGCGGCGTCTGCCCGCAGGCCGTCACGCGTCACCGTGAGGTTGGAAAAGGTTCCGTGAACGGAAGGATGACCTTTCCGTAGTCGGACTGCTTGTCGTCGCCGCGCAGGAGGTCGGCGACGGACCAGGCGTGGTTCGCCAGCTCCGTCTGAGTGCTGCTGTTCAAGGGGTTCCCCGGATTCCTTTCGGACTCCCGCCCTATCGGGACGGGGGCGTACAACTGTGGTCGGTACGTGACATTCGTGGTGTCGATTCATGCCGGAGCGTCGGACACGTGCGTAGGCGTGCCGGCCTTCGACGGGCCGCCCGCCCTCCGGCGGCAATCCGGCCAGCAGCGGACGGGTCAACGTCAACAAGGGGGAGATCTTCAAGTCCACCGGCCGCCAGGACCGGAAGAAGACCGGCTGAGCACACCCACCAGCTCCGCCAACGCCGCCGCCAGCGCGTCGAGCCCCGGTCCCGCCGGACCGCCCGGCTCGCTCATGTATGTGTCGCGGCGGATCTCGATCATCAGCGCGGTGACCCGACGGTCCGTTCCGTAGTGCCGGAGGGGGACGTACGTACCCGCGAACGGGGTGTCGTGTCCGAGACCGTCGTGACCGACCAGGCCCCCGAACGCAGCCTCCGCCGCCGCGAGAAGCTCCGGCGGGGTGTGGAACGGGTCGGTTCCCAGGCAGACGGGCGGGCGGGGGCCGGTGCCGTGGGGTTCGTAGGGGCT
>NZ_JAAXYC010000380.1 GCF_018619185.1 Streptomyces sp. McG3 | reverse complement strand
GAGATGTTTATAAGAGACAGGCTTCATCGTGATGTTCATGGCGGGCGAGGAAGAGCCCGATGACCAGGAGGTCGCGCTGGGCCGGTCTGCTCGGTGGGCTCCGCTGAGGACATGGGCGTGCCGCCTCCCTCGTGGTGCGGGCCGACCGGTCGTCCCGGCTGCGCCCTCACGTACTTACTGGAGGGTAACGAGAGGAGGCGGCACGCTCAACCGGTCCGGCCGGACCGGTTGAGCGGGTCCCAGGTCACGGGCGGACGTGGATCTCGCCGATGCCGGTGCCGAGGCCCGCGCAGTGGGCGGTGGACTGGCCGGACTCGCCGGGCCTGAGAGTGACGTGTTCGCCGTCGACGTCCGGGGACCAGCCGCAGACGAGGTGGACCCAGAAGGTCTGCGTCCGGCTGCCGTTGTTGCGACAGAGCGCGAAGCCCGTGTAGTCGTCGATGGCGTGTTTACCGGTGTCGCAGGAGAGGCCGGGCGGGATCGCGGCCGGGGCGGCGGCCGCGGTCGACGCGGTCGACGCGGTGACCGGGACCGCCAGCGCCGCCGCCATGGAGGCCGCGGCGACGGCCCGCCGGACCGACCGGAACCGGTCGCTCCCCGTGATCGGCCTCTTCCCCGTGAACAGCTTCATGGTTCTCCTTACGTGGTGCGTGCCTACGGTGATCCCGACGGGGATCACCGCAGCTCTGCCCACCCTCCGTAACGAGAAACGCGTTCACTTCTCACGCTCCGTGAGTGCGCCGGGCGGCTCCCCCGCTCGCGGCGTACGCTCGAATGTGCCGGTTCTCATGGAGCGCACCCCCTGACCGGGGCGTTTTCGAGGAGGCGATGTGAGCGCACACCGTTGGGCCGCGCGTGCGGCGGCAGGGGCCGCGACCGCTGCTCTCACCCTGACGAGTGGTGTGGTCGCGCAGGCTGACGACGACATCGACTCGCTCCCCGCCGAGGAGATCGCCGACCGCTCGCGCGACGCCCTGCTCGACGTGGACTCCCTGCGTCTGAGCGCGCGCGGCAGTATCGACGGGGCCGGGCCGGATGCGAGCCTGGACCTCACGCTGGACCGCGAGGGGAACTGCGCGGGCGGGGTCGACATGGGCGGCGACGGTTCGGTGGAGATCGTCAAGCGGGGCGACGACGTCTGGCTGAAGCCGGACGCCGACTTCTGGAAGAACCATGTGCCGATCGGCGGCTCCACCTTCGACGCGATCCTCGACGGCCGCTACATGAAGGCCGAGGCCGACGACCCCCGGCTGCTGAGCGTGACCGAGGTGTGCGATCTCGACACCTTCCGCGAGCTGATCACGGACAACGCCGGCACCGCCGACCGGGGCACCCTCACGAAGGGCGAGAGGACCGAGGTGAACGGTGCGCCCGTCGTTCCGGTGACCCGTGCCGAGGGCAACGAGCGCCTGACGGCCTACGTGGCCGCCGAGGGCACGCCGTACCCGGTGCGGATCACCGTGCGCGACGCCGACGAGGAAGGGACCGTGGACTTCTCCGGATTCGACCGGCCGGTGCCCACGGCCACTCCCTCCGCGGACGAGACGGTGGATGTCACGGCCCTGCTGGGCCGCAGCGTCAAACCCGTCTGAGGCCCTGCCCGGAGCTACGGATAGGCCACCAGGTTGGCCACGTTGCTGCCGGAGTCGGACGGTCCTCCCGTGTTGTTGATGACGTGGTTGATCGTGCCGGTCCCGCCGAGCGAGACGGTCACCATGTTGTGGAAGCGCACTCCTGGCGTGTTCGGGGCCTCGAAGGCGCGCTCGGCCACCACGGAAGGGTTGGCGTTGAAGAAGCAGTAGCTTCCCAGGCCCCACGCCTCGTGGCGGGTGACGGACGGGGACACCTTGTACGCGTCGTAGCCGCGGGTCGAACCGTTCATCCAGGCGGCCTGGCCGGGCGGGTCGTAGGGCATCTCGTTCTGGAAGAAGTAGGTGCGTCCGCCGTTGCCGTTCCAGATCACCTGGTGCTGCTGGTAGTGCTCGACGAACAGCCCGTACATCGTCACGTCCGTCCCGTTGACGACGAGTCCGGTGGCCGCGGTGTTGGTGTTCCAGCCGATGCCGCTGCCGTGGTCGCCGCGCCAGAGCCACAGATGGTCGCCGATGACGTCGGAGCTGTTGACGACCAGGCTCTGGGTGGCCCTGCCGACGGCGGCCCCGCCGATGCGGAAGAAGACGTCGTGCAGCGAGGTGGGGTTGGCGGTGTGCCGGGCGCTCGCTCCCGGCTGTCCGACCCGCATCAGCGTCGGGGAGTTGACGGTACCCGCGTCGATCAGCAGTCCGGCGATCTTCACACCGTCGACGTCGGCGACGTTCATGGCGGTGATGCCGTTCTCGGGGATGACGGTGGCGAGCCCGAGGCCGAGGACGACGGTGTTGGCGCGGGTGACGTCGATCGGCTGGTTGATCCGGTGGACGCCCGGGGTGAAGAGCAGGTTCTTGCCCTCGGCGAGCGCCGCGTTGATCTGGGTCGCGGTCGCGCCCGGCTTGACGATGAAGAACTGCTCGATGGGCAGCGACTGGCCGGCCGGTGCACCGGAAGCCCAGGTGGTGCCCTGGGAGTTGGTCCGCAGGGCCGGGACGAAGACCTGGTAGGCGCCGGCCCCGTCCACGTACAGGAAGGGCTTCTCGCGGCTCACGGGCGTCTGGGCGACGGTGGTGTAGGGCGGGTGGGGAAAGCTGTTGGCAGGGGCGCCCACGTCACCGACGAAGACCATGTTCCAGTTGGATCCGGTCCAGCTGTTCCACTGGCTGTTGCGGGAGAGCCACTGCTGCTGGGTGCCGGAGCGGACCTGGCCGTCGATCTTGGAGTCGGCCATGAAGCCGCCGCTGGACCAGCCGCCGTCATCGAGCTGGAGGTTGCCGCGCACATGCATACGGCGGTACGGGGCCGCCTGCGACACGGCCCAACGGTCGGTGCCGGAGGGCGGGTTGACCGAGAGGTTCTCGGCGGAGCGCCAGAAGTTGTGGGTGGCGTTGCCCTGGAACCAGTCCGCCTCGGCGTGGACGCCCCCGTTGATGGTGACGTCGTCGGGCGACAGGCCGAGCCCGGCGACCTGGGTGTAGAAGCCGACGTTCGCGTCCACGTCGTAACTCCCGGGCTTGAACAGCAGGGCCTGGCGCTGGGAGCCGAACTGGTTGGTCTCCTGCTGGGCGAAGACCTGGTTCAGCTTGTTCTGGATGGTGGCCCGGGGCGTGGAGGGGTCGAAGACGGTGACGTTGGGGCCGAAGTCCGGGGTGCCGGGCGGGTTCGGTACGTCGGTGGCGCCCACCCGGAAGGACTGCGCGGCCGATCCGTTGCAGGTGTACTGCTGCATGCGGGCGTTGTCGGCGGTGGAGGCGGACGGGACGTCGAGGCACTTGCCGCTGTTGCGGTTCACGAAGTGGAAGGCGCCGCCGGGCTCCTCCACGGGCAGCCACTGCTGGTTGTTCCCGCCGGAGTACGACCAGAGCTGCACGGGGGCGGCGTCGGCCGTGGAAACGTCCGTCACGTCCCAGCTCTTCGCCGCGTCGTTGCGGTTGTCGACCCGGACGTATCCCCCGCCGACCGGCCGGAACTGCCACTGCTGGGCGGTGCTGCCGTTGCAGGCGTACTGCTGCACCGCGGTGCCGTCGGCCGTCCCGGCGGCGGCGGCGTCCACGCACTTGCCGCTGTGACCGGCCGTCACGGTCACCCAGCCCGTCGGGAGTTCCGCGGCCTGCGCGGAGGGGGCGGCGCCGACGGCGGTAAGCAGGGAGGCCACCAGCCCACCGAGGACCAGCAGCGGCGTGGAGCGGCGCCGGGGTCTGTGTCCGTCGTGGCGCGAGCCACGGGCTGCGAGAGGTCCGGGCATTCTCATATGTGTCTCCTGCCGGCGCGGGGGGCTTACTTCAGGCCGTGAAGTTAGGGCCGTTCCGTGACCGCGTCAAGACTGCGCGTACGGAAGGTGAATCCGGTCCCACCCGCGATGATCGGCATCAACTCCCCGTTTGTGGCGCTGTGCCGGCGATTCACCGCGACCTCGGGGCTGGTCCGGACCAAAGCCTTGACACTTTGTTCTGTTCACTTCTTAATCACATGGTGGAACGGTCGCCACATGGACGAACAAAGGACCATACCCATGCCCCAGGCCCCCCACGGCCGCACACGCGCCGGCCTGTCGCTCCTCGCCCTCCTGGCCCTGCTGCTGGGACTTCTCGTGTCACCGGCCGGCGCGGCCGCCCGCGCACCCGCCGCCGCGGCGTCGTTCAAGGTCGTCGCGTTCTACAACGGCACCTGGGACGCTGCCCACATCAGCTTCGTCAAGGAGGCCAACGAGTGGTTTCCGAAGGCGGGGGCGGAGAACGGCTTCACGTACACCTCGACGAACAACTGGAACCTGCTCGCCGACAGCGCGGCGCTGAACAGCTACGACGTGGTCCTCTTCCTCGACGACGCCCCGCAGTCGTCGGCCCAACGCGCGGGTTTCGAGGCGTACATGCGCGGCGGCGGATCCTGGATGGGCTTTCACGTCGCGGCGTTCACCACCAGCGCGCGGAGCTGGCCCTGGTACTACGACGAGTTCCTGGGCAGCGGGAACTTCGCCACCAACACCTGGGGGCCCACCACCGCGACGCTGCACACCGACCACCGCACCCATCCGTCGACGCGACGCCTGCCGGGCACGTTCACCTCGTCGGTGAGCGAGTGGTACAGCTGGAGCCGCGATCTGCGGGCCGACCCGGACATCGACGTACTGGCCTCGGTCGACCCGGTGAGTTTCCCGCTGGGGACCGACCCCGGCCAGAGCTGGTACAGCGGCGATTACCCGATCGTGTGGACCAACCACGACTACCGCATGCTGTACGCCAACTTCGGCCACAACGCGATGGACTACGCGACCGACACCCCGTTGTCGTCGACCTTCGCCTCCGCCACCCAGAACACCTTCCTCCTGGACGGGCTGAAGTGGCTCGGCACCGGTGCGGCGTCCTCTCAGACCGCCGCCGCCCCACTCCCCCGGCGGGTCAGCGCCACGTACAGGAGCAGCGAGGAGGCCAGCCCGACCGCCCAGCCGTAGTCGGCCAGCGGTTTCAGGAACGGGATCAGTCCGTCGGCGGGGAAGGGGCCCTTGCCGGGGGCCGAGTGCGAGCCGCCCACCGCGAGGACGCCGCCGACCGCGAAGGCGACCACCGCCCGCCAGTTCCAGCCGCCCCGGTACCAGTACCTGCCGCCGGGGCGGTAGAGGTCGGCCAGGTCGAGGACGGTGCGGCGGACGATCCAGTAGTCGGCGATCAGGATGCCCGCGACGGTGCCGAGCAGTCCGCCGACCAGGCCCAGCCAGGTGAAGATGTACAGCTCGGGCGTCTCGGTGAGCTTCCACGGCATGATCACGACCCCGAGCACGCCCGTGATCAGCGCCCCGGTCCGGAAGCTGATGAACTTCGGCGCGAGGTTCGCCAGGTCGTACGCCGGTGAGACCACGTTCGCCGCGATGTTCACCGAGATCGTCGCGATCAGCACGGTGACCAGGCCGAAGACCAGCCCGAAGACGTTGTCGGTACGGGCCACGAGCTGGACCGGGTCCCAGATGGCCACCCCGTACACCGCCTGCGACCCGGAGGTGACGAAGACCGAGAGCAGGGCGAAGAACGTCATGGTGGTCGGCAACCCGAGCGACTGCCCCCGGATCTGGGCGCGTTGGCCCGCGCCGAAGCGGGTGAAGTCGGGGATGTTGAGGGAGAGCGTCGACCAGAAGGCGATCATGCCCATCAGCGAGGGAAAGAAGACCGGCCAGAAGTCGGCGCCCCAGCCGAGCGCGGACGGCTGGTCCAGCAGCGGGCCGAAGCCGCCCGCCTTGACCGCGACCCAGACGAGCAGGACGACAGCACCGACCAGGACGAAGGGCGCGGCCCAGTTCTCGAAGCGGCGCAGGGTGTCCATCCCCCGGTAGATGATGGCCAGTTCGAGGACCCAGAAGAGGGCGAAGCAGAGCCAGAGGGTCCACGGCTGCCCGCCGATCTCCGCCGCGCCGGCCCAGCCGCCGAAGAGCTTGCCGAGCAGCGTGAAGATGCCGACGCCGCCGATCCAGGTCTGGATGCCGAACCACGCGCAGGCGACGGCGGCCCGGATCAGGGCGGGCAGATTGGCGCCGCGCAGCCCGAAGGAGGCTCGCGCCAGGACCGGGAAGGGAATGCCGTACTTGGGCCCGGCGTGCCCGGTGAGCAGCATCGGGGCCAGCACGATCACATTGGCGAGCGCGATGGTGAACACGGCCTGTTTCCAGTCCATGCCGAGCGCCACCAGACCGGAGGCGAGCAGCCAGGACGGGATGTTGTGGGCCATGCCGATCCACAGGGCCGCGAAGTTGTACGTCGTCCAGGTGCGGCGCTCGACGGGGACGGGCAGCAGGTCCTCGTTGGCGAAGCGGGGGTCGTCGGGGACGTGACCGTGGGCGAGTTCGACCCGGCCGGAGGCGGCCGGACCGGGTATCCCGTCGCTCGGGGAGGGCGGTGGGG
>NZ_JAAXYC010000379.1 GCF_018619185.1 Streptomyces sp. McG3 | reverse complement strand
CCCCGAAGCCATGCACGCACTCGCGCCGCGCCGACCCGGACCCGAGTACGTCCCGTACGAGGGGGCCTGGGGCCGACGCGCCGAGAGCACGCACCTGACGCCGCGTGGCCCGCCGTGAGGGCGGACGACGATACTTCGCGGATACTCCCTAGAACAGCGGCTGCGGCAGGACCCCCTCCAGCGCCAGCAGCTGCCGCTTGGTCTCCAGACCTCCGCCGAACCCGCCCAGGCCTCCGTCGCTCTCCACCACCCGGTGACACGGAACCACCACCGGCAGCGGGTTGGCCCCCATGGCCGCGCCCACCGCCTGCGCCCCCTCCGGCCGGCCGACCCGCGCGGCCAGCTCCCCGTACCCGACGACCGTCCCGTAGGGCACCCCGGACGCCAGCTCGCGGAGCACCTCACGGTGGAACCCGGAGGTGAGCGACCAGTCCAGATCGAGGTCAAAATCCTGCCGCTCGCCCGCGAAGTACGCCGCGAGCGCGCGGATGGGCCCGGCGAGCCGCGCGGAGCCGGGCGCCTCCACCGGCTCCGCGCCGAACCGGGTCCGCAACCGGTCGAGGACCGCGTCCCGCACGGCGGGGCGGGCGTGGAAGGACACGCTCACCAGACCGGACCCGGTCGCGGCGAGCAGCAGCGGGCCGATGCCGCTGTCCACGACGGCCCACTCGACGGCCGGATCGGCACCGGTCCCGTAGCTGTTCATGCCGATCACCGTACGGCCCGCCACTGACAGCGGCGGTCCCGTCGGCGGGAAACCGACGGGCCCGCCCCCTGCCGCGTCAGCTCGTCGCGTCGCGCACCACGTCGGGGAAGTTGGTGATGATGCCGTCGACCCCGTAGTCACGGGCCTTCACCGCGTCCGCCGCCTTGTTGACCG
The DNA here is from genome assembly GCF_018619185.1 of Streptomyces sp. McG3. Lineage (GTDB taxonomy): Bacteria > Actinomycetota > Actinomycetes > Streptomycetales > Streptomycetaceae > Streptomyces. The sequence continues at coordinate 5,664 of NZ_JAAXYC010000379.1, read as the reverse complement.
TCCACGTGTTCACCCGCAGACGCTTGCCGTGCGGGCCCTTGAGCCGCTGGACGGCCGCCACGTAGTCGGCGCCGATCGTCGCGTACGAGGGGTTGATCTGATCGGTGAACGCCGCGTACGAGGGCAGGTCGGCCACCGCGGGTGTGCCCAGGAAGCCGGTCGTGATGTCGGGGCGCAGACTGTGCACCTCCTTCACGCTGTCGGCGCCGAAGCTCTGGATGACCAGCCGGCTCCGTACGTGGGAGCGGTCCAGCCACCCCGACCGTCCCAGGACCCGGATGATGTCCCGCTCGATGCCCGGGTAGGTCGCCGGGCTCTTGATCTCCAGCAGCAGCTTCTGCCGGTTGCGCTCCATCCGGTGCAGGAACTGGGTGAGCGTCGGCACCCGGGCCCCGGTGAACCGGGCTCCGAACCAGCTGCCCGCGTCGAGCTTCGCCAGCTCCGCCGCGGTGAAGTCCTTCACCGCCCACGGCGCCCGGTCGGGGAAGACCTGCTCGGCGTCCGTCGTGCGCTTCAGGTCGGTGTCGTGCAGCACGACGAGCACGCCGTCGCGGGTGCGGTGGACGTCGTTCTCGACCCATGCGATTCCGAGCGCGTCGGCGGCGTCGACGGCGGCGAGGGTGTTCTCCGGCGCGTAGCCCGACGCCCCCCGGTGGGCCACGACGACCGGGGCGTCCTGCCCCTGCCGCTCCGGAGCCTCGGGCCGGTCGGCGGGCAGCAGCAGGGCGCCGGCGCCGAGCAGGGCGGCGGCCGTGGTGGAGGCGGTGGCGGTGCGGACGAACACGGGGACTCCTCACGTCGGGAGTGTGCGGACACGCAGAGAGTGACAGCGGCCCGCCAACGCCCGGCGGGGCGGCGATGGCCGCGAAATGAACGGAACCTTCGATCCCGGGGCCACCGCCGGAGCATGCCCCGCGGCCGTGCCGATAAAATGTGCTTTCTCTGTCTGCCTGCCGGGACTCGCCCCTAGGGGGACCCTCCTCGACCCCCGGGCTTTTTCGAAGGGCGCGCGCATGCAAGGAACAGTCGACGGATTCACCTACGGCCTGGTGACTCCGGTCGCGGCTTTCCTCATGGCCGCCCTGGGAGCCGCCCTCGGACTCCGCTGCACCACCCGGTCCTTTCACGCCGCTCGCTCCTGGCGGGCCGGCTGGCTGGCGCTGGGTTCGCTGTCCATCGGCTCCGGGGTATGGACCATGCACTTCGTCGCGATGACGGGCTTCACCGTCCAGGAGACCCCGATCTCCTACGACAAACCCCTCACCTTCGCAGGCCTGGCCATCGCCGTGGTGATGGTCGGCATCGGCATCTTCATTGTCGGCTACCGGGGCGCGACCCGCATGGCGTTGATCACGGGAGGCACCATCACCGGCCTCGGCATCGCCTCGATGCACTACCTCGGCATGGCGGGCATGCGCATGGACGCGCGGTTCGCGTACGACACGCCCCTCGTCGTCCTCTCGGTGCTGATCGCCGGAATCGCCGCCACGGGCGCCCTGTGGGCCGCCGTCACCCTCCGGGGAGCCCGCTCGGGCCTCGGCGCGAGCATCCTGATGGCCGTCGCGGTGACCGGGATGCACTACACCGGCATGGCCGCGCTCGACGTGCACCTGCACCTGCCGCCCACCCTGCCGTCCGACCTGGCCGACGTCCTGCCCGGCGACCGGCCCGCCGAGATGATCGGCCCGATGCTGGCAGGACCCGGCTGCTTCCTGCTCCTCGCCGCCGTGGTGCTCATGTTCGACCCCAGGGCCGTGACGGGTGAACCCGGTCCGGCCCCGCGGCCCGGGCAGCGCCCGCGGAGCACCGTCCGCGAGGGTGCGGGAGGGGCCCGGTACCGCTGATCCGGGGCCGTTGTCAGTGGCGGGCCGTACGGTGGTTGCATGCGGCCCGTTTCCAAGATCGAACGTTCGGTGGCGCCCTTCGAGGTCGTCAGTCCCTACCAGCCCAGCGGCGACCAGCCGGCGGCCATCGCCGAGCTGGAGCGGCGCATCCGCGCGGACGAGAAGGATGTCGTCCTGCTCGGCGCGACCGGCACCGGCAAGTCGGCGACCACCGCCTGGATGATCGAGAAGCTGCAGCGCCCCACCCTGGTGATGGCGCCGAACAAGACCCTCGCCGCCCAGCTGGCCAACGAGTTCCGTGAGCTCCTCCCGAACAACGCGGTGGAGTATTTCGTCTCGTACTACGACTACTACCAGCCCGAGGCGTACGTCCCGCAGTCGGACACCTACATCGAGAAGGACTCCTCCATCAACGAGGAGGTCGAGCGGCTGCGCCACTCGGCGACGAACTCGCTGCTCACCCGGCGCGACGTCATCGTGGTCGCCTCCGTCTCCTGCATCTACGGCCTCGGCACGCCCCAGGAGTACGTGGACCGCATGGTCCAGCTCAAGGTCGGCGAGGAGGTCGACCGCGACCAGCTGCTGCGCCGCTTCGTCGAGATGCAGTACAGCCGGAACGACCTGGCGTTCACCCGCGGCACCTTCCGCGTCCGGGGCGACACCATCGAGATCTTCCCGGTCTACGAGGAGCTCGCCGTCCGGATCGAGATGTTCGGCGACGAGATCGAGGCCCTGTCCACGCTCCACCCGCTGACCGGCGAGATCATCAGCGAGGACCCCACGGTCCACGTCTTCCCCGCCAGCCACTATGTCGCCGGGCCCGAGCGCATGGAGAAGGCCGTCGGCGGCATCGAGCGGGAGCTGGAGCAGCGCCTGGCCGAGCTGGAGAAGCAGGGCAAGATGCTGGAGGCCCAGCGACTGCGCATGCGCACCACGTACGACATCGAGATGCTCCGCCAGATCGGCACCTGCTCCGGCGTCGAGAACTACTCGATGCACTTCGACGACCGCGCGCCCGGCACCGCACCCAACACCCTCCTCGACTACTTCCCGGACGACTTCCTGCTCGTCCTGGACGAGTCCCACGTCACGGTCCCGCAGATCGGCGCGATGTACGAGGGGGACGCCTCCCGCAAGCGGACCCTCGTCGACCACGGCTTCCGGCTGCCGTCCGCGATGGACAACCGGCCGCTGAAGTGGGAGGAGTTCCTGAAGCGGATCGACCAGACGGTGTACCTCTCCGCCACCCCGGGGAAGTACGAGCTCTCACGCGGCGACGGGTTCGTCGAGCAGATCATCCGCCCCACCGGCCTGGTCGACCCGGAGGTCGTGGTCAAGCCCACCGAGGGGCAGATCGACGACCTGGTCCACGAGATCCGCGAGCGCGTCGAGCGCGACGAGCGGGTCCTGGTCACCACGCTCACCAAGAAGATGTCGGAGGACCTCACCGACTACTTCCTGGAGCTCGGCATCCAGGTCCGCTATCTGCACAGCGACGTCGACACCCTGCGCCGCATCGAGCTGCTGCGCGAGCTGCGCTCCGGCGAGTACGACGTGCTCGTCGGCATCAACCTCCTGCGCGAGGGCCTCGACCTTCCCGAGGTGTCCCTCGTGGCCATCCTCGACGCCGACAAGCAGGGCTTCCTGCGCTCCGGCACCTCGCTCATCCAGACCATCGGCCGCGCCGCCCGTAACGTCTCCGGTCAGGTCCACATGTACGCCGACAAGATCACCCCGGCCATGGCGCAGGCGATCGACGAGACGAACCGCCGCCGCGAGAAGCAGGTCGCGTACAACACCGAGCGCGGCATCGACCCGCAGCCGCTGCGCAAGAAGATCAACGACATCGTCGCGACCATCGCCCGCGAGGAGGTCGACACCGAGCAGCTCCTCGGCTCCGGCTACCGGCAGGGCAAGGAGGCCAAGGCGCCGGTGCCCGCGCTCGGCTCCAAGGCCGCCAAGGGCGGGGCGAAGGGCAGGGCGGCCTCGCCCGGCGCGGTGCTCAGCGACCGGCCCGCCACCGAACTGGCCGGGATCATCGAGGAGATGACCGAGCGGATGCGGGCCGCCGCCGCGGACCTCCAGTTCGAGGTGGCCGCCCGGCTGCGCGACGAGGTCGGTGAACTGAAGAAGGAACTGCGCCAGATGAAGGAAGCGGGCCTCGCCTGATCCCGGTGACCCGGTGACCCGGTGGGTGCGGGATCGCCGCTGACGTGTGCCGGTCCCGCGCCGGTTCCGGTGCGGATTCCGGCGTGGTTTCCGGTGCGACTCCGGTGGGGTTTCCGATGCGCCGGGCAAGCCGCGCCGGGTGTGTTGCAAGACCGACACAAAAACGGGCCGAGCCTGCTGCCGCCCGGGGTGGAATGCGTAGGGTGCGGGGAAACCGCACACGGATGGTTGCGGGGCAATGCCGAGAGGGGACAGCGCGTGACGGTCAATATGACCAAGGGTCAGGCCATCAGCCTGCAGAAGAGCGACGGGGGGACCCTGACCGCGGTACGGATGGGGCTCGGCTGGCAGGCGGCTCCGCGCCGTGGCCTGTTCGGTTCGCGCACCCGCGAGGTCGACCTGGACGCCTCGGCGGTGCTCTTCGCCGACAAGCAGCCGGTCGACGTCGTGTTCTTCCGCCACCTCGTCAGCGATGACGGCTCGGTCAAGCACACCGGTGACAACCTGGTCGGCGGCGCCGGCTCCGGCGGCGACGACGAGGCGATCCTCGTCGACCTCCAGCGCATTCCGGTCCACATCGACCAGATCGTCTTCACGGTGAACTCCTTCACCGGGCAGACGTTCCAGGAGGTCCGACACGCCTTCTGCCGCATCGTCGACGAGACCAACGGCCAGGAACTCGCCCGGTACACGCTCGACGGCGGCGGCCAGTACACCGCCCAGATCATGGCGAAGGTGCACCGCGCGGGCAGCGGATGGCAGATGACGGCCCTCGGGAACCCGGCCAACGGCCGCACCTTCCAGGACCTGATGCCGTCGATCCTCCCGCACCTGTAGGACCCGCGCCGGTCCGGAGCGGCCGGCACCGCAACAGTCAGGAGCAGCTCCCGGAGGCACCCGCCGCCGGGAGCTGCCCCACACGGCACGGCAGAACACGGCTCCGCGCCCACCGACGCGCGGGCCATCGTCGAGGGGGACAGGGCAATGACGGCCGAACTGGTCCGGGGGCAGAACCACACCTTGCCCCAGACCCGTCTGGAGATCCGGGTATCGGCGGGCACGCCCGTCGTGGCCGGAGCCACCCTCGGCGACGAACGGGGCACGGTGCGCGGCGTCGAGTGGATCGCCCACCCCGGCTCGCCCCAGCTCCCCGGGCTGGAGGTCTCCCAGCAGGCGGCGGCCGATCACCGTCTCGCCGTCGATCTGAAGGCACTGCCCGCCGGCGCCCACCGGGTCACCGTGCTGCTCGCGCTTCCCGTCGGAGCGGGCGGCCCGGCGCGGTTCGGCGCCGTCCCCGCCCCCTTCGTCGCCGTCACCGGGCTCGACGGCGCCGAGATCGCCACGTTCACGCTCACCGGCCTGGACGCCGAGTCCGCGGTCAGCGCCCTGGAGCTCTACCGCCGTCAGGACGCCTGGAAGGTCCGCGCCGTGGGACAGGGGTACGCCGGCGGGCTCGCCGAGATGCTCGCCGACCAGGGCGTGGCCGGGGCCACCGTACTGGCCGGATCCATTCAGGAGGCCGTCACCCGGGGCATGGCCCGCTCGGTGGCGCCGCCGCCCCGGACCCAGGAAGGCGACCGCGTACGGCACGCGACGGGCTCCGCGGACCACCGCCCGCCCACGCCGCCCTCGGCCCCGGAGCCCCCCGAGC
>NZ_JAAXYC010000037.1 GCF_018619185.1 Streptomyces sp. McG3 | reverse complement strand
CCGCGCATCTGGGCCCAGACCCCGCCCCCCGAGCCGGCGGGGCCCTCCCGGCACCTGCCGTACGGGGACCGCCCGGCGACCACGCAGTTCGTCGGCGTCGACGCGCTCGTCACCCAGGCGTCGGACGACCGGCAGGAGCCGGACGCCTTCGCCCACCTCTTCCGGGACCAGGAGGGATCGGGGAAGCCCCCGGTACCGCCCCAGCCCGAACCGGCTCCCGCACCCGTGCCCGCCAAGGGCGGCGGTGGCAAGGTCTCGGGACTCCTCAAGTCCAGCGCGGTCATGGCCGCCGGCACGCTCGTCTCCCGGCTCACCGGCTTCGTGCGGTCCCTGGTCATCACCGCCGCACTCGGCGCCGCGCTGCTCGGCGACAGCTTCACCATCGCCTACACGCTGCCGACGATGATCTACATCCTCACCGTCGGCGGTGGCCTCAACTCGGTCTTCGTCCCGCAGCTCGTCCGTGCCATGAAGGACGACGAGGACGGCGGTGAGGCGTTCGCCAACCGGCTCCTGACCCTGGTGATGGTCGCGCTCGGCCTGATCGTCGCCGCAGCGGTCCTCGTCGCCCCGGTGCTGATCAAGCTGATGTCCAGCACGATCGCCGATGACGTGGCCGCCAACAGCGTCGCCGTCACCTTCGCCCGCTACTGCCTGCCCACCATCTTCTTCATGGGCGTGCACGTGGTGATGGGTCAGATCCTCAACGCCCGTGGCAAGTTCGGCGCGATGATGTGGACCCCGGTCCTCAACAACATCGTCATGATCATCACGTTCGGGCTGTTCATCTGGGTCTATGGAACCTCCGCCGAATCGCAGATGGGCGTCGACACCATCCCGCCGGAAGGCGTCCGGCTGCTGGGCATCGGCACCCTGCTCGGCCTCGTCGTCCAGTCCCTGGCGATGATCCCGTACCTGCGCGAGACGGGCTTCCGCTTCCGTCCCCGGTTCGACTGGAAGGGCCACGGGCTCGGCAAGACGGTCAAGCTCGCCAAGTGGACCGTGCTGTTCGTCCTGGCCAACCAGGCGGGCGTCCTGGTCGTCACCCAGCTCGCCACCGCGGCCGGCACGGCCTCGGGCCACGACGGCACCGGGTTCCTGGCCTACTCCAACGCCCAGCTGATCTGGGGCATGCCGCAGGCCATCATCACCGTCTCGGTCATGGCCGCGCTGCTGCCCCGCATCTCCCGGGCCGCCCATGACAACGACCCGGGTGCGGTCCGCGACGACATCTCGCAGGGACTGCGCAACTCGGCCGTCGCCATCGTGCCGGTGGCCTTCGCCTTCCTCGCGCTCGGCCTGCCGATGGCCACTCTGCTCTACGCCTCCAGCGGCATCGAGGCCGCCCGCTCCATGGGCTTCATCCTCATGGCCTTCGCGCTCGGTCTGATCCCGTACTCCGTGCAGTACGTCGTCCTCCGCGGGTTCTACGCCTACGAGGACACCCGCACCCCCTTCTACAACACGGTCATCGTGGCCGCCGTCAACGCCGCCGCCTCCGCACTCTGTTACGTCGTCCTGCCCGCCCGCTGGGCCGTCGTCGGCATGGCCTTCTCCTACGGTCTGGCCTACGCGGTCGGCGTCGGTGTCGCCTGGCGCCGACTGCGCAACCGGCTGGGCGGCGACCTGGACGGCGCGCACATCGTGCGGACCTACGCGCGCCTCTGCATGGCCGCGGTGCCCGCCGCCCTGGTCGGCGGCGCCGTCGGATTCGGGATCCTGGAACTCGTCGGCACCGGCGCGCTCGGCTCACTGGCCGCGCTGATCTGCGGCGGCGTCATCCTCCTGGGCATCTTCTTCGTCGCGGCGAAGAAGATGCGCATCGAAGAGGTCAACGGGCTGGTCGGCATGGTCCGTGGACGGCTCGGACGCTGAATGAGCGCTCGCCCGCACAACCATCGCCGCACTCCGCGTGTCGTGCATAGCGCCGGAGTGTGGGCACAATTGGCGTGACTGTGCAGAGCTGGCTGGCATCGCGCAACGGATGGGGAGGCAGGAACGACGGTGGCGGAACGTAGCACGGCTGCCGTCGACGTGGCTGACAACGGCGGCGACGAGCCGCTGACCGCCAAGGCGGACAAGGCCACGACCGACGGGACGGCGCAAGCCGACGAAACCGAGGGCGCGAGCCCCAAGGACACCGAGAAGACGGACGGCGGACGGGAGCGTTCCGAGGCCGTTCCGGCCTCACCCGATCTGCACAGCGGTCACAAACTCGCCGGGCGCTACCGCCTGGAGGAGTGCGTCACCCGCCTGGACGGCTTCAGCAGCTGGCGTGCTGTCGACGAGAAACTCCGCCGGGCGGTGGGCGTGCACCTGCTGCCCGCGGACCACCCGCGGGCCCGCTCGGTGCTGGCCGCCGCCCGCTCCTCAGCTCTGCTCGGCGACCCCCGCTTCGTCCAGGTCCTGGACGCCGTCGAGGAGGACGACCTCGTCTACGTGGTCCACGAATGGCTGCCGGACGCCACCGAGCTCACCGCTCTGCTGGCCACCGGGCCGATGGAGGCCCACGACGCCTACCAGCTCGTCAGCCAGCTCTCCCAGGCGATGGCCGCCGCCCACCGCGAGGGCCTGTCCCATCTGCGGCTCACCCCCGGCGCGGTCCTGCGCAGCTCCACCGGGCAGTACCGCATCCGTGGCCTCGCCGTGAACGCCGCCCTGCGCGGCATCACCGCGGAGCGCCCCCTCCGGACGGACACCGAGGCCATCGGCGCCCTGCTGTACGCCGCACTGACCCACCGCTGGCCGTACGGGGACGACGCCCACGGTCTCGCCGGGCTGCCCAAGGGCCTGGGCCTCATCGCCCCGGACCAGGTCCGGGCCGGCGTCCATCGCGGCCTCTCCGAGCTCGCCATGCGGGCGCTCGCCAACGACGGTGCCACCGCCTCCCGGCAGGAACCGCCCTGCACCACCCCGGACGAGCTGGCCAAAGCCGTCGCAGCCATGCCGCGCATCCTTCCTCCGGAACCCACGTTCACCGCGCCACCGGCCTACCAGCGCACGACCTACCAGCAGGGCACGTACGGACGGCCGTCCTCCCACCCGTCCGCCGCCACCCAGCCCGTGATGCCCGTCCCTCCGGCCCCTCTGCAGAGCCGTGCGGGCCGCGCGCTCAAGTGGACCGTCTCGGCGCTCCTCATCGCCGCGCTGGGCCTCGGCAGCTGGCAGCTCGCGGAGGCGTTGCTCGACCGCACCAAGGGCTCCGAGGACACCGGCGTCACCGAGCCGAACGAGGACGACAAGAACAAGGACGACAAGCCCGCGCCGTCCGCCGAACCGCTGGACATCGCGGGTGCCACCGAGTTCATGCCCGACGGCTCCGGCATCAAGGAGCGGGAGGTGCAGAACACCATCGACGGCGATTCCGGAACCCACTGGGTCACCCCGCGGTACGAGGGGTTCGCCAACTTCGGGAACCTCCCCCAGCGCAAGCAGGGCAGCGGAATCATCGTCGACCTCGGCAAGGTGCGGGACGTCTCCGGCATCGACGTGTCCATGTACCGGAGCGGGCAGACGACGACGGTCCTCGCCGCCGCCCCGAACGCCTCGTCCCCCTCCACGACGGCCGACTTCGACCAGCCGATCGTCAAGCGGACGGTCGCGGGAAAGACGCTCAAGGAGAAGCTCGACGAGCCCGTCCGGACGCGTTACGTCCTGATCCACGTCACGGAACTCCCCTCGGACGGCACGGGTGGCTACCGGGGCGGCGTCACCGACATCTCCGTCCTCGGCTGACGCACGGGCCGGGCCGGGCCACCCGTACCGGCCCGTGATCACCGACACCACTCGCCCGTTACTGTGGGGCGGACCGCCCGCACCACCGAGCGCCTGCGGCGACAAGGGTTGCGGCCGTCACACCCGTGACGGCAGGCTTCTCCCCGTCGCACCGCTTCACCGGGTGCGGCCCGCATATGACATCGGATCCGGTTCGGAGGGGGAGCACGGTGGATTCCGTTCCACCAGAGGCACCGAGCGACTCGGACCTGCTCGCCCAGCATGTGGCGGGTGACCCCGACGCCTTCGGTGAGCTCGTACGCCGCCACCGCGACCGACTCTGGGCCGTGGCGCTGCGCACCCTGGGGGACAGGGAAGAGGCGGCCGACGCCGTCCAGGACGCCCTCGTCAACGCCTTCCGCGCCGCCCACACCTTCCGCGGCCAGTCCGCGGTCACCACCTGGCTGCACCGGATCACCGTGAACGCCTGCCTCGACCGGGTCCGCAAGGCCGCCTCCCGCAAGACATCCCCGGTGGACGACGCCGAACGGCTCGATCAGCTCCTGGAACCCCACGAATCGGCCGAGGCGCCAGCGGTCCGGCAGGACCTCCACCGTCAGCTCCAGGAAGCCCTGGCCACACTGCCCGCCGAACAGCGGGCGGCCCTCGTCCTCGTCGACATGCAGGGCTACCCCGTCGCGGAGGCAGCCAGCATCCTTGAGGTGGCGACCGGCACAGTGAAAAGCCGATGCGCCCGGGGCCGGGCGAGACTGGCCCCCCTGGTCCGTCATCTGCGCGCGGGAACCGGGGGGCAGACCCCCGACGGGGAGAGCGGCGCGACCGGAAGGAACCGGACGCCCGGAGCATCCGTCCCACCTGCGTCAGGCCCCAGAGACGCAGGAGCAAGCGATCCTGCCGCTACGAAGGGAGCAGGTGGGCGCCCGTGACATCCACGGCCGACACGGCTCAGCACCCGGAGGTCTCCGAGATCTCCGATCTCACCGAGGGACTGCTCTCCCCTTCCCGGGCGACGGACGTCCGGCAGCACGTCGCGGGATGCGACCTCTGCTCGGAGGTACAGGAATCCCTGGAAGAGATCCGGGGGCTCCTCGGAGCCATGCCCGCCCCGGAGCCGATGCCCGAGGACATCGCCGCCCGTATCGACGCGGCTCTCGCGGCGGAGGGCCGCCCCACCGCTCCCGCCGTGGACGAGCCGGTCGTTGTTTCACGTGAAACAACGACCGGCGAAGACTCGACGACCGACCGTGCGACGCACGAACCCGCTCCCAGGAGCGTCGGCGCCTCCGTTCCGGACCGCCCTGCGGGCCGGTCCTCCGCCGCCACCGGACCGGGCCGTCGTCCCTCCCGCCGGCGGCGGCGCGCTGTGGTCCTCGGCACCGCGTTCGGCGCGGCGGTCATCGGGATGAGCGTCTTCTTCCTCCAGTCCATCGCCCCGTCCGGCGACTCCTCCAAGACCGCGGCAGACAGCGGGGTCAGCGCCGGGGAGAGCCGCGCGCACGCCTACGCCGACGGCACACTGGAATCGCAGGTCCAGGACCTCCTCGGCAGTGGGGCATCCCCGGAGAGCCCCGGCGCCAAGAAGGTGCCGCCGGGCGCGGACACCAAGTCGACGAGTGAGGCCCTCACCCCCGAGGCCGAGACGTCCAGGAGCCCCTTGAAGGCCCCTGCTGTCGACGTTCCCCCCTGTGTCCAGCAGGCCACCGGCCGCACCACGCCGGCCCTCGCCCTGGACAAGGGGACGTACCAGGGAACGGACGCCTATCTCGTCGTCCTTCCGCACCCGAGCGACCCCTCACGCGTGCGGGCCTATCTCGTCGCCTCCTCCTGCGTGGACACCGCCCCGGAGTCCACGGGGCAGCTGCTGCTCACCCGCGCCTACGACCGCCCCTGAGAACCGTCCGCGACCGCCGCGGCACGTTCGGGAATGCATCAGCCGTAGGATCCGTTGGGTGGGGTGTGAGTCGTTGAACCGACCCCGTAGGCAGTTAGGCAGTCTGCAGAAACGAGGAAGAAACCCGTGAGCGACGTCCGTAATGTGATCATCATCGGCTCCGGACCGGCCGGGTACACCGCCGCGCTGTACACCGCCCGCGCCTCGCTGAACCCGTTGGTCTTCGAGGGCGCCGTCACGGCCGGCGGTGCGCTGATGAACACCACCGACGTGGAGAACTTCCCCGGCTTCCAGGACGGCATCATGGGCCCCGAGCTCATGGACAACATGCGCGCCCAGGCCGAGCGCTTCGGCGCCGAGCTGATCCCCGACGACGTGGTCGCGGTCGACCTCACCGGTGACGTCAAGACGGTCACCGACACCGCGGGCACCGTCCACCGCGCCAAGGCCGTCATCGTCACGACCGGCTCCCAGCACCGCAAGCTCGGACTGCCCAACGAGGACGCCCTCTCCGGACGCGGTGTCTCCTGGTGCGCCACCTGCGACGGCTTCTTCTTCAAGGACCACGACATCGCCGTGGTCGGCGGCGGCGACACCGCGATGGAGGAGGCGACGTTCCTCTCCCGCTTCGCCAAGTCCGTCACGATCGTCCACCGCCGTGACACCCTGCGCGCCTCCAAGGCCATGCAGGACCGGGCCTTCGCCGACCCGAAGATCAAGTTCGCGTGGGACAGCGAGGTCGCCGAGGTCAAGGGAGACCAGAAGCTCTCCGGTCTGACCCTGCGCAACACCAAGACCGGCGAGACGTCCGAGCTCCCCGTGACCGGACTGTTCATCGCCGTAGGCCACGACCCGCGCACCGAGCTCTTCAAGGGTCAGCTGGAGCTCGACGACGAGGGCTACCTGAAGGTCGAGGCGCCCTCCACCCGTACCAACCTCACCGGCGTCTTCGGCGCCGGAGACGTGGTCGACCACACCTACCGTCAGGCCATCACGGCAGCGGGCACCGGCTGCTCCGCCGCCCTGGACGCCGAGCGCTTCCTCGCGGCCCTGGCCGACGCGGAGCCCGCCGAGCCGGAGAAGACCCCGGCCGTCTGAACGTCCGCACCGCATCCCACCACCCCGAGAGACTAAGGAGGCCGCCGTGGCCGGCGACCTGAAGCACGTTACGGATGACACCTTCGACGAGGTCGTCCTCAAGAGCGACAAGCCCGTTCTGGTGGACTTCTGGGCCGCCTGGTGCGGCCCGTGCCGCCAGATCGCCCCCTCGCTGGAGGCGATCGCAGCGGAGCACGGCGACCAGATCGAGATCGTCAAGCTCAACATCGACGAGAACCCGGCCACCGCCGCCAAGTACGGCGTGATGTCCATCCCGACCCTGAACGTGTACCAGGGCGGCGAGGTCGCCAAGACCATCGTCGGCGCCAAGCCGAAGGCCGCGATCCTCCGCGACCTCGAAGGCTTCATCAGCGCGTAATCGCGCATCAGCGCGCGATGTTTCACGTGAAACGGGCCCACCCCCTGAAGGGGTGGGCCCGTTTCGCATGGCGGCAGATAGCAGCGTTCCTGCCTCACAACGGCCGCAGCACCGGTTCCTTCTGAACCGCCCCCAGAAGCCGGTCGAGCGCCATCTCCACGTCTTCCTTCCAGGAGAGCGTCGTCCGCAGATCCAGCCTCAGCCGTGGGTACACGGGATGCGGGCGCACGGTCTTGAAGCCGACGGCCAGCAGATGATCCGCGGGAAGCACGCAGGTGGCTTGCTCGGACCGCGCGTCACCGAACGCCTCGATCGCCTTGAAACCCCTGCGCAGAACGTCCTTCGCCACCGTCTGCACCATGACACGGCCCAGCCCCTGACCCTGGTACTCGGGAATGATCAGCCCAGTGATGAGCTGGACGGCATCGGGGGAGACCGGGCTGGTCGGGAAAGCCGTCGAGCGGGGGACGTACGCGGGCGGGGCATAGAGCACGAAGCCCGCCGGCACGTCGTCCACATAGACCACCCGGCCGCAGGACCCCCACTCCAGGAGGACCGCGGAGATCCAGGCTTCCTTCTCCAGCTCCGGCTTGCCCGCCTTTACCGCGGCTTCCCCACTGACCGGGTCAAGCTCCCAGAAGACGCACGAGCGGCAACGCTCGGGGAGATCCGGAAGGTTGTCCAGGGTGAGTGGTACGAGCCGACGCCCCATGACAGCGATCCCTCCCTTCCTTCGCCCGCCGCACCACGTGCGGCTGCCAGTGTGCTCCGTTCATGGAACAGACTGCCGACGAATCCCCCGACGGCGCCCAGGCCCAGCCCGACCGTGACGAGCCGACTGCGGCTCACTCTTCGCAAGGCCTCCGCCCTCCTCTGAGGTCGATCACCGTGGATGCGCCGTCCCAGAACGCATCGTATCCACCCAGAGGTGATGCGGATACCGAGAGAGCGCAAAGGGCGGGCCGTGTTCCGGTATGCACCCGGCTCACGGCCCGCCCTTCCTCGGGTCCCGCCGCTCAGCCCTCGTCGTCCTCCTCGGACGACTCGTCGAGCCGACGCTCCAGCACTCGCCCCTCGCCCGGGGCGAGACTGCCGAGGATCCGGTCCAGGTCCTCCATCGAGGCGAACTCGACGACGATCTTGCCCTTCTTCTGCCCGAGGTCGACCTTCACCCGGGTCTCGAAGCGATCGGACAGTCGGGTCGCCAGGTCGGTCAGAGCGGGGGACAGACGGCCACCGGCCCTCGGACCCTTGGGCTTCGCAGCGCTCGTGGGGCGCGAGCCCATGAGCGTCACGATCTCCTCGACCGCGCGCACCGAAAGCCCCTCGGCCACGATGCGGTGGGCCAGCCGGTCCTGCTCCTCGGAATCGTCCACGGACAGCAGCGCGCGGGCATGGCCGGCCGAGAGGACGCCTGCGGCGACCCGGCGCTGCACCGGCGGCGAAAGCCGCAGCAGCCGCAGTGTGTTCGTCACCTGCGGACGCGAACGGCCGATCCGGTCGGCCAGCTGGTCATGGGTGCACTTGAAGTCCTTGAGGAGCTGGTCGTACGCAGCGGCCTCCTCCAGCGGGTTCAGCTGAGCCCGGTGGAGGTTCTCCAGAAGCGCGTCCAGCAGCAGCTTCTCGTCGTCCGTGGCACGGACGATGGTGGGAATCCGCTCCAGGCCCGCTTCACGGCAGGCCCTCCACCGACGCTCACCCATGATGAGCTCGTAGCTGTCCGGGCCCACCTTCCGGACGACGACCGGCTGAAGAAGGCCGACTTCCTTGATGGAGACGACCAGCTCGGCCAGCGCGTCCTCGTCGAAGACCTCACGAGGCTGGCGAGGGTTCGGGGTGATCGTCCCGATCGGCAGCTCGGCGAAGTACGCGCCGGACGTCCCGGCTTCCTGCTCGGACCGGCCCTCCGGAGTGGACGCGGGCTCCGGCACCACCGGGACGGAAGGCAGCGCGGTCACCTTCGCAGCGGCCACCCCGCGCTCGGCCGTCAGAACCGGACCCGCGCCGGACGACGCCGCACCGCCTCCGGGCGCCGACACCTGCTTCTCCTGGGGAGCGGCGGGGATCAGCGCACCGAGCCCACGCCCCAGTCCTCTACGACGCTCACTCACTGAATGCCCTCCGAAACGTTCTGCTGGCTGTTCTGACTGCTCGTGTGGGCGTGCTGAGCCTCGTAGTGCACCCCGGCGCCCCGTAGGGCGATCTCCCGGGCGGCTTCGAGATACGAGAGCGAACCGCTGGACCCCGGGTCATAGGTCAGCACGGTCTGCCCGTAGCTCGGTGCCTCCGAGATGCGCACCGACCGCGGGATGCTCGTCCGCAGCACTTCCTTGCCGAAGTGGGTACGAACCTCCTCGGCGACCTGCGAGGCGAGCCTCGTCCGGCCGTCGTACATCGTCAACAGGATCGTCGAGACGTGCAGGTCCGGATTGAGATGGCCCCGCACCAGGTCGACGTTCCGCAGGAGCTGGCCCAGGCCTTCCAGCGCGTAGTACTCGCACTGGATGGGGATCAGCACCTCGGCCCCGGCCACCAGCGCGTTCACCGTCAACAGACCCAGCGAGGGCGGGCAGTCGATGAGGATGTAGTCCAACGGCTGCTCATACGCCTGGATGGCCCGCTGGAGCCGGCTCTCCCGTGCGACCAGCGAGACCAGCTCGATCTCCGCACCGGCGAGATCGATGGTGGCGGGGGCACAGAAGAGACCTTCGACGTCCGGTACGGGCTGGACCACCTCGGAGAGCGGGCGGCTCTCCACCAGGACGTCGTAGATCGAGGGAACATCGGCGTGGTGATCGATGCCCAGGGCCGTGGAGGCGTTGCCCTGCGGGTCGAGGTCGACCACCAGAACGCGTGCACCGTGCAGGGCCAGGGAGGCGGCAAGGTTGACCGTCGTGGTCGTCTTCCCGACCCCGCCCTTCTGGTTGGCCACCACCATGACGCGGGTGCGGTCAGGACGGGGCAGCCCTTCGCCGGCGCGGCCGAGGGCCTCGACCGCCAGCTGAGCGGCTCGGCCGATGGGTGTGTCGTCCATCGGCGGCGGTGTTTCACGTGAAACACCCTCACCCACGGACTCGGTTCGGGGACCGGGGACCGGGTCGGTCATCGGTCCCGCGATGTTGGCGTCGGACCGCAAGGATTCACTCTCCTCGACTTCAGGCTCGCAATGAACAGAGCCTGCCATGCTTTCGGGGTCGTGAACCAGCGAGGCCCGCTGTTCTGTGGATGAATCCGTGCGTGTGGACAACTCGGCAACCCGTCCGGGCTTGCGGTCGCGCGGCGTGGCAGCCGCACGACCGCGGCCGATGATTCCCTGCAGCAGAGAGCGACGTTTCACGTGAAACACGATGCCCCCGCGAAGCAACTACCAGGCCACGACACTCCGCACGGGGTACGTATCGCTACTTTCCGGCAGAACCGCCGCTAAGCGACGCGAGAGCATACAGAAACCTCATACCGCCCGGCCGGACAGAGCTCCCGACCGGACGACGCCACCGTCCCGAGCTGCCCCTCAGCGACGCCTGCGCGTCCGCTCCGTCCGAGCGGCCTTGGCCCTCTTTGCGGCGAACCTCACACCGCCCGGGCTCTCTCCCACCACGACACGGACCACGGTGGAGAGCGGATCGACCAAACCCTCACCGACCTGGATCACCTCCGTCTCCAGGACACCGAGCTTGCTGAGCGCGGCCCTGGCGCCGTTGAGCTCCTCCTCGGCGGTGTCGCCCTTGAGCGCGAGCATCTCCCCGTAAGGCTTCAGCAGGGGCACGCCCCAGCCCGCCAGCCGGTCCAGCGGCGCCACCGCACGGGCGGTCACCACATGAACGGGCTGAAGCGTCCCGAGGACCTCCTCGGCCCGGCCGCGCACGACCGTCACATGGTCCAGGCCGAGCAGTTCGACGACTTCCTGGAGGAAGTTCGTCCGCCGCAGCAGCGGCTCCAGCAAGGTGATCTTGAGATCGGGGCGCACCAGAGCCAGCGGGATACCCGGCAGCCCCGCGCCGGAGCCCACATCGCAGACGGTGACGCCTTTGGGCACGACCTCGGAGAGCACCGCACAGTTCAGCAGGTGCCGCTCCCACAGCCGGGGGACCTCACGCGGCCCGATCAGGCCTCGCTTGACCCCGGCATCCGCAAGAAGCTCCGCGTACCGGACAGCCTCCGGGAAGAGCTCTCCGAACACCGCCTGCGCCTCCGCAGGTGCCTGGGGGAGCTCTGCTGCCTCCGTCACGGGGACCGTCCTTCCATACCGCACTAGCGCACTGTGGGTGGCTGACTATCAGGCTGACAAAGATCGGCCCCGCCTGCGAACAGACGGGGCCGACAGTACAAGGATCCGGTCAGGCCGGGAGAACGACGACGAAGCGCTGCGGCTCCTCGCCCTCCGACTCGCTCCGGAGACCGGCCGCGGCGATCGCGTCGTGCACGACCTTGCGCTCGAACGGCGTCATCGGGTCCAGCTTCACCGGCTCGCCCGAGCTCTTGACCTCGTCCGCGGCCTTGGCACCCAGCGCCGCGAGGATCTCGCGCTTCTTGGCACGGAAGCCACCGATGTCCAGCATCAGACGGCTGCGGTCACCCGTCTCCCGGTGGACGGCCAGCCGCGTCAGCTCCTGGAGCGCCTCCAGGACCTCACCGTCGCGGCCCACGAGCTTCTGGAGGTCGCGCGCCGATTCGCTGATGATCGACACCGCGGCCCGGTCCGCCTCGACGTCCATGTCGATATCACCGTCGAGGTCGGCGATGTCGAGCAGTCCCTCAAGATAGTCGGCCGCGATCTCGCCCTCCTGCTCCAAGCGGGTCAGGGTGTCGCTGCCGGCCTCAGCGGCGGCCGTGGAGGTGGTGCCTTCCGTCACGGATGGACTCCTTCTTACTTCTTGGACGGGTGCTTGGGCCGCTGCGGGCCCTTGCGCTGTCCGGATTTGGCTTGGCGTGAGGAGCCGGAGGCGGGCTTGCCCGCCGACTTCGGCTTGTCGTCCTGCGGTGCGTCCTGCTTCTCGAGCGAGGTCTTGGGGCCGGCGTCCGCGGGTTCCGCGTCCTTGGCTCCACCGGCCGTGGCACCGGTCGTCTGGCGCTTCGCCTTGGTCTGGCGCTTGGGCTGCTGGCGCTTGTGCGCCTGGCTGCCCTCGACGTCGGCGGCGGCGGTCTCGCTCTTCTGCACCGTGCCGTCGTCCTGGGCCGCGAGACCCAGCTTGCCGAGGCCGGTGATGAACTTGCGCTCGATGTCGTTGCGGTCGGGGCCCTTGGCGACGATGGCCTTGACGGTGTTGCGCCGGGTCCGGCCGCGCACCTGCTCGTGGGCGGTCACGCTCTTGAGGACCCGCTGGAGGTAGGCGTCCTGCGCCTTGCTGCCCGGCGTCGGGTTCTGGTTGATCACGTACATCTGCTGACCCATGGTCCAGACGTTCGTGGTCAGCCAGTAGACGAGGACACCGACGGGGAAGTTGATGCCCATCACGGCGAAGATGACCGGGAAGATGTACATCAGCATCTTCTGCTGCTGCATGTACGGGGTCTTCACCGTCAGGTCGACGTTCTTCGTCATCAACTGGCGCTGCGTGAAGAACTGCGACGCCGACATCAGCACGATCATGATCGCGGTGACGATCCGGACGTCCATCAGAGAAGCGTCGAGCGAGGTGACCTTCTCGACGCTGTCCGTGAACTTCGCGGCCAGCGGGGCGCCGAAGATGTGCGCCTGACGCGCGCTGTCCAGCAGGTCCTGGTTGATCGCCCCGATCTTCTTGCCCGAGGCGATGGACGACAGCACGTGATAGAGGGCGAAGAAGAACGGGGACTGCGCCAGGATGGGAAGGCACGAGGAGAGCGGGTTGGTGCCCGTCTCCTTGTACAGCTTCATCATCTCTTCGGACTGACGCTGCTTGTCGTTCTTGTAGCGCTCCTGGATCGCCTTCATCTTCGGCTGGAGCACCTGCATGTTGCGGGTCGACTTGATCTGCTTCACGAAGAGCGGGATCAGGCAGATCCGGATCAGCACCACCAGCGACACGATCGACAGACCCCAGGCCCAGCCGGAGTCGTCGCCGAAGAGCGCCCCGTAGACCTTGTGGAACTGAACGATGACCCATGAGACGGGTGTGGTGATAAAGCTGAACAGACTGGCAATCGTGTCCACTAATCAGGCTCCTTGAGCATTGGGCGAGGTCTCTGCGGCCGGGCTCGGAGGTTCGGAGACCGACCCCCCGGACGGCACATCAGCGGCGGACTCCCCGCCCTTTTCGCCGCGCAGGGCATTGCGCAGCAGCTCGTGCCACCGCGGACGCTTGCGTGGCGGGACATGGTCCACACCGCCGGGTGACCACGGATTGCACCGCAGGATGCGCCAGGCTGTCAGCGCTGTTCCCTTGATGGCACCGTGCCTGTCGATCGACGTATATCCATAGTGGGAACACGACGGGTAATAACGGCAGACAGGCCCGAGGAGTGGACTGATCGTCCACTGGTACAGCTTGATGAGAGCAAGCAGCGGGTACTTCATCGCGCGCCCCCTCCCAGCAGCCGCTGCAGGGCGGCGTCCAGGTCTCGGGCCAGCTGTGCATGATCGGCGTCGCCCGCACCGGGCAGCGCCCGTACGACAACAAGGCTACCGGGGGGCAGCTGAGCCAGCCGGTCGCGGACCAGGTGGCGAAGCTTCCGCTTCACCGAGGTACGGACGACCGCGCCCCCCACGGCCTTGCTGACAACGAAACCCGCACGCGGCGGGGGAACAGTCTCCCCCGTCACGTGCGGGTCCGTATCACCGCTGCGTAGATGGACGACGAGCAGTGGACGTCCGGCTCGACGTCCTCGTCGTACCGCGGTCGCGAAGTCCTCGCGCCGCCTCAGCCGATTCTCGGTAGGCAGCACGTCATGGACCTGTTGGCGATCAGGCGGACAGGCTGCTGCGGCCCTTGCCACGGCGGTTCGCGAGAATCGCACGGCCGGCACGGGTACGCATGCGCAGCCGGAAGCCATGGGTCTTGGCGCGACGACGGTTGTTCGGCTGGAAGGTGCGCTTGCTCACTCGGGGGCTCCAGAAATGATTCGTGTGTTGGCGGGACATCGCCTGGCTGTCACCGTGCGCCCACGAGGAACTCGCGTAAACGCCTTAGTGCACCGCTTCACAATCACAGATCGTGATCTTTGCCCATCGGAGGCAGGCGGCAGCAGCCATCGACAACTCGACCTGGTCACGGTACGCGCGGCTACGCCATCCGGTCAAACCGGCTTCGCGGGACCCCCCATTGTGCACAGCCTGTGGACAACAACTTGAACCGCGCGGCTCCGCCTGACTACCGTGGCTGAACTCCGGTTCTTTTCCTTCCCGACTGCCGGGCCTCACCCGACCCGACCCATCCCGTCCCGAGAACCACACATTCGTGGGACATGCGAGAGAGCGTGCCTTGTGGCTGACGTACCTGCCGATCTTGCCGCAGTGTGGCCGCGAGTGCTGGAACAACTCCTCGGGGAGGGTCAGCAGGGCATCGAGCCGAAGGACAAGCAGTGGATCGAGCGCTGCCAGCCCCTGGCACTCGTCGCCGACACCGCACTGCTGGCCGTCCCCAATGAATGGGGCAAGCGCGTCCTGGAGGGCCGGCTCGCGCCGCTCATCAGCGAGACGCTGACCCGCGAGTGCGGCCGCCCCATCCGGATCGCGATCACCGTCGACGACTCCGCGGGCGAACCGCCCTCCCCGCCGGCGCCCCCGATGCACCAGTCGCACCTGAGCCAGCAGGGCCACCGTTACCCGGCGCAGCCGCGCGACGACGGTCCGCGGGGCGACGCGTACGACGGATACGGCCACCGTCCCTCCGACGACGGCATGCCGACGGCCCGGCCGGCCTACCCCGACTACCAGCAGCAGCGCCCGGAGCCCGGCGCCTGGCCGCGTACCCAGGAGGACCTCTCCTGGCAGCAGCCGCGGCACGGCGGGTACCAGGACCGCGAGCAGCCCTCCGGCGAGCCGTACCGCGAGAGCGAGTCGTACCGGGAGCGCGAGAACGAGCAGTACCGGGAGCAGCACCCGGAGCAGTGGCGCGAGCCGTACGGCACCGGGCGCCCCCAGCAGCAGCACGACTACCGGTCGCAGCCCCCCGAGCACCAGGGGTACGAGCAGCAGCGCCCCGACCGGCAGGACCAGCAGCAGCCGGGCCCCCGCCAGGGCGGTCACGGGCCCGGGCGGACCGGCGGTTCGGTCCCCGGGCCGATGGGCGCCCAGCCGGCCCCCGCGCCGGGCCCCGGCGAACCGCACGCCCGGCTGAACCCGAAGTACCTCTTCGACACCTTCGTCATCGGGGCGTCCAACCGGTTCGCGCACGCCGCGGCCGTCGCCGTCGCCGAGGCTCCGGCGAAGGCGTACAACCCCCTCTTCATCTACGGGGAGTCGGGGCTCGGCAAGACCCACCTGCTGCACGCCATCGGGCACTACGCGCGGAGCCTCTACCCGGGGACCCGGGTGCGGTACGTGAGCTCGGAGGAGTTCACCAACGAGTTCATCAACTCGATCCGCGACGGCAAGGGCGACACCTTCCGCAAGCGGTACCGCGACGTGGACATCCTGCTGGTCGACGACATCCAGTTCCTGGCGAGCAAGGAGTCGACACAGGAGGAGTTCTTCCACACCTTCAATACGCTGCACAACGCGAACAAGCAGATCGTGCTCTCCTCGGACCGGCCGCCCAAGCAGCTGGTGACACTGGAGGACCGGCTGCGCAACCGCTTCGAGTGGGGTCTGACGACCGACGTCCAGCCGCCCGAGCTGGAGACCCGGATCGCGATCCTCCGGAAGAAGGCGGTGCAGGAGCAGCTCAACGCCCCGCCGGAGGTCCTGGAGTTCATCGCCTCGCGGATCTCGCGCAACATCCGTGAGCTGGAGGGCGCGCTGATCCGGGTGACCGCCTTCGCCTCCCTGAACCGGCAGCCGGTGGACCTCGGGCTGACCGAGATCGTCCTGAAGGATCTGATCCCGGGCGGCGAGGAATCGGCGCCGGAGATCACCGCGCCGGCCATCATGGCGGCGACCGCGGACTACTTCGGCCTGACCGTGGACGACCTCTGCGGATCCTCGCGCAGCCGGGTCCTGGTGACGGCGCGCCAGATCGCCATGTATCTGTGCCGCGAGCTGACCGACCTCTCGCTGCCGAAGATCGGTGCGCAGTTCGGCGGCCGCGACCATACGACGGTGATGCACGCGGACCGGAAGATCCGGGCGCTGATGGCGGAGCGCCGTTCCATCTACAACCAGGTCACCGAGCTGACCAACCGCATCAAGAACGGCTGACGCCGGATCGCCGGGCTTCCCCCGGAGCGTTCCTCATGGGCGCCTGTCACGGACCTCCACGGTCCGCGGCAGGCGCCTTTTCGCGCTCTCAGGGCCCTGCGGCGGGCCCTCCGAAGCCTCCGTCGGGCTGTTCGCGGCCCGCGCCGATCACCCCGTCGGCCTGTTCGAAGCCCGCGTCGAGCACCCTGTCGGCCCCGCGCTGTTCGAATACGGCCTGCTCAGGGGCCCTTCTCCACAGATAGGGGAGAAATCTTCCGTCCACAGCCTGGGGACTGGGAAGTTGTCCATATTGCGTCCACAGGGTGTGCTGCCGATACTCCATCAGGCCAGGTCACGTGGCTGGGGATTTGTGGTCAACCGTGATCCACAGCCTGTGGACAGTTTTTTCGTCCACAGGAGGTGATCGTTGTTGTCCACCGGCGGCCCACAGGTTGCGCCGTGTTGTCCCCAGCTTCTGCCTGCTTCTCCACACCTCTGTCCACTGTTCGGCAACGCAACACACGCTCTCACCGCCCGGAGTGAAAGGCGTCACACCAAGGTGGTCGGTTGGGCTGTGGGGAACGTGGGTAAAGCTGGGGACAGGCCTGGGGAGAAGTGGCCCCCTCCTGTGCATCGGGTGTGCAGAACTTTCGCCCGTCCACAGAAAGCCCTGGTTTTCCACGGGCGCCACCCACAGGACCGGTGGACAAAAAACAGTCGCTGACCTGCGCAAACGACGTTATCCACGGTATCCACAAGGCCTACTACTACTACCACCCAGAGTTAGCCAGGAATCAGCTTCGAAGTGGGGCCTGTGTACAACTCGACCCTCGACCGCCGCGAAGCTCTTGGCCCGACTTGACCCCGAGCAGCAACGACTGTCGGTGCCGTACGTCAGACTGGACCCCGGAGCCTCCCCAGCCCTCGGCAGGGAGCTCCGGTCCAGACGACGAAGGCCAGCAGGGCGAGCGAGCAACAGCAGGAGGCGGTTCCGGTGAAGATCCGGGTGGAGCGCGATGTACTCGCGGAGGCGGTGGCCTGGGTGGCCCGCAGCCTCCCGGCCCGTCCGCCGGCGCCCGTTCTCGCGGGCCTTCTGCTGAAGGCCGAGGACGGAGCTCTCAGCTTCTCCAGCTTCGACTACGAGGTCTCCGCGAGGGTCTCCGTGGACGCGGAGATCGACGAGGACGGCACGGTGCTCGTCTCCGGCCGGCTGCTCGCCGACATCTGCCGCGCCCTGCCCAACCGCCCGGTGGAGATCTCCACCGACGGTGTGCGGGCCACGGTCGTCTGCGGCTCCTCCCGCTTCACCCTGCACACACTGCCTGTGGAGGAGTACCCCGCGCTGCCGCAGATGCCGACCGCCACGGGCACCGTCCCCGGTGAGGTCTTCGCCTCGGCCGCCGCCCAGGTCGCCATCGCCGCCGGGCGCGACGACACGCTGCCGGTGCTCACCGGTGTGCGGATCGAGATCGAGGGCGACACCGTCACCCTCGCCTCCACCGACCGCTACCGCTTCGCGGTCCGCGAGTTCCTGTGGAAGCCCGAGGACGCCGACGCCTCGGCGGTCGCCCTGGTGCCCGCCAAGACCCTCCTGGACACCGCCAAGGCGCTCACGAGCGGCGACACGGTCACCCTGGCGCTCTCCGGCTCCGGCGCGGGCGAGGGCCTGATCGGCTTCGAGGGCGCCGGACGCCGGACGACCACGCGCCTCCTCGAAGGCGACCTGCCGAAGTACCGCACGCTCTTCCCGACCGAGTTCAACTCCGTCGCCGTGATCGAGACGGCCCCGTTCGTCGAGGCCGTCAAGCGTGTGGCCCTGGTCGCCGAGCGCAACACCCCCGTACGGCTCAGCTTCGAGCAGGGTGTCCTCATCCTGGAAGCCGGCTCCAGCGACGACGCACAGGCTGTGGAGCGCGTCGACGCGGTGCTGGAGGGCGACGACATCTCGATCGCCTTCAACCCGACGTTCCTGCTGGACGGTCTGAGCGCGATCGACTCCCCGGTCGCGCAGCTCTCGTTCACCACGTCCACCAAGCCCGCCCTGCTCAGCGGCCGTCCGGCCGTCGACGCCGAGGCGGACGACGCGTACAAGTACCTGATCATGCCGGTGCGCCTTTCCGGCTGATCCCGGCATCCCCCGGCCGATCGGGGGACGTATCCGCGGCAGTTTCCGGCGGGCCCGCTCGGCGCGGAGCGGGCCCGCCGCGCTGTCCCCGGCCGGGCGTAGGCTCGGTCCTGGGCGCAAACGCCCCGACGCTTATCGCCACGACGCTTAAGGAATCTCTGATGGAGCTCGGTCTCGTCGGCCTCGGCAAGATGGGCGGCAACATGCGCGAGCGCATCCGCCGCGCAGGCCACACCGTCATCGGTTACGACCGCAACCCGGATGTCGCCGATGTCCACAGTCTCGAAGAGCTTGTGGGCAAGCTGAAGGGCCCGCGGGTCATCTGGGTCATGGTCCCGGCCGGTGCCGCGACCCAGTCCACGATCGACGAGCTCGCCGACCTGCTCTCGCCCGGCGACGTCGTCGTCGACGGTGGGAACTCGCGGTGGACCGACGACGAGAAGCACGCGGTCGAGCTGGGCATCAAGGACATCGGCTTCGTCGACTGCGGAGTCTCCGGCGGCGTCTGGGGCCTGGAGAACGGCTACGCCCTGATGTACGGCGGCACCGAGGAGAACGTGGCGAAGGTCCAGCCGGTCTTCGACGCGCTGAAGCCCGAGGGCGACTTCGGCTCCGTGCACGCGGGCAAGGTCGGCGCCGGCCACTTCGCGAAGATGGTCCACAACGGCATCGAGTACGCCATGATGCAGGCCTACGCCGAGGGCTGGGAGCTGCTGGAGAAGGTCGACTCCGTCACCGACGTGCGCGAGGTCTTCCGCTCCTGGCAGGAGGGCACGGTCATCCGTTCCTGGCTGCTCGACCTCGCGGTCAACGCGCTCGACGACGACGAGCACCTGGACAAGCTCCGGGGCTTCGCCGCCGACTCGGGCGAGGGCCGCTGGACGGTGGAGGCCGCGATCGACAACGCGGTGCCGCTGCCCGCGATCACGGCGTCGCTGTTCGCGCGGTTCGCCTCGCG
The DNA here is from genome assembly GCF_018619185.1 of Streptomyces sp. McG3. GTDB lineage: Bacteria > Actinomycetota > Actinomycetes > Streptomycetales > Streptomycetaceae > Streptomyces. Next base: position 22,082 of record NZ_JAAXYC010000037.1, on the reverse strand, counting down.
CCAGGACGACTCGCCGCAGATGAAGATGATCGCCGCGCTGCGCAACCAGTTCGGCGGGCACGCGGTCGAGTCCAAGAACGAGAACTGATCGCGCCGCCGGCCACGCGCCGGCGCCGCGACAACCTGGAAGCACTGTCGGGAGAGGGCGGCCACCATGCACGTCACCCATCTCTCGCTGGCCGACTTCCGCTCGTACGCCCGGGTCGAGGTCCCTCTCGACCCGGGCGTCACCGCGTTCGTGGGCCCCAACGGGCAGGGCAAGACCAACCTCGTCGAGGCCGTCGGCTATCTCGCCACTCTCGGCAGCCACCGGGTCTCCTCGGACGCCCCGCTGGTGCGGATGGGCGCCGAGCGGGCGGTGATCCGTGCTGCGGTCACCCAGGGCGAGCGTTCCCAGCTGATCGAGCTGGAGCTGAACCCCGGACGCGCCAACCGGGCCCGTATCAACCGGTCCTCGCAGGTCAGACCGCGTGACGTGCTCGGGATCGTACGGACTGTGCTGTTCGCTCCGGAGGACCTGGCCCTGGTCAAGGGCGACCCCGGTGAGCGGCGGCGGTTCCTGGACGAGCTGATCACGGCGCGGTCCCCCCGGATGGCCGGGGTCCGCTCCGACTACGAGCGGGTGCTCAAGCAGCGCAACACCCTGCTGAAGTCCGCGGCGATGGCCCGGCGGCACGGCGGCCGCTCGATGGACATGTCCACCCTCGACGTCTGGGACCAGCACCTGGGCCGCGTGGGCGCGGAGCTGCTCGCGCAGCGCCTCGATCTGATCGCCACGCTCCAGCCGCTGGCCGACAAGGCGTACGGGGACGTGGCTCCGGGCGGCGGTCCGGTGGCGCTGGAGTACCGCAGTTCGGTCGGCGAGGACGTGGGTCCCGCGCGCACCCGCGACGAGCTGTACGAGCAGCTCATCGCGGCGCTCGTGGGCGTCCGCAAGCAGGAGATCGAGCGGGGCGTGACCCTCGTCGGCCCGCACCGCGACGATCTGGTGCTCGGTCTGCGGGGGATGCCGGCGAAGGGGTACGCGAGTCACGGCGAGTCCTGGAGCTACGCGCTGGCGCTGCGGCTGGCCAGTTACGAGCTGTTGCGCTCCGAGGGCAACGAGCCGGTGCTGGTGCTGGACGACGTCTTCGCCGAGCTGGACGCCCGTCGCCGTGAGCGGCTGGCGGAGCTGGTGGCCCCCGGCGAGCAGGTGCTCGTGACGGCCGCGGTGGCGGAGGACGTTCCCGGCGTGCTGGCGGGGGCGCGGTACGCGGTGTCCTCGGGCGAGGTGGAGCGCGTATGACCGGCCGGGGCGAGAGCGGGGCGGGCCGACGGGGATCGGCCGCCCGCGCGGGCGGTACGGGAGCGGCGCGCGCGAAGGGCAAGGGCGCGGGCCGGGCCGGTGGGCCGGGAGAGGCGTTGCCGGATCCGGCCGCTTCCGGGGCGGCCTCCGGGACTTCGTCCGGAGCCGCCTCCGGGGCGCCTTCAGGGGCGTCGAAGCCGCCCGAGGTGACCGGGGTCGATCTCGCCCGGGTCGCGTTGCGGGCGGCGAAGGAACAGGCCAGGGCGCGGGGTGCGGCGGCGCAGCAGAAGAAGCAGGCCCGGCGGGGCGGCGGGCTGCGCTCGGGCGCCCGTTCGGACGGCCGGGATCCGCAGCCGCTGGGCTCCGCGATCAACCGGCTCATCACCGAGCGGGGCTGGGAGACGCCCGCGGCGGTCGGCGGGGTAATGGGGCGGTGGCCGCAGATCGTCGGCGACGATCTGGCCAACCACTGCGTACCCCTGCGGTACGACGACGATCCGGACGCCCGGGTGCTGACCGTCAGCTGCGACTCGACGGCGTGGGCGACGCAGCTGCGGCTGCTGGCTCCGCAGCTGGTGGCCCGGCTGAACGCGGATCTGGGGCAGGGCACCGTACGGATGATCAAAGTGGTCGGGCCGGGGGGCCCGGAGCGCCGGTTCGGGCCGTTGCGGGCGCCCGGCAGCAAGGGCCCGGGCGACACCTACGGGTGAGGGCGCGGGCCGCCGGCGGGAGGGGGTCGGGCCCCGCCGGGTCCGCGGCCGGGTCGTCCGCTCCTCCCGCCATTCCCGTAAGGATCACCGGTCACCGCGCTGAGCTGCACTTTTGGCGTAAACTTGTCGTGTACCGGGCGGCCTTCTGGGCGGGTTCGTCAGGGTTCGCGCGAGAGGAAACCGGGCGGTACGGCCGGAGCGTCCCTCACCTTAGTGAGAGGTTGACAGGCCGAAGCGCTCAAAGCCCTTCAGGGCCTCTTGGAGCCCCTTCCCGAATATGGGGAGTCGTCAGCCGCTCATTCAGGGCGGCACATGCGTACTCAGGTACCGGCAAACCCCCATTCATGTCAGTGCTACCGGTAGACTGGTGAGTAATCCCGCCGCTGAGGCGGGAGTCGTCGATACAAGCCGAACGACGCAGCCGCTCCCGCCTGTCCGGAGAACGGCCTGTGCTGTGCCAGAAAGGGCGCTTCGTGGCCGATTCCGGCAACCCCAACGAGAACATTCCGTCCACAGCGGGCGAGCACGGCGAGGTCGCCGCCTCGTACGACGCCAGCGCGATCACCGTGCTGGAAGGGCTGGACGCGGTCCGCAAGCGGCCTGGCATGTACATCGGCTCGACCGGTGAGCGCGGCCTGCACCACCTCGTGCAGGAAGTCGTCGACAACTCGGTCGACGAGGCGATGGCGGGCCACGCGGACACCATCGACGTCACGATCCTCCCCGACGGCGGGGTGCGTGTGATCGACAACGGCCGGGGCATCCCGGTCGGCATCGTGCCGTCCGAAGGGAAGCCGGCCGTCGAGGTCGTGCTGACCGTGCTGCACGCGGGCGGCAAGTTCGGCGGCGGCGGCTACGCCGTCTCCGGCGGTCTGCACGGCGTCGGCGTCTCCGTCGTCAACGCCCTGTCCACCCGGGTCGCCGTCGAGGTCAAGACGGACGGCCACCGCTGGACCCAGGACTACAAGCTCGGTGTCCCGACCGCCCCGCTGGCCCAGCACGAGGCCACCGAGGAGACCGGTACGACGGTCACCTTCTGGGCCGACGGGGACATCTTCGAGACCACCGAGTACAGCTTCGAGACCCTCTCGCGCCGCTTCCAGGAGATGGCGTTCCTCAACAAGGGCCTCACTCTCAAGCTCACCGACGAGCGGGAGTCGGCGAAGGCGACGGCGGGCGCGGACAGCGCGGACGCGGTCGAGCCGGCCGAGGAGGAGACCGCCCGCACGGTCACGTACCACTACGAAAACGGCATCGTCGATTTCGTGAAGTACCTCAACTCCCGCAAGGGCGACGTCATTCACCAGTCGGTGATCGACATCGAGGCCGAGGACAAGGACCGTCTCCTCTCGGCCGAGATCGCCATGCAGTGGAACACGCAGTACACCGAGGGTGTCTACTCCTTCGCCAACGCGATCCACACGCACGAGGGCGGCACGCACGAGGAGGGCTTCCGTGCGGCGCTGACCTCGCTGGTCAACCGGTACGCGCGCGACAAGAAGCTGCTCCGCGAGAAGGACGACAACCTCACCGGCGAGGACGTCCGCGAGGGCCTCACCGCGATCATCTCGGTGAAGCTGGGCGAGCCGCAGTTCGAGGGCCAGACGAAGACCAAGCTGGGCAACACGGAGGCCAAGACCTTCGTGCAGAAGGTCGTCCACGAGCAGCTGACGGACTGGTTCGACCGCAATCCCAACGAGGCCGCCGACATCATCCGCAAGGGCATCGCCGCCTCGACCGCCCGTGTGGCGGCCCGCAAGGCGCGTGACCTGACGCGGCGCAAGGGGCTGCTGGAGAGCGCCTCACTGCCGGGCAAGCTCAGCGACTGCCAGTCGAACGACCCCACCAAGTGCGAGATCTTCATCGTCGAGGGCGACTCCGCCGGTGGTTCGGCGAAGTCCGGCCGTAACCCGATGTACCAGGCGATCCTGCCCATCCGCGGCAAGATCCTGAACGTCGAGAAGGCCAGGATCGACAAGATCCTCCAGAACACCGAGGTCCAGGCGCTGATCTCGGCGTTCGGCACCGGGGTCCACGAGGACTTCGACATCGAGAAGCTCCGCTATCACAAGATCATCCTGATGGCGGACGCCGACGTCGACGGTCAGCACATCAACACCCTGCTGCTGACGTTCCTCTTCCGCTTCATGCGGCCGCTGGTGGAGGCCGGGCACGTCTACCTCTCGCGCCCGCCGCTCTACAAGATCAAGTGGGGCCGGGACGACTTCGAGTACGCGTACTCGGACCGGGAGCGCGACGCCTTGGTGGCGCTCGGGAAGCAGAACGGCAAGCGGATCAAGGAAGACTCGATCCAGCGCTTCAAGGGCCTCGGCGAGATGAACGCCGAAGAGCTGCGCGTCACGACCATGGACGTCGACCACCGGGTCCTCGGCCAGGTCACGCTGGACGACGCGGCGCAGGCCGACGACCTGTTCTCGGTGCTCATGGGTGAGGACGTCGAGGCACGGCGCTCGTTCATCCAGCGCAATGCCAAGGACGTCCGCTTCCTCGACATCTGAGTCGGCCGTACCAGCGACGCCGCAGCTCGAAAGGACTTTGACCAGTAATGGCCGACGAGAACACCCCTGTGACACCTGAACCCGTGACGCCCGAGGAAGAGACCGTCCCCGGTGTGGGCATGCGTGTCGAGCCCGTCGGGCTCGAGACGGAGATGCAGCGCTCCTACCTCGACTACGCGATGTCCGTCATCGTCTCGCGTGCGCTGCCCGACGTACGGGACGGCCTCAAGCCCGTCCACCGCCGGGTGCTGTACGCGATGTACGACGGCGGGTACCGCCCCGAGAAGGGCTTCTACAAGTGCGCCCGCGTCGTCGGCGACGTCATGGGCACGTACCACCCGCACGGCGACTCCTCCATCTACGACGCCCTGGTGCGCCTCGCGCAGCACTGGTCGATGCGCATGCCGCTGGTGGACTCCAACGGCAACTTCGGTTCCCCGGGCAACGACCCGGCCGCCGCCATGCGGTACACCGAGTGCAAGATGATGCCGCTGTCCATGGAGATGGTCCGGGACATCGACGAGGAGACCGTCGACTTCCAGGACAACTACGACGGCCGCAACCAGGAGCCGACGGTCCTGCCGGCGCGCTTCCCGAACCTCCTGGTCAACGGCTCCGCGGGCATCGCGGTCGGCATGGCGACCAACATCCCGCCGCACAACCTCCGTGAGGTCGCCTCCGGCGCCCAGTGGTATCTGGAGCACCCCGAGGCCTCGCACGAGGAGCTGCTGGACGCGCTGATCGAGCGCATCAAGGGCCCCGACTTCCCCACCGGCGCGCTGGTCGTGGGCCGCAAGGGCATCGAGGAGGCGTACCGCACCGGCCGTGGCTCCATCACGATGCGCGCGGTCGTCGCGGTCGAGGAGATCCAGGGCCGCCAGTGCCTGGTCGTCACGGAGCTTCCGTACCAGACCAACCCCGACAACCTCGCGCAGAAGATCGCCGACCTGGTCAAGGACGGCAGGGTCGGCGGGATCGCGGACGTCCGGGACGAGACCTCCTCGCGTACGGGTCAGCGCCTGGTCGTCGTCCTCAAGCGGGACGCGGTCGCCAAGGTCGTCCTGAACAACCTGTACAAGCACACCGACCTCCAGACGAACTTCGGCGCGAACATGCTGGCGCTCGTCGACGGGGTGCCGCGCACGCTGTCGATCGACGCGTTCATCCGTCACTGGGTGACGCACCAGATCGAGGTCATCGTCCGGCGGACGAAGTTCCGGCTGCGCAAGGCCGAGGAGCGGGCGCACATCCTGCGCGGCCTCCTCAAGGCCCTGAACGCCATCGACGAGGTCATCGCCCTCATCCGGCGCAGCAACACGGTGGACATCGCGCGCGAGGGCCTGATGGGCCTGCTGGAGATCGACGAGCTCCAGGCGAACGCGATCCTGGAGATGCAGCTGCGCCGGCTGGCCGCGCTGGAGCACCAGAAGATCACCGCCGAGCACGACGAGCTCCAGGCGAAGATCAACGAGTACAACGCGATCCTGGCCTCGCCCGCCAAGCAGCGCACCATCGTCAGCGAGGAGCTGGCGGCGATCGTCGACAAGTTCGGCGACGAGCGGCGCTCCCAGCTGGTGCCCTTCGACGGTGACATGTCCATCGAGGACCTGATCGCCGAGGAGGACATCGTCGTCACGATCTCCCGCAGCGGCTATGTGAAGCGCACGAAGACGGACGACTACCGCTCGCAGAAGCGCGGCGGCAAGGGCGTGCGCGGGACGAAGCTGCGGGAAGACGACATCGTCGACCACTTCTTCGTCTCGACGACCCACCACTGGCTGCTGTTCTTCACGAACAAGGGCCGGGTCTACCGGGCCAAGGCGTACGAGCTCCCGGACGCCGGCCGGGACGCGCGCGGCCAGCACGTCGCCAACCTGCTGGCCTTCCAGCCGGACGAGAAGATCGCCCAGATCCTGGCGATCCGCGACTACGAGGCCGTGCCGTACCTGATCCTGGCGACGAAGGGCGGTCTGGTGAAGAAGACCGCGCTCAAGGACTACGACTCGCCGCGCTCGGGCGGTGTCATCGCGATCAACCTGCGCGAGATGCCGGACGGCGGCGACGACGAGCTGATCGGCGCCGAGCTGGTGTCGGCCGAGGACGATCTGCTGCTCATCAGCAAGAAGGCCCAGTCGATCCGGTTCACCGCGACGGACGACGCGCTGCGCCCGATGGGCCGTGCCACCTCGGGCGTCAAGGGGATGAGTTTCCGCGAGGGCGACGAACTGCTCTCGATGAATGTCGTCCGGCCCGGTACGTTCGTCTTCACCGCTACCGACGGCGGGTACGCGAAGCGGACTCCCGTCGACGAGTACCGCGTCCAGGGCCGCGGCGGCCTCGGTATCAAGGCCGCCAAGATCGTGGAGGACCGCGGATCGCTCGTCGGTGCGCTGGTGGTCGAGGAGACCGACGAGATTCTCGCCATCACGCTCGGCGGTGGTGTGATTCGTACGCGAGTCAATGAAGTCAGGGAGACGGGCCGTGACACCATGGGCGTTCAACTGATCAATCTGGGCAAGCGCGACGCCGTCGTCGGCATCGCGCGCAATGCCGAGGCCGGCCGTGAGGCGGAAGAGGTCGATGGGGCCGATGACGTCGATGGCGAGCTGGCCGAGGTTCACGCCGAGGGCGTGACAGAGGGCACTGTCGAGGGCACGGAGCCTTCGACCGGGGAGCACGAGGAGTAGAGCGTGAGTGGAGCCACGGGCGCCGGTTCGGCCGCTTCCGGAGCCGGCGCGAACGGTGCCCGTGGCCCTGCCACGGACTCCCAAGGGGGCACTGTGACGGACACACGAGGGCCTCAGCCCCAGTACGAGGGTTACGCGACCGGGCCCCTGCCCGGCGAGCGTGAGCCCGCACCGGGGCCGTCGGGGCCGTACCACCCGCCCAAGGCGTACCAGGCGCCCGGCGGCGGCACCCAGGGCGGCCAGCGCCCCGGACAGCCGGACGGCGGCACACTGGGCGGCGCGCAGGGCGTGGGCGGCGCTCAGGCGACGCGCAAGCCGCGCACGGGGGCGCGGACCACTCCGCGTACCCGCAAGGCCCGTCTGCGGGTGGCCAAGGCCGACCCGTGGTCGGTGATGAAGGTCAGCTTCCTGCTGTCGATCGCCCTGGGCATCTGCACCGTGGTGGCGTCGGCGGTGCTGTGGATGGTCATGGACGCGATGGGCGTCTTCGAGACCGTCGGCGGCACGATCAGCGAGGCCACCGGCTCGAACGAGAGCAACGGCTTCGATCTGCAGTCGTTCCTGTCGCTGCCGCGCGTGCTCATCTTCACCTCGGTCATCGCCGTGATCGACGTGGTGCTGGCCACCGCGCTGGCGACGCTGGGCGCTTTCATCTACAACCTGTCGGCGGGCTTCGTGGGCGGCGTCGAGCTCACGCTGGCCGAGGACGAGTAGCGCGCCGAGTATCGATTTTGGGACTGGCCCCGACGTGCGCTAATCTTCAGAAGTCAGCGCGACAGCGCGGCGGGGCTATAGCTCAGTTGGTTAGAGCGCATCCCTGATAAGGATGAGGCCACAGGTTCAAATCCTGTTAGCCCCACCAGCCTGAAGGCCCCTCACCGGAGACGGTGGGGGGCCTTTCGCATGTGCGGCCGGCGAGAGGATGCCGCAGGGCGCCTACAGCGTGGACGCGTGCATCAGGACCGCTATCGGTGTCAGCCCGCACACGAGGCCGACCGACAGGCACACGTACGCCAAAACCTTGAAGGCCTGTGCTGTTGGGCCCGGCACGCGGCGAAGCCGGTGAAGCTCACGATGGACAGGCACGGCAGGACGACGGAGAAGAAGCCCAACGCGAGCACGGCGTCCCTCTCTTCTGATCACGTCGCGGCCGGGCCGCGGGTGGGGGCGTCCTCGCAGGCCGTGTCCTGGGGGTACGGGGCCGGGCCGGGCACACGGAAAGGGCCCCCGGCCGGTGTGAACCGGACCAGGGGCCCCGGAGTGCGGTGGGCGCCGGGATCAGGGGGGTGGCGCCGGGGAGTCGCCTTCCGGGGCTGTGTGGTGGGAGCCGGCCGGTCCGGTCGTTCGGGCGTTCTCCGCGGGGTCGAGCGACAGGTGCCGGGTGGCCGGGGAGGAGCCGTGGGCCTCGGCGCGGATGCGCTGCTTCATCGTGGGCGGCAGGGCCCGGTCACGCGGAAGGGTCCATCGGACCGAGGGGGCGATCGGGGTTGCCGCGGTGGCCGCCGTGTGCTCCTGGGGCGTGGCGCTCGGCTGCGCGGCGGCGTTCGTGGCGTTCGCGGTGCTCGCCGTGGCGGTGGCGAGGCCCAGCGACGCCAGGAGGGCGAAGAACGCGGTGATGAAGGCGGTCCAGAGGTTCTTGGGCTGGAAGGTGCTCATGGCCCCTCGCTTTCGGACGGTCCGGTTGCTGACTTCTCCGATCATGTGGATCCGGGCCGTGATTTCGAGGAGCGACGCCCGCTCTGTGCCGATCTTCGGATGAACACCACTCGTATGGTGCAACCGGAGTGGACAGGCCCTCGCGGGCGGTCGGAAGAGGGTGCCGGGAGGTCTTTCCGGACGCCGTGGAGGGGGTGCTCCGGGGCCCCGGGCAGGTAACCGATCGGTATCGGCCGGTGTGTATAGTCGGCGACAGAAGGCCCTTACGCCAAGGAAAGACGAGGTCGCGCGGTGAAGAAGCTTCTCCTGGTCGCACTGGCTGCCATCGGCGGGCTCCTCGTGTACCGCCAGATCCAGGCGGATCGCGCCGAGCAGGATCTGTGGACGGAGGCGACCGACTCCGTGCCCGCAGGTTCGGGTGTGTGAGACGGCACAGTCTGTTACGGGCCCCGGTCGCTGAGCGGCCGGGGCTTCGTGCTGTCCGGGGCCCGCTCGCCGACGAGCGGGCCCTTCGTCGTGCGCGTGTGACGCCCGTACGTCCCGGACTCCCGGCCTCTTGAGTTCACTGGAGCACATACATAAATTGCTCTGGTGAACTCCGGTGGGTGCCGGTGAGGCCAGGAACGCGGACAAGAGGGGCAATGCGGCTGTGGCCGGAGACACCGGCGGTGTGGGCGGGGCAGGATGGACCGGCATCGCGGCCGGGCGGTCGACGGCACCGGCGCGTGAGGACGACGAGGGGAAGCGCGTGAAGAGGCAGCGCAACAAGGGCCGGCCGGTGGCCGCGGTACTCGCGGCGATGTGCGCGGCGGCGGCCCTGCCGGGGCAGGCGCACGCGGCGGGCCCCGGGGTGTACGCGTTCGACCCCGACGCGAAGAACGTGCAGGGCGCGGCGACCAACGTCGAGGCGTCCACGCTGGACGAGGGCGTCCCCTACCGCAGCACGATCAAGCCGGGCGAGAAGCTCTACTACCGGGTCACGCTGGACGACGCCTCCGCCGCCTACGTCTCGGCGGTCGCGGTGCCCGGCGACAGCGGCGCGGTCGCCTACGGCGACGGCATCGACGTCAGCCTCCGGGAGACCGACGACACCCGGTGCGGTTCGGAGCGGGCGAACTTCGGCTCGGGTGAGTACGCGCGTCCCATCGCCGCGTACGTCTCCCGGACCGTCGAGGAGGGCAGCTCCACCTGCCAGGAGAGCGGCCAGTACGACGTCCTCGTCGAGCGCGAGAGCAAGGACGCGTCCAACTCCGACGCCTGGGGGCTGGAGTTGCGCTTCCTCCAGGAGCCGCGGTTGAAGAGCGGGGCGGCCATGCCGACCGACGGGCCCGAAAGCTGGCCCTCGGCCTCGGCGCAGCCGCTGACCGGGAAGCAGCGGAAGCGGTCCGGTGGGTCCGGGTACTCCGAGGCCACCAGCCTGGAGAACGGCCGCTGGCGGGACACGGTCGCCCCGGGGCAGACCCGCTTCTACCGGGTGCCGGTCGACTGGGGCCAGCAGATCCACGCCACCGCTGGGCTCTCCAACAGCACGAGCGCCGAAACGGACTTCGTCGGCAACGCGCTCACCCTGTCGCTGGACAACCCCGCCCAGGGGCACGTCTCCGACGCCACGCTCTCGTACTCCGGAGGCCCCGCCTCCGCGTCCCTGAAGCCGCTGCCGCCGGTGGCCTACCGCAACCGGTTCGATACCTCGACGCAGGTCAGCACCATGCGCTTCGCGGGCTGGTACTACCTGTCGGTGTCCCTCAGCCCGAAGCTCAAGGACTCCTACGGCGCCGAGCCGATCCCGTTCGAGCTGGCGGTCCAGGTGAAGAACAAGGCCGAGACGTCCCCGTACGAGGGTGACGCCGGGGTCTTTGGCGTCACCGACCAGGACCGGGAAGTGGCCCGGAAGGGGAAGAACGCCCGGGAGGCCGCGCAGAGCGGCCCGATGACGGTGGTCGCAGCGGCCGGAATCGGCACGGGGTCCGTGCTGGTGCTCGGGCTGGGCGTCTGGACGCTGCTGGCCCGCCGCCGCGCCGCCGGGGCCCCGGCGGCGGGTTCGCCGGCCGACGGGGGCCACCGGCCGCCGCCGGGCCGGTAGCCGGCTCGCCGGCGGACCGTCAGATCCGGGTCAGGGCCCAGATGCCGACCGCGAAGCAGATCAGCGCCACCACCAGCACCCCGGCCGCGACCTTCGGGGGCGGTCCCGGACGCGTTCCCCGTACGGGCGCGTGGGGCGCGGCGTGCTGCACCGGCGGGGCCGGCACCGGTGGTTGTCGCTGCTGGGCGGTGTAGGCGCGGGTGGCGACGGGATCGTGCGGTACGCCGGAGGTCGGCGCCTGGGAGAGGTCCGGCGCGCCGACGGCGTACGGGGGCGGCGCGTCCGGCGTGAACGGTGCGGCCGGCGGCTGCGGGAACCCCGGCTGTGCGTAAGCCTGTTGCTGTGGGGGCGAGACTCCGGGCGGGGGCGCGAGGTGGAAGCTGCCCGTCTCGGACATCGACGCGGGGGGCGGTGCGTAGGCCTGCTGACCGGGCCCCGGAACGACCGGCCGCGCCGGTGCGGCCGCGGGTGGGGGTGAGGGCTTCTCGGGCTGCTGAGGGGCGGTCACGGGCCCGTCGGGGCCGAACCCCGCCGGCAGCGGCCCGATCTGGTCGAACACCTCCACCGGCTCGTCGTCCGGGCCGGGCTCGGGAAGCATCTCGACCGCCGCGGTCAGGGCCTTGCGGGCGCCCGTCGCGGTCCGGAACCGGGCGTGCGGGTCCGGCTGGAGCAGCCCGGCGAGAACCTGCCACAGCGGCTCGGGAACGCCGTTCGGGGCGCTCGGGGTGCCGTGCGCGGCGAAGTGCTCCACCAGCGCCTGGGAGTCGGGCTTCTGGCCTTGGAGGAGGTAGAGCGCGACCAGGCCGACCGCGAAGAGGTCCGCGGGGAAGTCGGGCTCGGCGCCCATCATCTGCTCGGGGGCGAAGTAACCGGGCGTACCGACCACGTAGTTGGTCTCGGTCAGCCGGGGTTCGCCCTTGCGCATCGAGATGCCGAAGTCGGAGAGGCGCAGATGCGGACGGCCCGTTCCGGTCGCCTCCATCAGGATGTTGGCGGGCTTGATGTCGCGGTGCACCACCCCTTCGGCGTGCACCGTGGAGAGCCCGGAGAGCAGCTGGTCCAGCAGCAGGCAGACGAAGCGCGGGGGCAACGGGCCGTAGTCGCCGATGACATGGGCGAGCGAGCCGCCGCTCACCAGGTCCATGGTGAACAGGACCTTGTCGTCGTCGGCGGCCCAGCTGGCCGGGGCCAGCACATGCGGGTGCTCGATGCGAAGGGCCTGTTCGCGGACGAAGCGCAGCAGCGTGTGCGCGTCGCTCTGCTGGAGCACCTTGGCCGCGACGTACCTGCGGCGGCGGTGGTCCCAGGCGCGCCAGACGGCGCCGACCCCGCCCCGTCCGATCGGATCGATCAGCTCGTACCGACCAGCGAAGACCTCACCCATTGTGCTGCGCCCGCTCCCCGTTCCTGTGGTGCCGCGGCGTCTGCCGCGGCCCGTGTCCGGACCCGTGGCCTGCCGGTACCAGGGCGTCGCACGGTGCGCGCGTGCCCTGGCTCCGTCGTCCGTCGTGGTCCGGAGCCGCTAGCTCTGGTGCCCCTCGTAGTGCGCGACCGCGTCCGCGGTGCGTCCCGCTCCGTACACCTTGAGGAACTCTGCCAGCTCCGGGTGGGTCGGGGCGAGGGCGTCCGAGGCATCGATGATGTCGCCGGCGGCCGCGACCGACCGCAGCAGGGACTGGATCTCGCGCACCACGCGGCGGACGGTGGGAGCGCCGCCCGTGGAGGTGGTCTGGCCGGTGGCGGTCAGGACCGACCCGCCCTGCGACTTCTTGATCTCCTCCATGCGGTCGGTGGCCTCGCCCGCGCTGACGCTGCCGTCGGCCACCTGGCTGGCCAGCTCCTGGAGGGCCTGGACGCGCTGGACCACCGCGGGATTCCCGATCTTGGCCCGCTGGCCGCTCATCAGTTGGGAGAGCATCGGGGCGGAGAGCCCGAGAACAGCGGCCAGCCGGGCCTGGTTCAGGCCGAGATCATCGATCAGCCGGCGGAAGAGCGCCCCCAACGGCTCTCCGTACCAACTGCGTTGAAGCTCTCTGGCTCTTGCCGTCGCCTCTTGTTGCGCTGCGTCCATGGCGTCTCCCCATCGCTGCCGCTTCGCTGCTGCGAACCTTGCGAGCATCTTACGGAGCGTGGTCGTCCACGGGGAGTCCCTATCCTTTTGCAGGATTACGGGGGTCACCCGGTACTCTGGTCTGCGACGGTAGCCCTGGCACGGACGTGCTGGACGTTGCCCTCGTTCGTTGTGGCCCGGGGCCTTAGCTCAGTTGGTAGAGCGCTGCCTTTGCAAGGCAGATGTCAGGAGTTCGAATCTCCTAGGCTCCACATCCCAGGACCCCCCTGAACTGCGGTAACGCGGTTCAGGGGGGTCTTTCTCGTTCCCGGCGCGCTTCCTCCGGGGACGCGTGGCGGAGGTACCAGGCACACTTCATACGTAAACAGTCGAGCCACAAAAGGACTCAGGCATGATCACGTTGACGAAGGAAGACGGCCCGGCCGACCTGGGTGGGGTGACCCATCTGTCCATCGGGGCGTCCTGGGACCCCACCGTCGGGAGCAGCGGCGGCCTGATGGGGAAGCTCCGGCAGAAGGCCGGTACGGACCTCGACCTGATCGCCATCGCGCTGCAGGGCGGGGACCCGGTGCGGCTGGCAGGTCTGGACTCGCTGGACCCGCTGGGCAACGGCTCGCTGGTGCACAGCGGGGACAACCAGACCGGGCACGGTGACGGTGACGACGAGACGGTGACCGTCGAGTTCGCCAAGATTCCTTCGAACATCACGGCGATCGTCTTCATCGCCGCCGCGTACAAGAAGCGCAGCGCGTTCAGCAACGCGCGCAACATCAGCTTCAAGGTGTACGACGCGACGGGCGGCAGCACGCAGCAGGTCGCCGACATCTGGCCGAGCATGCTCACCCAGGACAACGGCGTCGCCGTGGCCAAGGCGATCCGCGAGGGCGCCGGCTGGAAGCTCCAGGTGATCAACGAGACCGGGAAGATCAAGCAGGGCGACGAGCAGGCCCTGATGCGCTTCGCCGTGAGCCGGTAGTCGCCGGTGAGCGGGGCCCCGCCGGCTTCTTACGGCGGGGCGGGGACACACGAACGGACGCGGCTGCGGTAACCGCCAGGGCGGTTACCGCAGCCGCGTCCGTTCTCTCAGGGGTACGCCCGGGGCGCCCCGGGTCAGGGCCTGTCGTCGAGTCCGGGGGTGTCGCCCTCGGCCTCGGCCTGCTTGGCCTTGACCTCCGGGTCGAGGTCGGCCCGGGCGCTGCCGTCGACCGAGCTGAGCGGCGAACGCTCGTCACCCACCTCGGTGGCGACGGGCGGCTCGACCAGCCAGTCCGGGTTGGCCTGCTTGTCCCACCAGCGCCAGGCGGCATAGGCGCCGCCGGCCAGGACGCCCAGCACCAGGAACCCCTTCGCGGTCCGGCCGGCCTTGGCGCGCCGCTGGTGCTTTCTGGCCAGCTTCTGGATCTCCTTGGCCGTCACCTGGGTGCGCAGCGCCGCGAGGGCGGCCGCGCTGCGGGCGGAAGCCTGCTCGGCGACGGGCAGGGCCACCGCACGGGCGTGCTCGACGCGGGGGGCGGTGTAGTCGGCGGCGCTCCGTGCGGCCTTACGGGTGGAGACCGCGGCGCGGTGCGCGGCCTCGTCGACCCTGGGCGGTACGTGCGTACGGGCTTGTTCGAGGCGAGGTGCGAGGTGGGACGCGTACTGGACACGGGCCTGCTTGGCGGCCTTCGTCACCTTCGGCGCGAGTTGCGTACGAGCCTCGTGCGCGTAGTGGGCCGCCTGCTTCTTGGCTGTGTCGGCGTAAGGCGCCACCACTTCCGCGGCGTGCTGCGCGCTGTCCTTCGCCGAGTCGGTTGCGGCGCGCACGCTGTCGATGCGGGTCACGAGATCCTCCTCCTTGGTGGCGGGTAGGTACTCCGCCTGTCCGCCCAGTTCAAAATCATGCCTGTTGCCTCGATGCCCGGCATGCGGGACGGGCATCCGGGTCATGCGGCGTATGCGGCCAAAACGGTTCATGTGAAGTGTGCCGACGACAATGCCATGGTTCGGTGCCGAACGCGCCGTTTCGTCCGGCATCCGGCCGCACGTTTCCCGGTCCGTGGGAGGATCGGCGGACGTCAGCGATGGATGTGACGTCAGGTGAAGGACGAAGGAAGGCAGACCGTGGCCGAGCAGCTTTACGCCACCTTGAAGACCAGTCAGGGCGACATCGAGATCCGGCTCCTGCCGAACCACGCGCCCAAGACGGTCCGGAACTTCGTCGAGCTGGCCACCGGGCAGCGCGAGTGGGTCAACCCGGAGACCGGCGAGAAATCCACGGACCGGTTGTACGACGGCACCGTCTTCCACCGCGTCATCAGCGGTTTCATGATCCAGGGCGGCGATCCGCTGGGCAACGGCACCGGCGGCCCCGGCTACAAGTTCCCCGACGAGTTCCACCCGGAGCTGGGCTTCACGCAGCCGTATCTGCTGGCCATGGCGAACGCGGGCCCGGGGACGAACGGGTCGCAGTTCTTCCTGACGGTGTCCCCCACCGCCTGGCTGACCGGCAAGCACACCATCTTCGGTGAGGTGTCCGGTGAGTCCGGCCGCAAGGTCGTCGACGCCATCGCGGCCGTCCCGACCAATCCGCGCACCGACCGTCCGCTGCAGGACGTGGTGATCGAGTCCGTGGTCGTCGAGACCCGCTGACGTCCGCTCCCGCCGATTCCCCGGGAGTCCGTCGGACACCCCTCGCGGGAACCAACCGCCCTGCCCGTCCGTACTGATACATAGCGGACCAGCGGGGCGGCCCTGTTCGCGCCGCCGAGCGACGAGGACCGAGAGGCAGGCCAGGACCGATGGACCAGCAGCCGCCGGGGGACCGTGCCGCCGCGGGAAGCGGTGTGCCGACGCCGACCTGCTACCGCCACCCCGACCGCGGGACCGGCATCAGCTGTACGCGCTGCGAGCGGCCCATCTGTCCCGAGTGCATGGTCAGCGCCTCGGTCGGCTTCCAGTGCCCCGACTGCGTACGCCAGGGCTCGGGCACCGGGCACCACCCGGCGGCCAGTCGGCCGCGGACGCTGGCGGGGGGCTCGGTGGCCGCCGATCCGCGCCTGGTCACCAAGATCCTGCTCGGCATCAATCTGGCCGTCTTCCTCCTGGTCTCCGTCCGTCCCGCGCTGGTGGGCGATCTGACGCTGCTCGGGCGGGCATGGGACCCGAGCCCGCCGCCCGGATCGATCGAAGGCGTCGCCGAGGGCCAGTGGTACCGCCTGGTGACCTCGATGTTCCTGCACGAGGAAGTGGTGCACATCGGGTTCAACATGCTGGGGCTGTGGTGGCTCGGCGGACAGCTGGAGGCCGCGCTCGGCCGCTCCCGCTATCTCGCGCTCTATCTGTTGTCCGGTCTCGCGGGCAGCGCCCTCACCTATCTGCTCGCCGCGCAGAACCAGCCTTCGCTGGGCGCGTCCGGCGCGGTCTACGGTCTCTTCGGAGCCACCGCTGTCCTGATGCGCCGGATGAACTACGACATGCGTCCGGTGCTGGTGCTGCTGGCGATCAACATGGTCTTCACCTTCACCTGGGGCGGCATCGCCTGGGAGGCGCACATCGGCGGTCTGATCGCGGGCGTCGCCATCGCCATCGGCATGGTTCACGCCCCGCGCGAGCGGCGTACGGCGGTGCAGGCCGGTGTGTGCGCGCTCGTCCTGCTGGCGTCCGTCGGGATCGTCGTCGCCCGCACGATGTCCCTCACCTGAGCCGGACGAGCCGGATTCCGGGCGGAACAGGGGGTCTCCACCCCCAGGCCGACCGAAGTTGTCCACAGTGTGCGCAGAATCTTGTGCATGGCAAGAGGAACATGCGTTCCCCTCGTCGCTGAGCTGGGTCTTTCCGCCTGGACAACGGGGTGCAGCCCCCCTCGACGAGGGAGGCTGCGGTCACACCGGCGTCAACATGAGCGGAGGTTATCCACAGATCGTCTGACCTTTTCCCCCGACTGTGGATAACTCTGTGGGTAACTCAGGGCAAGGCTTGCGCGGAAGTGGTCGTCACTTCCACTGCGTCGACACGGCGAAACCGCCGGCGATGAAGCCGAAGCCGACCACGATGTTCCAGTTGCCCAGGGCGTCGACCGGAAGATCACCTTCGGTCACGTAGAACACCACGATCCAGGCCAGCCCGATGAGGAACAGGGCCAGCATCACCGGAGCGACCCAACTGCGGTTGGTCAGCTTGATGGTCGTTGCCTGCTTCGCCGGGGGCGGCGTGAAGTCGGCCTTCTTGCGGATACGTGACTTCGGCACGAGGGACTCTCCTGTCGATGCGCTGCGTGACCGCGCAGGGATCTGTGGCGGGCGCCGGGGGCGGGTGCCAGGGGGAATGCTGCCTCCCCCGAGCGTCCGTTAGCGTAGTGCTTCTCTGGCGCCTGATGAGATAAGGGTACGTTGAGCAATTCCGCCGACTCCCCAGAAGGCCCGGCCCGGCGCACCTCCGCGTGGGCGGTCCGGGGCCTCACCGCTGCGGTTTTCGCCCTGGCCGGACTCATCTTCGTCACCAGCGCCAACACCGCCAAGGGCACCAATCTGCGCAGCGACTCCTCCCTGCTCAAGCTCTCCGACCTGATCAGGGAGCGCAGCGAGAACAACGGCGAGCTGAACGACGCGGTCGCCGGCGCCCGCGCGGACGTCGACGCCCTCGCCCAGCGCGACGACGGCTCCACCAAGGCCGAGGACGCCCGGCTGAAGGCACTGGAGAAGGCGGCCGGCACCACGAAGATCAGTGGCGACTCCGTCAGCGTGACGCTCGACGACGCGCCCCCCGACGCCACCGCCAACCCCGGCTACCCCGAGCCCCAGCCCAACGACCTGGTCATCCACCAGCAGGACCTGCAGGCCGTGGTGAACGCGCTGTGGCAGGGCGGGGCGCGGGGAATCCAGGTGATGGACCAGCGGCTGATCTCCACCAGCGCCGTTCGCTGCGTGGGCAACACGCTCATCCTCCAGGGCCGCGTCTACTCCCCGCCGTACAAGGTCACCGCGGTCGGCGACCCGGGCAAGCTCAAGCAGGCGCTCAACGACTCCACCGCGATCCAGAACTACCTGCTGTACGTGAAGGCGTACGGGCTGGGCTGGAAAGTCGACGAGAACGAGGCGGTGACTCTTCCCGGGTACTCGGGCACAGTGGATCTCCACTACGCACAGCCTGTGGAGTGAGCCCGAGCTGAGCCCCGGGGAGGCCGTCCGGTGTCGGTGCGACTCGTCGTCAGAACCTTCAGCGAACTCTGCATCACCGTGGGTGCGCTGATCATCCTCTTCGTCGTCTACTTCCTCTTCTGGACCGGTGTGAAGGCGGCCGACGCGGCCGAGGGCGAGATCGACACCCTCCGGAGCCAGTGGGCCCAGGAGCCCGTGGCGCCGGCCCCGCCGCCCGCCTCCCCGGAGACGTCCCCCTCGAAGACCCCGGACCCGCGACCGGTCCCGTACCGCGCCGGAAAGCCCTTCGCGACGATGCACATCCCGCGCTTCGGCGCCGACTGGGAGTGGCCCGTCCTGGAGAACACCGCGGTCGCGACCCTGCAGAAGGGGCTCGGGCACTACAGCGGAACGGCCCGCCCCGGTGACACGGGCAACTTCGCGGTGGCCGGGCACCGGCGGACGTACGGCGACCCCTTCAAGGACTTCCCGCGGTTGCGCCCCGGGGACGCGGTGGTCGTGAACGACGGCACGACCTGGTTCACGTACCGCGTCGCGAAGAAGCCGTACCGGACCGTGCCCACCGATACGGCCGTCGTCGACCCGGTGCCCCGCGGTTCCGGATTCGAGGGCGCCGGACGCTATCTGACGCTCACCACGTGCGAGCCGGAATGGGGCAGCAGCCACCGGCTGATCGCCTGGGCGCATCTGGACGCCACGCGTCCGGTGAGCGACGGAAGGCCGCTGGAGCTTTCCGGCTGACGGTGCTTGTCCACGCTTTTCCACAGCTGACCCCCTCCCCGGCCGCGGCCCTCTAGTCTGGGGCGGGTACCGAATGGAGGGGTCAGCATGTACGGCTGGATCTGGCGGCATCTGCCGGGCAACGCATGGGTGCGGGGTGTCATCTCGCTCGTGCTGGTTCTGGCGGTCGTCTACGCGCTGTTCCAGTACGTGTTCCCCTGGGCGGAGCCGCTGCTTCCGTTCGGTGATGTGACCGTCGACGGCGAGAGCGCCGGTGGAGCAGGAGCAGACCAGTGAGCGCACGCGTCCTCGTCGTGGACAACTACGACAGCTTCGTCTTCAACCTCGTCCAGTACCTCTACCAGCTCGGCGCCGAGTGCGAGGTGCTGCGCAACGACGAGGTGACCCCCGCCCACGCGCAGGACGGCTTCGACGGGGTCCTGCTCTCACCCGGTCCCGGAACGCCCGAGCAGGCCGGCGTCTGCGTCGAGATGGTCCGCCACTGCGCGGACACCGGTATCCCGGTCTTCGGCGTCTGCCTGGGGATGCAGTCGATGGCGGTCGCGTACGGCGGCGTCGTCGACCGGGCCCCCGAGCTGCTGCACGGCAAGACCTCGCCCGTGACGCACGAGGGCAAGGGCGTCTTCGCCGGACTGCCGTCCCCCTTCACCGCGACGCGCTATCACTCGCTCGCCGCCGAACCCGGCGCGCTGCCCCCGGAGCTGGAGGTCACCGCCCGCACGGCGGACGGCATCATCATGGGGCTGCGTCACCGTGACCGGGCGGTCGAGGGCGTGCAGTTCCACCCCGAGTCGGTGCTCACCGAACACGGCCACCTGATGCTCGCCAACTGGCTGGAGCAGTGCGGAGACCAGGGGGCCGTCGCGCGGTCGGCGGGGCTCGCGCCGGTGGTGGGCAAGGCCGCCGCGTGACCGTGGGCCACCCCGGGCACGAGGCCGGACCGGAGGGCCCTCACCCGCAAGGGGCGTACGGGGCCGACGGCGCGTTCGTGGCGGCGGTGGACGGCCTCGCGGATCCGCTCAGCGATCCGCTGCCCGGCGGGCACGCCTCGCCGTGGTTCCGGGCGGACAACATCCCGGGCGGACCGGGGACGGACGGCCCAGGGCCGGGACCCGGGCCGGCGTCCGCACCGGGCCCCGGAGCGTCGGAATCCGCACCGGCGCCCACGCCCGGGCCCGTACCGGAGCCCGTGCTCGGGCACGTACCGGCGGCGGCCTCGTCGCACGGGGGCGGTTACACGCCTCACCAAGGGCCTCAGCAGCCCCAGGGAGCCCCGAACGAGTGGTACGACCCCGCCGGGTACCAGCGCGACTGGTACGGGCCCCAGGAGCCGTCTGCGCGCATAGCTCCGCCCGAGGGGCGGGCCCCGGCCCCGGACCTTCCCGCCGAGCCGCGCACCGAAGTCATGACCGCGGTCGGCGGGGGGCCCGCCGAGCCGCGCACCGAAGTCATCAGCCGCATTCCGGCCGAGCCCGATCCCGAGCCGGCTTCCCGCCCCGGTCCGCCTCCCTCCGGTGGGCGGGCCGAGCGGCGGCGGGCGGCCAAGGGGCGCGGCCGCCGGCGCCCGGAACCGGTCGCCGAACAGGCCGCCCCGGCCGCCCCGATGTCCCGGATGGAGGCCCGGCGCGCGGCAAAGGCGGCCAAGGACAGCCCGGCGGTCGTCGCCAGCCGGGTGGTCGGCGAGGTGTTCATCTCGCTGGGCGTCCTGATGCTGCTGTTCGTCACCTACCAGCTCTGGTGGACCAACATCCGGGCCGAACAGATCGCCGGCAAGGAGACCAACCGGATCCAGGACGAGTGGGCCAACGGCGAGCGGAAGCCCGGGGTGTTCGCACCCGGCCAGGGCTTCGCGATCATGCACATCCCCAAGCTGGACGTCGTCGCCCCGATCGCCGAGGGCATCGACAAGGAGAAGGTGCTCGACCGGGGGATGCTCGGCCACTACGGCGAGGGCAGGCTCAAGACGGCGATGCCCTCCGACAAGCAGGGAAACTTCTCGGTGGCCGGCCACCGCAACACCCACGGCGAGCCGTTCCGCTACATCAACAAGCTCGAACCCGGCGACCCGATCGTGGTCGAGACGCAGGACGCGTACTACACGTACGAGATGGCCAGCGTCCTCCCGCAGACCGCGCCGTCCAACATCTCGGTGATCGAGCCGGTACCGGTGGGGTCCGGGTTCGAGGGCCCCGGCCGGTACCTCACGATGACGACCTGCACCCCGGAATTCACGAGTACCTACCGGCTGATCGTCTGGGGCAAGATGGTCGACGAACGGCCGCGCAGCCAGGGAAAGCCCGACGCGCTCGTCGGCTGAACATCCTCACGACAGGGACGGTGCGGTGGCAGCGAGGACCGAGCACGACGAGCGGGCCGACACCTCCGCGGCCCCGCCCCCGGCGCGCCCGCGAGGCCGCCACCCCGTCGCGACGGCCGTCAGCCTCTTCGGCGAACTGCTGATCACCGCGGGCCTGGTGCTCGCGCTCTTCGTCGCGTACTCCCTGTGGTGGACCAATGTGCTCGCCGACCGCGAGGCCGACAAGCAGGGCGACACGGTCCGCAGCAAATGGGCGGACGGACCGGGCGCCCTGGACACCAAGGACGGCATCGGCTTCCTGCACGTGCCCGCCATGAAGAACGGCGAGGTGCTGGTCAAGAAGGGCACCGACCCCGAGACCCTGAACAACGGCATCGCGGGCTACTACACGGACCCGGTCGAGTCGGGCCTCCCCTGGGACGACGAGGGCAACTTCACGCTGGCCGCGCACCGCGACGGGCACGGCGCGAAGTTCCACAACATCCACAAGCTGGAGAACGGTGATCCGGTCGTCTTCGAGACCAAGGACACCTGGTACGTCTACAAGGTCTACAAGAAGCTCCCCGAGACGTCGAAGTTCAACGTCGACGTGATCCAGCCGGTCCCGGAGGAGTCGGGCGTCAAGGAGCCCGGCCGCTACATCACGCTGACGACCTGCACCCCGGTCTACACCTCGAAGTACCGGTACATCGTGTGGGGCGAGCTGGAGCGTACGGAGAAGGTCGACAAGGACCGCACCAAGCCGGTCGAGCTGCGCTGAGCGGCTGAGGAACAGCCGCTCGCGCGGCGGGCACACGGAGCAGTTCGCGCGCGGGCACATGGAAAGGGCCCCGGTCACCATCGTGGTGACCGGGGCCCTTCCCGTGCCGGGTGGGGCG
>NZ_JAAXYC010000378.1 GCF_018619185.1 Streptomyces sp. McG3 | reverse complement strand
AGCCGGCCCCGGCGGTGCCTTTCCCCGCGCCGGAGACGACTGCCGCTCCCGTGGACGACGCTCCCGTCAACGGCTCGGTGTCCCTGTCGCCTTCGGAGCTGGAGGAGTTGCTCCTGTCGGTGGTGGCCCGCCTCACCGGCTATCCCACCGCCATGCTCAACATGGACATGGAGCTGGAGGCCGATCTGGGCGTCGACTCCATCAAGCGCGTCGAGATCCTGTCGGCGGTGCGCCGGCAGGTGGGCGACGTGGCGACCGGGGACCCCGGGCAGCTCGGCAAGCTCCGTACGCTGCGCGAGATCGTCGAGACGCTCACCGGCGGCCCACGGCCTCCCGGGCCCCCGGAGCCGGATGCCCGGGCCGGGCAGCACTCCGTGGCGGCCGGGGCCCCGGCCCTCCGCGAGGTGCCCGCCCCGGACGCCCCGGACGCCCCGGACGACAGGGCGGATGAACGTACGCCGCTGACGCGGCTGGTGCCGCGCCTGGTGGAGTCGCCCGTGTCCGGGCTGACCACGGCGGGACTGCTGGACGGGCCCGTCGCGGTGACCGGCGGGGGCCCCGGCGGGTGCTCGGTCGTCGGCCTGGTGGCCCGGAAGCTGGTGGAACGCGGCGTGGCCGCCGGCGCCGTGGCGGACGTACCCGAGGGCGCCCGGGGTGTCGTCCACCTCGGCGGACTGACCGCGGGCGGTACACCGGAGGAGGCGCGGGAGGTCCACCGGTCGGCGCTCCGCGCGGCGCGCGCGGTGGCGCCACGGGCGGCCGGGGGCGGCGGGCTGTTCGTGACCGTCCAGGACACCGGGGGCGACTTCGGGCTCGGAGGTCACGCGCCCGGCCGGGCGTGGCTGGGCGGGGTCGCCGGTCTGGCCAGGACCGCGGCGAAGGAGTGGCCGGACTCCTCGGTCAGGGTCGTCGACTGCGAGCGGGGCGGCCGGGACGACGAGGAGCTCGCCGAAGCGATCGTCGGGGAGCTGTTCGAGGGCGGGGCCGATCCGGAGGTGGGCCTCCGCGCGGACGGCAGGCGCGCCCTCCCGCGGATGGTGCCCGCGCCCGTCACGCCCGCCGGCGCCCGGCGGATCTCCGGTGCTTCCGTGATCGTGGCCACCGGAGGGGCCCGCGGGGTGACCGCGGCGGCCCTGCTCGACCTGGCCAGGACCCACCGTCCGCGGATCGTGCTGCTCGGGAGGACGGAGCTGACCGCCGAGCCGGCCGGGCTGGCGTCGGCCACCGACGGACCGGCGCTCACCCGGCTGCTCGCGGAGCGTGCCCCGGACGCGGCGGACTCCTCGCCCGCCCGGATCGCGGAGCGGGCCCGGGAGATCCTGGCCGCGCGCGAAGTGCGCTCGACGCTCGCGGAGTTGGAGGCCGCCGGATCACCCGTCCGGTACATCCGGGTGGACGTCCGCGACGGCGACGCGCTCGCGGCCGCTCTGCACACCGTGCGCGAGACGTGGGGGCCGGTCACCGGCATCGTCCACGGTGCGGGGGTGCTGGCCGACAAGCGGATCGTCGACAGGACCGAGGAGCAGGCCGAGTCGGTCATGGCCACGAAGGTGGACGGTCTGCGGGCGCTGCTGGCGGCGACGGCGGACGATCCGCTGGACACGATGCTCCTGTTCTCGTCGGTGGCCGCCGTGTTCGGCAACGCGGGGCAGAGCGACTACGCGATGGCCAATGAGGTCCTCCACCAGGTCGCGTCGGCCGAGCAGGTCCGTCGGCCCGGCTGCCTGGTGCGGTGTGTGGCCTGGGGACCCTGGCAGGGCGGCATGGTCACCCCGGCGCTGGCCGCACACTTCGGCCGGTCCGGGGTTCCGCTCATCCCGCTGGCCCAGGGAGCCGCGGCCTTCACGGCCGAGGTGGACGGTGTCGCCGGTGAGGCCCGCGTGGTCCTGGCGGCGGGAGACGATCCGGCCGCCCTGGCCCCGGCGGGCGACCCGCGGCGCGCACAGGTGCTGGTCCGCTCGGACGTCCTGCCGCAGCTGGCCGACCACGCGCCCGCCGGTGTTCCGGTGCTGCCCGTGGCCCTGGTCCTGAACTGGTTCGCGGGCGCGGCCACGGCCTGGCTGCCGGCCGCCGGGCGGCTCGTCCTGCGTGATCTGCGGGTGTACAAGAAGTACGCCCTGCCGGAACTGGGCGCCCCGGGTCACCGGCTCACCGTGCTCGGCAGCCGGGGTGCGCCCGGTTCACCGTCGGGTCTGGACGCGGAGCTGCGGGGCGAGGACGGCCTGGCGCACTTCCGGGCCGTGCTGGACACCGGGGCCGGGGAGCCCGACGCGACCTCGTGGGACACCCCGGACGGACTGAAGCCTCTCGACCGGGCCACGCCCTATGACGGGGAGGTCCTCTTCCACGGCCCCCGGTTCCACGCCCTGCGCACGGTGCGCGGGGTGTCGGAGCACGGGGCGGAGGCGACCGTCGCGGGCCTGCGGACCCTGGGCTGGGCGGACGAGCACGGGCCGCTCGATGCGGCGGCCGTGGACGGCGCGCTCCAACTCGCCCTGCTCTGGGCCGAGAAGGTGCTCGGGGCGGCGACGCTGCCGATGGCCGTCGCCGAGTGCAGGGTGCACCGGCGCGGCCCGGTGGACGGCGCCGTGCGCTGTGTGGTGCGGGGACGGAAGGCGCACGACACCGGGGCGCGCTGCGACGCGGCGCTGATCGACGCCGACGGGTCCGTCCGGGTGGAGCTGATCGGTGTCGAGCTCGTCCTCCGCCCCTCCTGACCCCGTCCCTCCCTCCGCACCCCGACTCGCCCGGCCCCGTCGTCCTGGTCCCATCCGCCCCGCCCCGCCGTGAAGTGAGACCCGTATGCGTTTCGAACCGATCGCCGTCGTCGGCCGGGGCTGTGTGCTGCCCGGCGCGCTGGACCCTGACACGTTCTGGGAGAACATCGCCGCCGGCCGCACGAGCCTGTCGGCCGCCCCGGAGGGCCGGTGGCGGCTGCCGCGGCGGTGGGCCATGGGTTCGGTGGAGGATCACCTCGACCGCACCTGGACGGACGTCGGCGGTTACGTCCACGGGTTCGAGTCCGTCTTCGACCCGGCCGGCCTCCCCCTCGCCCCGGAGCGGATCGCAGCGCTGGACCCGCTCTTCCACTGGGTCCTTTACGGGGTACGGCAGGCGCTCACCGAGGCGGGACACACGGGTCCGCTGCCGCGTGGAGGGCTGGTGCTGGGGAACCTGTCGTACCCCACGCCCGCCGGGGCGGCCTTCGCCGAACACGTATGGCTGTCCGCGCAACGCCCCCCGCTCCGCGACGCCCTGCTGGCGGGTGAGCGGCGGACCCGGCCCGATGCCCGCAACCGGTTCTCCTCCGGGCTGCCCGCCCGGCTCGCGGCCCGCGCGCTCGGGCTCGGGGCGGGGGCGTGGTCCCTCGACGCCGCCTGTGCGTCCTCGTTGTACGCGATCAAGCTGGCGTGCGACCGGCTGCACGACGGCACGGCGGATCTGATGGTGGCCGGTGCGGTCAGCCGCCCCGACCCCCTCTACCTGCACGTGGGGTTCTGCGGGCTGTCAGCGACCAGCCGCACGGGGCGCAGCCGTCCCTTCCACCGGGACGCGGACGGGCTGGTGCACGGCGAGGGCGCCGGGTTCGTGGCCCTGACACGGCTGTCCGACGCCCGCGCCGCCGCCCTGCCCGTGCTCGGTGTGATCCGCGGCGTGGGGCTGTCGAACGACGGACGCGGTTCCGGGTTGATCAGCCCGTCGGAGGAGGGTCAGGTACGGGCCGTGCGCCTGGCCTACGAGAGGGCGGGCGTCGCTCCCGAGTCGGTGTCGCTCGTCGAGTGCCACGCCACGGGGACACCGGTCGGGGACGCGGTGGAGGCACGCGGCATGGCCCGGGTCTTCGGGGCCGCTGAGGACCTTCCCATCGGTTCGGCGAAATCGAACATCGGGCATCTGCTGGCCTCCGCGGGTGTGGCGGGACTGCTGAAGGTGCTCGGTGCGATGCGGGCGGGGGTGCGTCCGGCGACGCTCGGCGCCGGACGACCGCTGGACGTACTGGCGGGCACGCCGTTGCGGGTGCTGGCCGCGGCCGAGGAGTGGGCGGGGCCGCGCAGGGCGGCGGTCAGCGCCTTCGGGTTCGGCGGGACCAACGCCCATCTGATCGTCGACGCCCCGGACTGCCCTCCCCCACCCGCCGTGACCCGGACGCGAACCGCCGCCCGGTACGCCGGAACGGCCGCCGAGGCCCCGGACCCCGCTCCGGCAACCGCCGAACCGGGCGACCGTACGCCGGTGGCGATCGTCGCCGTCGGAGCCCGGGTCGGCGAGGGGACGTCGCTGGAGGACTTCCGCCGGGCGGTGCTGGGCGGCGAACGGCGTGGCCCCGTCGCGGAGATCGCCGTGGAGCTGACGGACCTGTGCTTCCCGCCGCTGGCCCTGGAGCGGACCGTACGTCATCAGCTCCTGGTGCTGGAGGCCGCCCGGGAGGCCGCCCGGGCGGTGAGCCTGCCCCGCGAGCGGACCATGGTGGTCGTCGGTACGGGGGTGGACCCCGAGGTGGCCCGCGCGGGCGCGCGCTGGCGGATTCCGCACTGGCTGGAGCAGTCGGGGACGCCGGTCGGCGCGGCGTCGGCGGACCTCGCCCGGGATGCGTTCACCCCGGCCATGACGGCGGAGGGCGTGGTGGGCAGCATGCCGAACCTCGCGGCGAACCGCATCAGCACCCAACTCGACCTGGCAGGACCCGGGTTCACGGTGTCGGCGGAGGAGGCGTCCGGGCTGGTGGCGCTGGGGATCGCGGCTCGGGCCATCCGGTCGGGGGAGGCCGACGCCGCCCTCGTCGGCGCCACCGACCTGTCCTGCGAGGCGGTTCACCGGGCCGCCCTGCGGGATCTCGGCCGGGACGAGGAGCCCGGGGACGCGGCCGTCATCCTGGTCCTCAAGTCCCTGGACGCCGCTCGCAGGGACGGCGACAGCGTCCTGGCCCTGCTGGACGAAGAGGCCACCGGCGAAAGCGACATGGTCATCGGCGACGGACCCGACGCGGTCTTCGATCCGGCGGCCTCCTTCGGGCGTGCTCATGCCGCGTCCGGGCTGGTCTCCGTCGCGGTCGCGGCGCTCTCGCTCCAGCACCGCGCGGTACCCCGCACCGGAGGACCGGCGGACACCGCGGCCGTCGCCCACACCGCACGGGCCGTGGTCACGCCGTTGGAGGGGCCGGCCGCCGGCGTACGGCTGCGCGCGGGGGACGCCCGCCCGTGGCTGCGGGGCCCCGCCCCGCGCCTGCACGTCTACTCGGGGGCCGACCGCCGGGCGGTGCTGGGCGCGCTGGAGGCCGGCAGGGAGTCCTCGGCCGGCCCGGCCCGGCTGGCCTTCGTGGTCGACGGCGACACCACGTGGCAGGAGCGCGGGGCAGCGGCCCGCCGCTGGCTGACGGAGGGCGGGGCCCGCCCGGCGGACGTCCTGTACCGGGACGGGCCGGTCGTCGGGCAGACCGCCTTCGTGTACACGAACGGCTCGGCCGCGTACCCGGGGATGGGCCATGAGCTGGCCCTCGCGTTGCCGTCGCTGGGCGAGCGGGTCCGTGAGCAACATGGGGCGATGGGGGCGCGCCTGCGGGCCGGGACCGAGCCCGGGGTCCTCGGCCAGATCTGGGCCGTCGCCGAACTGGCCGCGTTCCACACCGTGTTCAGCCGCGAGGTGCTCGGACTGCGGCCGGACGCCGCGATCGGGTACTCCTCGGGCGAGTCGACGGCGCTGGTCGCGCTGGGAGCCTGGCCGGACGCCTCGGGGCTCTATGAAGCGACCCGGGACAGCGGTCTGTTCACCACGGAACTCGCGGGCGAGCTGCGGGCGGTCCGGCGCTACTGGCGGCAGCGGGGCATCCGTGGCGACCGGTGGTCGAGCCGGCTGATCGCCGCGCCCCTGGCGGCAGTTCGAGCGGCGCTCGCCGGGGAGCGGGCGGTCCACCTGATGGCGGTGAACGCGCCCGGGGTCTGCGTCATCGGCGGTGAGTCCCGGGCGTGCGCGGCCGTCGTGGCCAGGATCGGCGTCGACCGGGCGATCGAGCTGGACTACGACATGGCTGCCCACGCACCGGAGTTGGCGGAGGTCCGGGAGGTGTGGCACGAGGCCCACCGCCGTCCCACGGTCGAGGTGCCCGGCGTTCGTTTCTACAGCGGGGCCTCCGGCCGGGCGTACCGGCCGACGTCCGAGCGGGCGGCCGAGGCGCTCACCGCTCAGGGGCTCGGCACGATCGACTTCGCGGCCACGATCGAACAGGCGTGGGCGGACGGTGTCCGGGTCTTCGTGGAGCACGGCCCGCGGAGGCTGTGCACCGGCTGGATCAAACGGGTGCTCGGCGACCGGGAGCACGTGGCCGTCGCCCTGGACACCCCGGGCGACACGAGCCTGCGGCACCTGTGCCTCGCGGTGGGCGAACTCGTCGTCGCCGGGGTGCCGGTGGAGGCCGACGCGTTGCTCGCCCGGCTCGCCGGTGCCGCGACCGGCCTTCCGCGGCCCGGCCCCACCGTCACCGTTCCCGTACCGCCCTCTCCGTGCCTACCGCCCCTGGAGCGCGCCGTGACCGTTCTGCCCCGGGCCCCGGAACTCGCCCCGGTACCGGAGACCGGCCTCGGTTGCCCCGCCTCGCCGGACCGGGACCCCGGCCACGTGGTCACCCC
>NZ_JAAXYC010000377.1 GCF_018619185.1 Streptomyces sp. McG3 | reverse complement strand
GCGGACCCCGCCCCGTGCGGGTTCGGGCGGACCTCACTCCGGGCGGGTTGGGGCGGACCTCACCTCGTGCGGGTTCGGGCGGACCTCACCCCGGGCCGAGTCGGGCGGACCTCACCTCATCAGGCCGGTTCGACGGCGCACTCGGCGGCGAACTCGCACAGCGCGGCCCGGTCCGCGCGCCCGGTCTTGCTCAGCAGACTGGCCATGTGCTTCTCCACCGTGCGGGGCGAGATGGACAGCCGTCGCGCGATCTGCTGGTTCCCGGGCCGCTCCGGCAGCAGCACGAACACCTCGTACTCGCGCGGGGTCACCCCGCCCGCCCGCAGCGGCGACGGGATCCGGTCCCAGCCGCCCCGGTGCTGGCCCACGCTGGCCCCGGCCTGCCGCAGCGCCGCCCGGCACGCGGAGGCGACCGGCTGCACCCCCGCCCCGTAGAAGTACTCCTCGGCGGACCGCAGCCACGCCACCGGCTCGCCCCACCCGTCCGCGCGGGCCGCGTCCGCGACCAGCCGCAGGCCCAGGTGGCGGGCGACCGGGAAGGGCGCGGACCGCACATCGAACGACGCCATCAGCCGGGCCGCCCCGGCCGGATCCCCCTCCCGGCCCAGCAGCACCGCGTCCGCCAGCTCCAGGAACTGCCGGTTCCAGGCGAGACACCCCCCGGGAGTCGCCCGCGCCTCCGCCAGCTCCGCCCGGTCCGCGTCGCCCGCCAGCACCCGCAACAGCGGGCGCAGCCCGTACCGCCCGCTCAGGTAGTAGTAGCTCGGGTGGTCGGCCTCCCAGGCCAGCGCCTCGTCCAGACCCGCCGCCGCCCGCTCCCGGTCCTCCTCCAGGAGCGCCCCGAACGCCCGGCACAGCCCCGACCGGAGCGGCACCAGCAGCGACTGCTCGCCCCCGGCCCGCCGGAACGAGGCCAGCGCCCGGTCCATGTCCCGCCGCCGCCCCCGGTGCGCGGCCATCGTCGCCCCGGCCAGCAGCAGATAACGGTGGGCGGACCGGTCACCGACCCGGGCGCTGGCCTCCGTCGAGCGGTCGATGATCTCCTGCGCCTCCTCCCACCGGGCGCACATCACCGCGTTCATCGCGAGCAGCCCGTCGACCGTGCGGGTCAGCAGCAGCGCCCCCAGCTCGGTGGCCGCCGCCCGCGCGGAGAGCAGCCGGGCCGCGTCCCCGGTCCGCATGAAGGCGTTCGCCCCGAGCCGCACCAGCGCCTCCACCCGCCAGACCGGCAGGGCGTGTTCGGTGGAGATCGACAGCATCCGCTCCAGCGCGGCGTCCGCGGCGTCGAAGCCCTCCTCGCGCCGCAGCAGCGCCAGCAACTGCCAGGCCTGACAGGCCACCACGGGCAGCCCCTCGGCCTCGGCGGTCTCCGCGGCCTCCCGCACGGCCCGCTCGGAATCCGCCGGATCCCGGGGCCTTCGACCGTGCCCGGGAAGCAGCGCCAGATACCCGTCGACCACCACGAGCGCGGCCCGGCGGCCCGGCGGCGGCGACGGGCCCAGCAGGACCCGGGCCGCCTCGACCTGGAGCGCCGCGTCGGCGGTGCGCTCCGCCATGACCGCGGCCCAGGCGAGCTCGATGTGGATCAGGCCGCGCCGGGCGGCGGCCTCGGAACGCGCCGGAACCGGCGGCAGCGCGTCCGCCAGTGCCAGTGCGCCGTCCAGATCGCCGCCCTCGGCACGGGCGACCGCCAACGACTCGGCTACGGCGGCCCGGTCGGTCTCGGCGGCCAGCGGGTGCGCCCGCTCCAGCAGCACCACGGCGGAGCCGTGCGCCCCCGAAGCGAGCATCCGTCTTCCCGCCTCCGCGAACTGGCGGGCCGCCCCGGCCCGGTTGCCCGCGGCCAGTTGCAGCGAGGCGACGAGCTGCCGGCCGTCCTCGTCCAGCGGCTGCCCCGAGTGCTCGATGGCCCCGGCGGCGCGGCGGGCCAGCGAGGCGCGCTCGGCCGGCGCCAGCGAGGAGATCAGGGCCTCGGCGGTCAGCGAGTGCCGGAAGGTGTAGCGGTCGGGGGCCGCGCCGTCCGGGGCGATGACACCGGCCTCCACCGCCGACCGCAGATGCGTGAACAGCGCCCGGTCCTCGAAACCGGTGACGGTCTGGAGCACCGTCACCGAGAACTGGCTGCCCAGGGTGGCCGACGCCAGTAAGAGGTCCCGCACCGGCTCGTCCAGCCGCTCCAGCCTGCGGGCCCAGCTGCGGACGATGTCCGAGGGGACCGAACCGCCCGGCTGCTCCACCGCCTCCCACCCGTCGTCCGTCCGCCGGAGCCGGCCGGTGTCCAGCAGGTCCGCCAGCAGCACTTCCAGCAAGTACGGGTTGCCCGCCGCGCGTTCGGCCAGGCGGCGGTGCACCGACTCGGGTATCTCCTCCGGCCGCGCCTCCAGACACGCGCCCGTCAGCGCCCGCACCCGGTCGTCGCGGAGCGGGCCCAGTTCCCGTACGGTCGCGGCGTGACGACGCTCGACGGAGCGTACGAGGTCCAGGGCGGCGCCCGGCTCCGGACGCAGGGTGCCCAGGAACAGGATGGGCAGATCGGCCAGGTTGTCGATGACGTACTCGACGACCGCGACGGTCTCCGTGTCGCAGTCGTGCAGATCCTCCAGCAGGATCGCGCAGCCCGCCTCCCGGCCCAGCACGGACAGCAGCCGCAGCAGGGCCTCGGCCAGCTCCACGACCGTCTCCGGATAGCCGGGGGACCCGTCCTTGCGCCACTCCGGGACCAGCCGGGCCAGCGCCGGGTGGTAGGGGGCGAGCTCCGGATCGGTCGGGGTGCCGGCGGCCCGGAACCGGGACGCCAGCGCCTCCGCGAGCGGACGGAAGGGCACGACGAGCCCGGTCGAGGTGGCCCGGCCGCGCAGCACGGGCATGCCGAGCCCGTACGCCCGGTAGGCGCACTCGCCCACCAGCCGGGACTTGCCGATACCGGCTTCCCCGAGGAGGAACAGCGCGCGCCCCGAACGCCGTTGTACGGCGTCCAGGGCGCTGCTCAGCAGACCGATCTCCTCGTCCCGTCCGACGATGACCGGCGAAGTGGCTCGCATGGCCGCAGGTTACTGGAGCCCCAACCCCTACGGCAGCGGGCCAATTCGGCTTATTTGCGGCTGAGTTGGCTGGAACCGTTCACCACGGGGCCGTCATGGTGGTCCACGGCAGGTCGTGGCTGTAGCCGCTCTCGCCCTCCGAGGCGCTGAGAAGTCTGCCGCGCGCACCGAGGCCTCCGGTGGACCCCAAGGAGATCTGCCCCGCCGGGTGCTCGGGCGTGCCCTCGTGCGCGATCTCGCCGGACGCCTGCAGGGCCGATTCGCCGAACTGCTTCATCTCTGCCTCATCCTCTGGGTGATGGTGATGGTGATGGTGATGGTGATGGTGGTGATGTGGTCGTCGTCGAAGCCGTCGTTCGGTCAGGGGGCCCCGGAGGGGCGCAGGAGCAGCGCGGACCCGATCCGGTCGGGGAACCCGGCCCGCAGCAGCCCGTGCCCGATCCCCGAGAGCCCGGTGAGCAGCCCCGGGTGCGGTACGCGGCCGGGCGTCCCGCACTGCGGGCCCGCCCGGTCCGCCGAGGCCAGCAGCGTCCCGGCCCGGCGCATCCACGCGGGCCGCGCCGCGGGCAGGGCGCTGTGGCCGAGGAGTTCGAGCAGCCCCGACTCCCCGTGGCACAGGCTGTCGTCGGCGAGCGGACCGATGCCCGCCAGCTCGCCGGAGCGTGCCGCGAGCCAGCCGGACAGCTCCGGGTCCGCCAGCGCGTCGGGGCTGTCCGCGATCGCCAGCGCGATGCCGGCCACCCCGTCGCACCAGGCCGGCCCGGCGACCGCTCCGGACGCCGTTTCGTGAGCCGGCCCGGCGGCCGTTCCGTGCGGCGCTCCGGCGGCGGTCACGCGGTTCGCTCCGGCCGTCGCCCGGCGCAGGGCCTCCAGTCCGGCGCTCCGGTGGCGGGCGTCGCCCCCGGCCCCGGCGAAGCGCAGCAGCGCCCAGCCGATCCCCGCCGCCCCGTCGGCGAAGCCCCCGGCGTCGGGGAGCGGGGCGGCGGCGATCCGCTCGGCGCAGCGCTCGGCGCCACGCCAGGCCTCGGGGCGGCCGGTGGCGCGGTGCACCGCGAGCAGCGAGACGAGCCCGCCCGCCGCCCCGCCGCGCACCCCGTACCCGTCCTCGGCCGCACTCGCCGCGCAGCTCAGCCGGACGGCGGGACCGGCCTGGTCCAGCACCTCCCGGTCGCCCAGCAGCGTGCCCACCTCGGTCAGCGCGTACGCGATGCCGCCGAGTCCCGCGAAGGCGCCGGAACCCAGGGACCCGAGTTCGTCGGCCCGTCCGTGCAGCGCGTCCAGCAGCCCCGGGACCGGGGCGAGCGCCTCACGGGCCGCCTCCGCGTACCGGGAGGCGCCGGTGAGCGCGGCCAGTTGTGCCAGGAAGAGCGCGGGCCCCGTGTAACCGCCCGCGAGGTCCGCCGCCATCGGCGTGAGCCGCCAGTAGCGCTCGCCGAGCAGTTCGAGCCCGATCCAGTTGGTGCGGCGCTCGTGGCGGTAGGCGAGGGAGACGAGCTGGTCGCCCACCGACCGTGCGGCGGAGAGCAGTTGCTCGGGCTCCGGTGCGGTCGCCGCGCTCCGCGACCGGCCGCCCGGCGCCGCCCGGTGCGGCGGCTCGGGCGAGGTACTCACCATGGCGGCCCGGATGATCCGTTCCTGGTCCTGGCGGTCCACGGTGTCCATCGCGCGGACCTTCGCCTCGACGCGGGCCAGCCCGGTGGGGCCGGCGGGGTCGCCGCCGGGCTGCCCCGGCACCGTACGGCCGGTGCCGCTCCACAGCTCCGTGCCTCCCGGCCGGGTGCCGAACACCGGCACGTCACCGTGCCACAGCTCCGCGACCTCCTCGTCCTCCACGCCGGGCAGCGCGGGCATGCCCAGGAGCGGGGTGCGCAGCAGCGAGAGGACCTGGTGCCGTTCGGTGGCGTCCCGCATCAGATCGGGGTGGGTCGACTCGTCCAGCAGCGTCGTGTACGTCCAGGTCGGCCGGGGCACGACGCGCACCTCGTCCCGCGCGAAGAGCCTCAACAGCCCGTCATCGCCGAGCAGTTCGTCCCGATACTCGCTGATCGCCGTGTATCCGGCGCGGAAGCCGCCGCACAGGGCCTCGGTGTACGCGGAGGGGTCGGCCGCCACTCCGCCCAGCCGGGGCCGGTTGGCGGACTCGGTGAACCGGCCCGCCCGCCGCACCAGCCGCATGCGGTCGGTACCGGCGTCCGCCCAGTCGGCGGTCTCGATCGGCGACGACGCGGCCCGGCCCCCGCCGATGGCGGACATGTCGAGCGCGGTGGTGTCCCCGACGAGCAACTGGGGCAGCAGGCCCACCCGGTGGACCGAGTCGTGCAGGGCCCGGGCGGCCGGATCGGAGGACCCGGCGGGTCCCAGCGGCGGGTGGAACAGCGTCTCCACGTCGACCAGCACCGGGTGCGGGCCACAGGCGATCAGGTTCTCGTGGTGCAGATCCGTACCGTCCAGCGTGTGCAGCAGGGCCAGCAGCGCACCCTGGCGCCGGTAGAACAGCCGGGTCTCCGCCGCCGAGGAGCAGGGCCGCTCCTCGACGAACTCGGCCCAGCCGTACTCCCCCCGGTCCAGGACCCGCAGCACCCGCAGCTCCGGGGCGCCGGGCAGCGCACCGAACCACTCGGCCAGGGCGTTGAAGTGCCGGTGAGCCGCGAGCGGACGTGGCTTGTAGACCAGCCGGCCGCCGTCGGCGAACCGCAGCAGCATCACCGACCGGCCCCCGCGATGGCTGTCGCCCGCCCCGGCCTCGACACCGGTGAGCGCCCCGGGCCCCGCGCTCCCGCCGCGCCCGCCCTCCGGGGAACCGGCCCGGTCGCCGAGCACCCCCGAGGGGGCCAGCAGGTGCCGGTCGGCGGCGAGCCGCGCGGCCATCTCCGCGAACGCGTCCCCCGCGTTCAGGCAGGCCGTCGCGAGGAGGCGGGCCAGTACGGGGTAGCCGCTGACGAGCAGGGCGAGGCCGTCACGGCGGGCGGTCCGCCGGACGAAGTCCCGGAAGCGTTCCTCGGGCCCCTCGCCGCTCAACCGGCCCAGCCGGCGGGCCTCGTGCAGTTCCGTGACGAGGGTGCGCGCCGCGATCCGGGACAGCCGACGCGTCAGCTGTCGCCGGAAGTCCGCCAGGAGGGGCGAGGAGCCGTCTGCCGCCGCGCCGTCTGCCGTCGGGCCGGCCGCTCGGCCGTTCACCGAGCTGCCGACCGAGCCGTTGACCGTGCTGCCGGCCGCCGGGCCGTCCTTCGTGAGCGCGTCCCGGAGCCGCCGTGCCGCCGCCTCGACGAACGGCGCGACGACCGGCCCGAAGCCGCTGAGCCCGGGGTACGCCCCGTCGGGGACCACCACGTCACGCGGCGCCGAGGCGACGGCCTCCCGGGCGAAGACCGCCCAGCCGGGTTCGCCGCCGCTTCCGCCCCCGACGACACCGGGCAGCCACCACGGCTCTCCGGCGGCGGAAGCGGCGGCGACGGACTCGAAGGGGGCAGCGGCGACGGACGGGACAGCGGGGGCAGACGGAACAGCGGCGACGGACCCGACGGGAACCGCGGCGGCGGGGCGACGGCTCGTCCCTCTGTCGATCAGATCCTTCTCCGCCACCGCTCCGCACCTCCCCGGTCCCGGGCCGGCCCCGGTCGGGCTGCCCGCGTCCATCGTGGCGGGGGAGCGG
>NZ_JAAXYC010000376.1 GCF_018619185.1 Streptomyces sp. McG3 | reverse complement strand
TATAAGAGACAGCCGCCCAGCAGCACGCCCCCCACCGCGCCCTCCACGAGCCCGGAGGTGCCGCCCCAGCCCGGGGAGGACGACGGCCAGCCGGGCGAACGGCCGGGCGGCAACGGACTGCTCGGACAGTGAGGCCGTGACGACAGGAGGGGCGGGCCCGCGGGCCCGCCCCTCCTGTCATGCCGCCCCCGGCGGGCTCCTCACTGCCCCCGGGTCGCCATCTCGAACCAGACGACCTTGCCCGTCGAAAGGCGCGTCGCCCCCCACCGCCGGGCCAGCCGGTTGACCAGGAACAGCCCGCGCCCGCCCTCGTCCGTCTCCCGCGCCCGGCGCTGCCTGGGCAGCTGCGGGGAGTCGTCGCCGACCTCGCAGCGCAGGATGTCGGTCCGCAGCAGCCGCAGCGTCACCGGCCGCTCCGCGTAGCGCACCGCGTTGGTGACGACCTCGCTGACCAGCAGCTCCACCTCGTCGGCCAGGTCGTCGAGACCCCAGCGGCTCAGCGCCCGCCGGGCCAGCCGACGGGCCCGTCCCGGAGCCGCGTCCTCGGGCTCCAGGTACCAGTACGCCACGTCGCTCGGCGCGATCCCGTCGAAGCGGGCGGCCAGCAGCGCGATGTCGTCGTCCCGGTCACCCGGGCCGAGCATGTCCAGCACGTCGTCGCACAGGGCCTCCAGCGGCGGCGAGTGGTCCGGTCCGGTGAGCTGCGCGGTCGCCGCGAGGCGCTCCCGCAGCTGCTCGATGCCCGTCCACACGTCCCGCAGCCGCGACTCCACCAGACCGTCGGTGTAGAGGAGCAGCGTGGCGCCGGCCGGGGCGTCCAGCTCGACGGCCTCGAAGTCCACGCCGCCCACCCCGATCGGGGCGCCCGGCGGCACCACGAGCACCTCGGCCCGGCCGCCCAGGTGGAGCAGCACGGGCGGCGGGTGTCCGGCGTTGGCGATGGTGATCCGGTGCGCGACCGGGTCGTAGACCGCGTACAGGCAGGTCGCCATCCGGTCGCTGCCCAGGCGCTGCGCCTGCTCGTCCAGGTGGTGCAGGACCTCCTGCGGCGGCAGGTCGAGCTGGGCCAGGGTCTGCGCCGTCGTCCGGAGCTGGCCCATGATCGCCGCCGATGTCATGGAGTGGCCCATCACATCGCCGACGACCAGCGCGACCCGGCTGCCGGGCAGCGGGATCGCGTCGTACCAGTCGCCGCCGACCCGGGCCGTCTCGGCCGCCGGGAGGTAGCGCGAGGCGAGCCGGACGCCGGTGGGCTGGGGGAGCGAGTCGGGCAGCATCGTGCGCTGCAGCTCGTCGGCGATGTAGGCCTCGCGCCCGTACAGCACGGCCTTGTCGATGCCGAGCGCGGTGTGCGTCGCCAATTGCGCCGCGACCAGCAGATCGCTGGCCTCGAACGGGGTGCGCTCGGTGCCGCGCACGAACACCGCGGCCCCGATGACCCGGCGCCGGCCGCGCAGCGGGGCGAGGATCGCCCGGTGCCCGGTGGGGACGGACCGGCCGGGGCCGAGCAGCTCCGGCAGGGCGGCCCGCGCCGCGGCTGAGTCGCCGAAGACCGGCCGCACCCCGCGCAGCACCTCGGCCAGCGCACCGCCCGCCCGCACCTCGCACAGCTCGGCGGCCGGCATCAGATCGGCCTGCGGGTCGAGGATCAGCGGACGCAGCCGCTCGGTCTCGGAGCCGGACGCCTCGCCGCCCTCCTCGTCGCTGACGCGCAGCCGGTCGCTGCGGCGCAGCCGCAGGACGAACGGGCTCACCGGGCGCTCGTCGCCCACCGGGAGCGGGTCGCGCAGATAGACGAGGATCGCGTCGGAGAACGTCGGCACGCTGGCCCGGCACAGCCCGAGGACGATCTCGTCCAGGTCTATGCCCCGGGCGATCCGCCGGGTCGCGGCGCCGACGAAGCGCAGCCGGTCGCCCTCGCGGCGGGTGGCCGCCTGCGCCTCGGCGACGGCGGCCGCTCCTGGACCCGGGTTCGGCGCGGCGGCCGGAGCCGGGACCGCGGCAGCGGCGGCCGCGGCCGCGGCGTCCTGCTGCCGGGGCCGGGTGCGCTCCTGCTGCCGGGCCGCCAGAGGCTGCCGGCCTTCGTGGGAGGTGGGGTGCTCCGTCACGCGTGGGATTCCGTCCGTCCGGGCCGGTTGTATGAGGCAGTCACCTCGTGGGGCGCTACTGTGCCCCGGCAAGCGCGGGAAGAACAACGGCTGTCACCGGATGCCCTCGTTGAAGGGGCCGAAACCGAGCGCCTCGGAGATGGCCGACAGGCGACTCCTCCGGCGGCGGACGCGGCGAGAGGGCAGTGGACAGCGTGCACGTCTCCACCCCCTCGTAGTGGCTCCCGCGACCGAGCGGAACGGCCGGGTCCGTGGCCCGTCCCTCCGCACGACCGGTGTGGTGACTTGTGGTCAGTTCCGGTGTGGTGCCCGCTGGTTGCGGCGATCAGCCCTCCGTACGACCGGACCTGCCGACCGGACCGCCCGAAGGGTCTCTCCAGGGTCTCACGACGGCATCCGGGCAGGGGTGCGGTCCCAGTCATCCGGAAGCGGCGGCACCCGCCACCGCGGATCGGGCCGCCAGTGCTCCCACCCGTCCCGGAACGGAGCCCCCCAACCGGTGATCACCTCGACCGCCGCGCGGCCCGCCTCCCGGACCCGGGCCGCGGTCTCCCGGTCCATCAGGCCGACGTGCTGAGCCTGGGCGAACTCGTCCTCGTCGAGCCATTTCCAGCTCCGGTCGGGGTTCACGGAGATGTCGAGAAAGTGATCCTCGGAATCCACCCCTCCGGACCACCGGGTCCGGGGCTCCTCCAGATTCACGTACCAGTTGCGGAACATCCAGCCCCGGTCCCAGAACAGCCACACCGACCACGGGTCCCCGGGCCTGGCCAGCTTCAGCACCCCGGAGCCGAACCAGGTCGAGCGGGCCGTGGTGCGCGGCGCGGTGTAGCGGGTGGCCAGCGGCTCGGCGTGCACCTGGGTGCCGTCGGCCAGTACCGGCCGCACGCATTCGGTGCCCGGCGCCATCCAGACGGCGAGCAGCTCGTCGGTGTCCTGGACGACGGTCACCGGACGGCAGATGTGCACGGGCGGGGCGCCGGCCGTCCGGTGGGCCCGGCCGTTGTCGCGGTAGCGCCAGAGGATCTGGTCCCCCGGCGCCCAGCGTGCGTACTCTCCCGTACCTGTCATGGAGGGATCTTACGGAGCACTCCCACCGGCCCGCTGCGACTCGGGTCACCCCGTCCCGATCGCCGGACACCCGGGGGTCTCACGGGGCGCTCCCGGGCGTCACCGGGAACCCCCGGCGTCACCCGGCGACCGCCCCCGCGCTCACGGGCGCGTCATCCGCAGCACGTCCAGCGCCTCGTCGAGCTGCTCCATCGTCAGGTCGCCGCGCTCGACGTAGCCCGAGGCCAGGACCGTCTCGCGGATCGTCGTCCCGTCCTTGAGGGACTTCTTGGCGACCTTCGCCGCCTCCTCGTAGCCGATGTACTTGTTCAGCGGGGTCACCACGGACGGCGAGGACTCGGCGTAGGCGCGGGCCCGCTCCACGTCGGCGGTGATGCCGTCGACCGTACGGTCCGCGAGCAGCCGGGAGACGTTGGCCAGCAGCCGTACGGACTCCAGCAGGTTCTTCGCGATGACCGGGAGCATCACGTTCAGCTCGAAGTTGCCCGCGGCGCCGGCCGTGGCGACCGTCGCGTCGTTGCCGGTGACCTGGGCGGCGACCATCAGGACCGCCTCGGGGATCACCGGGTTGACCTTGCCCGGCATGATCGACGAGCCGGGCTGGAGGTCGGGCAGCGCGATCTCGGCGAGGCCGGTGCGCGGCCCCGACGCCATCCACCGCAGATCGTTGGAGATCTTGGTCAGCGACACGGCGATGGTCCGCAGCTGGCCGGAGGTCTCCACGAGCCCGTCCCGCGCGCCCTGTGCCTCGAAGTGGTCGCGGGCCTCGGTGAGCGGCAGCCCCGTGGCGTCCGCGACCTCCGCGATCACGGCGGCGGAGAAGCCGGGCGGGGTGTTGATGCCGGTGCCCACCGCCGTACCTCCCAGGGGCAGTTCGGCGAGCCGGGGGAGAGAGGCGCGCAGCCGCTCCACGCCGTAGCGGATCTGGGCCGCGTAGCCGCCGAACTCCTGGCCGAGGGTGACCGGGGTGGCGTCCATCAGATGCGTACGGCCGGACTTCACGACCTCCGCGAATTCGGCCGATTTCCGCCCCAGGGATTCCGCCAGGTGGTCCAGGGCGGGGATCAGGTCGGCGGTGACGGCGGCGGTGGCGGCGATGTGGATGGAGGACGGGAAGACGTCGTTGGACGACTGGGAGGCGTTCACGTGGTCGTTGGGGTGGACCTCGCGGCCGAGGCGCTCGGTGGCGAGGGTGGCGATCACCTCGTTGGTGTTCATGTTCGACGAGGTGCCCGAACCCGTCTGGAACACGTCGACCGGGAAGTGCTCGTCCCAGCGCCCCGAAGCGACCTCGGCGGCGGCCTCCCGGATCGCGGCGGCGATGTCCGGATCCAGTACCTTCAGCTCGGCGTTGACCTTGGCCGCCGCGCCCTTGATCCGGGCCAGCGCTTCGATGTGCGCCCGCTCGAGACGCTGCCCGGAGACGGGGAAGTTCTCCACCGCCCGCTGGGTCTGGGCGCGCCACTTGGCGTCCGCGGGGACCTTCACCTCACCCATCGAGTCGTGCTCGATCCGGAATCCGCTGTCACGGGGCGTCCCGCCCGACGTGTCGACCATGGTGTTTAAACCTCCTGAAAAAGATGAGCACTTCTCTTGTTCCATGTATTCCCAAGTCGCCTACCGACCAGTAAATACCGGGGGTAACCACTATCGGGAGGCGCAATGAGGCGCACCAGCACCAGACTTCGAGGGCTCGGAAGCCTTCGCCGGCTCCGCTGTACGGTCGCGGCCGCCGTCGCGCTCGCGGCCGCCGTCGGCGGTATGGCCGCCGCCGGACCCGCGGGCGCGACGGAGTCGGGTACCAGCTCTATCGCATCCACCCCTCTCCCGCCCGCACTGGAAGCCGTCCGGGCCGCCGAGGCCACCCAGCTGTACGGGAGCCCCGCCGAGCGGCCGCTCGGCGACCGCAGGACCGGGCTGATCTCGCTCGGCGACAGCGAGATATCCGGCGAGGGCGTCGGCACCTACGACCCCGGCACCAACGGGCCGGACAACTGGTGCCACCGCTCACCGGACGCCGCCATCCACCGCACGGGCATCGCGGCGGACGTCACGTACAACGTCTCGTGTTCCGGCGCCTATACCGGAAACATCAAAATCGGCGGAAACAAGCAGTACGCCGACGAGCTCGTGCAGAGCGACAGCCTCGCGATCAAGGCCCGCAACACCCGGATCAAGATGATCGTCCTGGTCGCCGGGGCCAACGACGACCTCCAGTTCGGCCCGGTCATGACCGACTGCGTGGTCCGCTACATCAGCCTCCAGGGCCCCTGCGAGCCGAAGTACGCGGGCGGCTGGCAGGCCCGGGTCGACGCGCTGGTCCCGAAGGTCGAGCAGACCGTCCGCGACCTGCGCACCGTCATGACGGGCGCCGGGTACGGGGACAACGACTACAAGCTCGTCCTGATGGGCTACCCGAGCCCGATCGGCCCGGACTTCCGCGACAACCCGAAGTTCCCCGGCAAGCTCGTCTGCGGCGGACTCGGCTACGACTCCGACACGGTCTGGGGCCGCAACACCGCCGTGCCCGCCTTCCAGGCCGGCATGCGCAAGGCCGCCGCCGCCACCGGGGCCTCCTACCTCGACAACTCGCGGCTCTTCCACGGCCACGAGGTCTGCACCGAGAACACCTGGGCGCGCGGGCTCTTCATCGACGTGAGCAAGCCGGGCCTGCCCGACGAGAACTCCGTCCGGCAGTCCTTCCACCCCAACGCGGCCGGCCACCGGGCCTTCGCCTCCTGCCTCACCCAGCTGTACGACTCCGGGCTGCGCGAGGCGAGCTGCGCCGACCCCGCGAGCACGGGGAACCCGGTCCTGACGGGAGCGGCCTTCGACGACCTGTTCGCCCCGCTGAAGAACGAGGCGACCGGGGCCTGTGTGGACGTGCCCGCCTCGGTCACCCGTAACGGCACAGCGATCGGCGGCTGGGACTGCCACGGCGGGCGCAACCAGAACTGGTGGTACGACGCCGGTACGCACACGGCCCGCACCGCGCTCAGCCACGACCGCTGCCTGGACGTGCCGGGCGCCAAGTACAACGCCGGCGCCACGCTCGTCGTGTGGGACTGCTCGGGCGCGGCCAACCAGAAGTTCGTCCGGCAGGCGGGCACCGTCCGCCCGGCCGCCGCGACCGGACTGTGTCTGACGCTGGCGGGGGCCAAGGACCCGCTCAAGCTCCAGACGTGCGACGGCGGCGCGAACCAGCGCTTCGTGTAGCCACCGCGTGCGAGGGGGCGGCCGCCGCGGCGCGGTCGCCCCCTCGTCCTGTCCCTCTCTCACGCCTCCCGGGCCAGCGCTTCGGACAGCGCCCCCAGCGTCGGCGTCAGATACAGCTGCCGCAGCGGTATGCCGGGCAGCCCGCGCTCCCGGGCGAGCGTGCCGATCCGGATCGCGTACAGCGAATTGCCGCCCAGGTCCCAGAAGTCGTCGTCCGGGCCGATCTCCGCCACGCCGAGGACGTCCCGCCAGATGGCGGCGAGGACGCCGGCGGGGGCGGTGGCGGGCGCGGCGTCGCGGGG
>NZ_JAAXYC010000375.1 GCF_018619185.1 Streptomyces sp. McG3 | reverse complement strand
GGGCTGGTGCGTGGGGGGTGCGGGTGGAACTGCGGGCGAGAGCGCCCGGTTTGACATGGACGCGATAGGCGTTCGGTGGAACCGTAGAAGGACTAGACCAGTTGGGTCAATGGTTCGGACCAATTCACCGGTGGTTCGCGGCCGTCCCGGGCCGTCCGGCCTGCGCGGTTGCCCCCGTGACGGGAGGCATTCGATCGGGCATACTCGACCCGCCACAGCCGATCACCGCGCCACCCGTGACCCGGGAAGGCAGGATCGGCTGGGCAGTCTGCTTTTCCCGGGTCACTTCCGGGAGATCACCCGGCGGCGCCTCTCCCACCCCGAGCGCGTGACCGCCGCAACGCCCGACAGGGAGGAGAGCGCCGTCATGTCCGACCGTGCCCCGCAGCCGGTGGAACGCCGTCTGCCCACCGAGGAGTCCCGGCAGCTCGTCGCGCTCGTCCGCGACATCGCGTCGAAGGAGATCGCTCCCCGGGCGGCCGAGGAGGAGGAAGCGGGTGTCTTCCCCCGCGAGGTCTTCACCCTCCTGTCCGAGGCCGGACTCCTGGGACTCCCGTACGACTCGGCCCACGGTGGCGGTGACCAGCCCTACGAGGTCTACCTCCAGGTGCTGGAAGAACTGGCCGCCGCCCGGCTCACCGTCGGTCTCGGCGTCAGCGTCCACTCCCTCGCCTGCCACGCCCTGGCCGGATACGGCACCGGCGAGCAGCGCGCCACGCACCTGACGGCGATGCTCTCCGGGGGCC
Organism: Streptomyces sp. McG3; assembly: GCF_018619185.1. Lineage (GTDB taxonomy): Bacteria > Actinomycetota > Actinomycetes > Streptomycetales > Streptomycetaceae > Streptomyces. The sequence continues at coordinate 6,031 of NZ_JAAXYC010000375.1, read as the reverse complement.
TGCTGGGCGCCTACTGCCTCTCCGAACCCGCCTCCGGCTCCGACGCCGCCTCCCTGCGCACCAAGGCCGTGCGGGACGGGGACGACTGGGTCATCACCGGGACCAAGGCCTGGATCACCCACGGTGGCGTCGCGGACTTCTACACCGTGCTCGCCCGCACCGGCGTCGAGGGCCCCCGCGGCATCACGGCCTTCCTCGTCCCCGGCGACGCCGAGGGGCTGAACGCCGCCCTCCCCGAGAAGAAGATGGGGATGAAGGGCTCGCCCACGGTCCAGCTCCACTTCGACGGCGTACGGGTCGGCGACGACCGGCGCATCGGCGAGGAGGGCCAGGGCTTCGCCATCGCCCTGTCCGCGCTCGACTCGGGGCGTCTCGGTATCGCCGCCTGTGCCGTCGGGGTCGCCCAGGCCGCCCTGGACGAGGCCGTCCGGTACGCCACGGACCGGCGGCAGTTCGGCCGCCCCATCGCGGACTTCCAGGGGCTGCGGTTCATGCTCGCCGACATGGCCACCCAGATCGAGGCCGGCCGGGCGCTGTATCTGGAGGCGGCGCGGCTGCGGGACGCGGGGGAGCCCTTCTCCCGGCAGGCCGCCATGGCGAAGCTGTTCTGCACGGACGCGGCCATGCGGGTGACCACCGACGCCGTCCAGGTGCTCGGCGGCTACGGCTACACGCTCGACTTCCCGGTCGAACGGCTGATGCGCGAGGCGAAGGTGCTCCAGATCGTGGAGGGCACCAATCAGATCCAGCGCATGGTCATCGCGCGCCACCTCGCGGGTCCCGAGACGCGCTGAACCGCAGCGGCGCCTCCGGCCACGGGGGCAGCGCCGCGACCCGGTGCCACTCCGGGTCGCGGCGGCCCGGCAGGGTGCGGCCGTCGCTCTCCCACTGCGTGAGCAGCGCGCGGTAGATCGGCGGGTCCACGGGAGCGCCCAGGGGCGAGGTCCCCGTGGAACGGGGCAGCGGCTGTGTGGGCGTTCCCGGCCGCGGAACCGATTCTTCGGGGGCGGGCGCGGCGAGACGGCGGCGACCCGGACCGACTGTTGAATGCAGCGTGGTCATACGGGGCCAACGCGGCGGGGCGGGCCGGGGTCACTGCCACGCCGATTCGAGCGCCCGTTCGCGGGTGCCCGCACCCGGCCGCCGACGGCCGGCGGACGCGGTGCCTCGGGCACCACGGCGGCCGGGCCGTCGTGGTGCTGGGCAGGGCGTACGGGTCAGGCGGCCTCGCGTCCCATCCTCGGCACGCGCAGCGGACGGGAGCCGGGTCCCCCGGCGTGCGAGAAGGGCTGCATCCGCCAGTCGAGTCCCTGGGGGAGCGTCAACAGCAGCCCCGCCTCCTGCTCCTGGAGCTCCAGCGTCTCGTCCGCGGGCCGGGCGTCGCTCACGCCGCGGCCGGTGCCGGCGCAGACGGTGAGGACGAAGGGGTTCCAGGGCGTGGGGCACCGGGCGTGCTCCGGCAGGACGTCCTCGTCGGCCAGCAACGCGATGGGCTGGGCGCAGTCCGGGCAGATCACCCGGACCATCTCGAACATGTCGTACGCGTCGGCGCTACCGTCGTCGTCCGGATCAACAGGCTCCGGTTCGGTACGTTCGGTGAGCTTCAGGCTCTGCATGGAAATTCCCCCCTCGGGTGGGCCGACAAGGCGCCACGGCCTCGACCACAGCAAGCACTTCCCGCCGCGCATCGCCGATAACCGCGAGGCGGCCCGCTACCGACCCGCGAGCATGTGGCATTCGTCACATGCGGCCCGCAGGTGCCGAACCGTGACCCGCGCGACTGTGCCGAGCGGCGCCCGGGGCCATAGGTTGATCCACATGGAGGAGCTGGACCGTCAGATCGTTGAGTTGCTCGTCAAGGACGGGCGGATGAGCTACACCGACCTGGGCAAGGCCACGGGCCTGTCCACTTCGGCGGTTCATCAGCGCGTCCGCCGACTGGAGCAGCGCGGGGTGATCCGCGGCTACGCCGCGGTCGTCGACCCCGAGGCCGTCGGGCTGCCCATCACCGCGTTCATCTCGGTGAAACCGTTCGACCCGAGCGCACCCGACGACATCGCCGAACGGCTCGCCGGCGTGCCCGAACTGGAGGCCTGCCACAGCGTTGCCGGGGACGAGAACTACATCCTCAAGGTGCGCGTGGCGACCCCGCTGGAACTGGAACACCTCCTCACCCGGATCCGCACGCTCGCCGGCGTGTCCACCCGGACCACCGTCGTCCTGTCCACCCCCTACGAGGCCCGGCCCCCGCGTATCTGAGCGGCGGGCCGCCCGCCGCTCAGGGGGCCGGGGGCGGGGCGGCGGCCGACAGGCGCGAGACTGGTCCCATGAGCCAGAGCACCGCCCCCCAGAGCGCCCCCGAACACCGCACCGTGCTGTTGCGCGGCGGAGACGTCCACAGCCCCGCCGACCCGTTCGCCACCGCGATGGTCGTCGAACGCGGGCATGTCGCCTGGGTGGGATCCGAGGGGGCCGCCGACGCCTTCGCGAGCGGCGTGGACGAGGTGGTCGACCTCGAAGGCGCCCTGGTCACCCCGGCGTTCACCGACGCCCATGTGCACACCACGGCCACCGGCCTGGCCCTGACGGGGCTCGACCTCTCCGGCGCCCGCACCCTGTCCGAGGCCCTCGGGCTCGTCCGTGCGTTCGCGAACGGGCGCCCCGCCGGGGACGTCCTGCTCGGACACGGCTGGGACGCCGCCCGCTGGCCCGAGCGGCGTCACCCCTCGCGCGCCGAGCTCGACGAGGCGGCCGGCGGCCGGGCCCTGTACCTGCCGCGGATCGACGTGCACTCCGCGGTCGTCACGACGGCCCTGCTCGACCTCGTCCCCGGCGTCACCGCGATGACCGGCTACCATCCCGACGCGCCGCTCACCGGCGACGCCCACCACGCGGTACGGGCCGCCGCCCACAGCGCGCTCCCGGCCGCCCAGCGGGGAGCCGCGCAGCGCGCCGCCCTCGACCACGCCGCCTCCCTCGGCATCGGCAGCGTGCACGAGTGCGGGGGGCCGGAGATCTCCGACGAGGAGGACTTCACCTCGCTGCTCGCCCTCGCCGCCGAGCGGCCCGGACCGCGCGTCCTCGGCCTCTGGGCCGAGGAGATCGCCGACGAGAAGGACGCCCGGCGCATCCGCGAGCTGGGCGCGATCGGCGCGGCCGGCGACCTGTTCGTCGACGGTTCCCTCGGCTCGCACACCGCCTGCCTGCACCGGCCCTACGCGGACGACCCGCACACCGGAACCGCCCACCTGGACGCCGCCCGGATCGCCGCCCATGTCACCGCCTGCACCGAGGCGGGCCTCCAGGCGGGCTTCCACGCCATCGGCGACGCCGCGGTCACCGCCGTGGTGGACGGGGTCCGGACCGCCGCGGAAACGCTCGGCCTCGACCGGATCCGGGCCGCCCGTCACCGCGTCGAACACGCCGAGATGCTCACCCCCGAGACGATCGCCGCCTTCGCGGAACTGGGCCTCACCGCCTCCGTCCAGCCCGCCTTCGACGCCGCCTGGGGCGGCCCGGAGGGAATGTACGCCGAGCGCCTCGGCGCCGAGCGGGCCGCCACCCTCAACCCGTACGCGGCGCTGCTGCGGGCCGGTGTGCCGCTGGCGTTCGGCTCCGACAGCCCGGTCACCCCGCTGGACCCCTGGGGCACCGTGCGGGCCGCCGCCCACCACCGCACCCCGGAGCACCGCATCTCGGTCCGCGCCGGGTTCACCGCGCACACCCGCGGCGGCTGGCGGGCCGTCGGCCGCGACGACGCGGGCCTCCTGGTACCCGGCGCCCCGGCCGACTACGCCGTCTGGCGCACCGCCGAACTCCTGGTCCAGGCCCCCGACGACCGGGTCGCCCGATGGTCCACCGACCCCCGTTCCGGCACGCCCGGCCTGCCGGATCTCACCCCCGGGACGGACCTTCCCGTCTGCCTGCGGACCGTGGTCTTCGGACAAACTGTCTACGTGCGACCGAACGAGTGACGTCGGGACATTTCGTACCGCCGATCGATGGCCCGATCGCCGGTCCGCGACCTGCGGCCCTTCCGCACTGACCAGGCGATTTCGGAAAAAGTCGCAGGTCGCACGGGTGTTGACAGAAAGTGCCCACGGGCCGGTAGGTTCGGCCGGGTCCACCACAGGACGTCCGTCCGGTTAAACCTCCACGCAGTCGTCGAACGCCGCTGGGTCATGAGGTGGTGTGCCGCACCGGCCCACCACCGCCGACAGCCAGGTTCAGCGCCCGCGCCTCGGGGGCGAGGGAAGGTTCCAGCCGGACGGTGGGTGGGACCCGGGTGGGGCCCGGACGTTCAGTAGACAACGGCTTTCGGTCGACCCGCAGCCAGCGGGTCCCAGGTCGGCCCGAAGGGCGCCGGGCCCCGATCCGAAGTTCCGACGCTTTCTCCCACGTCTTCTCCTGGAGGGGTCGCCGTGTCCCGGGCCCGTGTTCTGTCCGCAGTTCCACGGATCTGTCCGCGCCGCGCCGGGCGCCCGCGCGACCGCGTCGGCGCCCGACGGCGGTGCGCTGGATATGGTGTCCCCCTGTGTACGGACTCTAAGGGGCAGTAGTGAACGACGGCGGTCAGAGGCAGTTCGGCCCGCTCGGCAGGGTTCTGGTGATCATTCCGACCTACAACGAGGTCGAGAACATCGGGCCGATCGTCGACCGGGTGCGCACCGCCGTCCCGGATGCCGACATCCTGGTGGCCGACGACAACAGCCCCGACGGCACCGGCAAGGCGGCCGACGAGATCGCCGCGGCCGACGACCAGGTCCACGTCCTGCACCGCAAGGGCAAGGAAGGGCTCGGCGCCGCCTACCTCGCGGGCTTCGCCTGGGGATCGGAGCACGGCTACGGCGTGCTCGTCGAGATGGACGCGGACGGCTCCCACCAGCCCGAGGAGCTGCCCCGGCTGCTCACCGCGCTGAAGGGCGCCGACCTGGTCCTCGGATCCCGCTGGGTGCCGGGCGGCCGCGTGGTCAACTGGCCCAAGAGCCGTGAGGTGATCTCGCGCGGCGGCAGCCTCTACTCCCGGCTGGCCCTCGGTCTCTCCGTCCGCGACGTCACCGGCGGCTACCGGGCCTTCCGCACCGGGACGCTCGACGGCCTGGGACTGGGCGAGGTCGCCTCGCAGGGCTACTGCTTCCAGGTGGATCTCGCCCGCCGCGCGGTCGAGGCGGGCTATCACGTGGTCGAGGTCCCCATCACCTTCGTCGACCGGGAGATCGGCGACTCCAAGATGAGCCGGGACATCCTCGTCGAGGCGCTGTGGCGGGTCACCGGCTGGGGCATCACCTCCCGCGCGAACAAGGTCCTGGGCCGCAAGACCCTCTGAGGCCCCGGGCCGGCGAACGCCGAAGCCCCGGACCGGCGGACGAGGGTGTCCTCGACCGGCTTCATGATCACCCCCTTACGCCGCTTGCACGCCCGTACAGGCACACTGGGGACATGACGACCGGCACTCCGCCCCCGACCCGTCCCCGGCGCTCGCGCGCCCGTAGATTCCTGCCGCTGGCCCTGGCCGCCTGGCTGGTCCTGGAGATCTGGCTCCTGACCCTGGTCGCCTCGGCCGCCGGCGGCCTTGTCCTTCTGCTGATCCTGGTGGCCGGGGCCGCGCTCGGCGCCGTGCTCATCAAGAGCGCCGGCCGACGCGCCTTCAAGAACCTCACCGAGACCCTCCAGCAGATGCCGGGGCAGCCCGGCGCTCCGGCCACGCCGCCGGCCGCACCCGCGGGCGGCAAGGGCTCCCGGGGCAACGGGCTGCTGATGCTGGGCGGGCTGCTGCTCCTGATCCCGGGTCTGATCTCGGACGCGGCCGGACTGATCCTGCTGGTGCCGCCGGTACGCACCATGATCAGCCGGTACGCGGAGCGCTCGCTGGAGCGCCGTATGCGGGCCGCGACGCCCGGGGGGCTCTCGGACGCGTTCCAGCAGGCCAGGATGGGCCGGCCGGACGGAAAGGTCGTCCAGGGCGAGGTCATTCGCGAGGACGGCTCCCAGGCGCCCTCCGGGCCCGACGACGACCCCCGGGGCCCCCGCC
>NZ_JAAXYC010000374.1 GCF_018619185.1 Streptomyces sp. McG3 | reverse complement strand
GTGCGGGCGTGCGGGCGGGGCTGGGGTCGGACATGCGGGTGCCTCCGAGGGCCGTGGGGGAGCCGGACCGGACCGGACCCCTGGATTCTGTCGGGTGCACGTCACTCAGGAAAGGGGGCGGCCCTTCCCCGGACCGCTTCGCCGCCTCTCCACGCCCGACCCCGCGACGACACTCGCGTGCCGACGCCATCACCGTTCCCCTTCGCGCCTGTTGACGCGGCACGGCCCTTACCAGCCGGACAACGCGCCTGCGCTTGACTTTCCGCCGACCGCCCGCGCCGCACCTCCGCCCGGAGTATTCATGCGGGCAAGAGGCGGCATACGCGTACGCCGCCTCTTGCCGGAAAGAGGGGGACCGATGACAGGAACACCGGCGAGAACGAGAGCAGGACCGCGGGAGTACGTCGTCATGTCGTTGATGACCGGGGCTTTCACATGGGGGCTCATACGGTGCGGCGGACTGCACTGCCGGTACGGGGTGGAACATCCGGCTCCCCGTCCTTCCGACGCCGACCGCAGCCGCACCCACCCATCTCGTTCCTCAACAGCGAAATCTACTGACCGGAGCGCCGCCTCGATGTTCCTGACGTTCAACTCGCCGGGGGCAGCGGGGGGGGCGGCTCCTGGCCCGACGGGTCAGCGGGTTCGTCTCCTGAGCGCTCCGCGATCACCCGTGATTCGCCGCCGGACAGCGGAATTCGGGTTAACAGGAAATTGCGGAACGATGGATTCACCTCCACTTCCACCAGAATTCCCGAAGTGAAACATAAAAGCTTTGCCTGACGTCGTGAACCACCTTTACTGTGTGGCCACTTGGTCGATCAGTTCGACCGGACTCCACCCGGCACATTCACGGTCCCGCGTGTCCGAGAAATCCAGGCCGCCTTGTCCTGCCCGGGGAGTCCATTGCGACGAAAAGCGAGGAATACCTGTGCGACGCATGACCTCTGCCCTTCTTTCCCTCAGCGCCCTGCTGACCGCCTCCGTGCTGGCCGCCCCCGCGGCCGGGGCCGCCCCGCACAACGACCGGCCGGCCGCCATGCCCGCGGGGTGGGAGACGGTGGACGGAGCCGAACTGGCACACATCACCGGGAGCGACGGGAGAACCCTGACCCCGTCCCCCCAGGGCCCCGCCGACCGCAGGGCGGCCGCCCCGGCGGACGAGTCCGGGACGTTCGCCCTCCAGTCGGACCGCAATGGCAGGTTCACGGCCACCGAGAAGAACTACGCGTCGCCCAACACCGGTCTGCTGCGTGCGCGTTCCGCGGAGGTGACCGGTGCGTGGGAGGGCTTCGCCTTCGAATGGCACGAGGCGACCCAGACCTACGCGCTGAAGTCCCTGGCGAACAACCGCTATGTCGCGGTCGAGGGGAACTACCCCGGCAACACACAGAACGTGCTGCGCGCCCGTTCGACCGCGGCGGGCACCTGGGAGCGGTTCACCCTCTACTACAACGAGGACCTGGACCGCTGGGCGCTCCAGTCCGCGCTGAACGGCCGTTTCGTCGCCATGGAGAACAGCTACACGGGACCGCTCCAGTACGCGCTGCGCGCCCGGTCGGTCGAAGTCACCGGCTCGTGGGAGCAGTTCGCCCTTTACGAGATCGGGAACTGACCCCGCCGTCCCGGGGCCGTCCGTCGCCCGCACGGAGCGCCCACGCAGAGCGCCCGTACCGAGCGGGTGACGGACAGGGATCAGGAAGCGGTCATGACGCCCGCGTCGACCCGGACGGCGCCGGGGGGACGGGGCCGTCGGCGGGGAGGTACTGGAACAGCAGGAACGCGGAGTCGTCGTCCAGCGGCCCCTCGGTGAAGCGGGCGACGTCCTCGCGCAGGCGGCCGAGCGCCTTCTCCGCGTCAGGGTCCGACAGGGGCTCCCCGGCACGTTCGAGGACGGGGTAGAACGTGCCGGAGGGGTCGCGCGCCTCGGTCAGGCCGTCGGTGTGGAAGAGGACCCGGTCACCGGCGTCGAGAGTGATCCGGCGACGGCCGGGACCGGCGTCCGTCAGCGGGCCGAGGCCGAGTCCGAGGGGAGGGCCGGGGCTCTCGGGTTCCGCGAGCTCCAGCAGACCGTTGCCCCGGCGGACCAGCGGGGCGGGGTGGCCGTAGTTGAGGATGTCGACGGACCCGTCGTCGGCGATCTCGGCCAGCACCGCCGTCACGAAGCGGTCGCCGTCGGTGCGCCAGTTCAGTGACCGCTCGATCCGTCGGCCCACCTCGGCCAGCCGGCCGACGTAGGGCGCGCTCTCCCGGAACGCGGCGAGCACCACCGAGGTGGTGCGGACAGCGGGCAGCCCCTTGCCCTGGACGTCGGCCACGATGATCCGCAGACCACCCGCGGGAAGAGGCATGGCCTCGTAGAGGTCACCTCCGATGTGGGCCGACTCGATCGCGGAGACGTAGGAGACCGCGAGTGCCCCGTTGCTCGTGCGGGCGGGCACCGCGCCGAGCAGCACCCGTTGAACCGCGTCGGCGACCGCTCTCACGCTGGAGAGTTCGTCCTCGGTGCGCAACCGCGCCGCCGCCACGAACCAGGCGGCGACGGTGAGGACGACGATGCAGACGACGGCGACCGAGAACCCGATCGAACCGATGCGCCCGTTGAAGGCGGCCGTCGCCGCACACAGCACGAGGGCGACGACAGCGACATGGACCACACGGCGCCTGGGCCCGGCCGCCGCCGCGAGCGCCGGACCGACCGCGAAGACCGGCATCAGCCCGTAGTCCTCCCCGGTGATGCGGTCCGCCACGATGACCGCGCCCATCGCCGCCCACGGCAGCCTGCGGTTGAGGCCGACGACGACGGCCGCACCGGGATTCCTCACGACGTCGCCCCTTCCCGGCGCGCGCGGCCCGTGGGGGTCGCGCCTCTGCTCACCGCACAGGTCCATACGTACACGGTCAGGCCTGGTCCGCCGCACCGGAAGCGGCCGTCAGCCCCGGGTACGCGCCGCGTCGGACGAGGAGCCGGCGTCAGGCGCGGTGGCACCCCTGGCCGACTTTCACCGTACCCCTGTGACGTGCGTCGAAGCCCTGCCGGGAATCCATCCGGTCCCCGGCCGGGTCGAGGGCCACCAGCCCGTCAGGAGTCCCCTGCGAGGAGACCGACCCCCGGCCCGCTCAGCTCCTCGACCGCCCGGCGGCGCCCGGACACCGCCAGGAGCAGGGACAGCGCGGGGCCCGCCACCTCCGGCCCCTCCCCGATCGACAGGTCGGCGTCGGTCGCCGTCAGCCGTACGGACGCCACCGTCTCCTTCGCCCCGCCGAAGGCCGCCGGCGTACGCGCCTGAAGGCGCAGCGCCCGGACCACGGCCTCCTGCGGATAGGAGCGCACCAGGCCCACCGCACGGCGGATGTCCTCGCCGTGGACGATCTCCTCGACCAGCCGGGTGTCGAGCGGGGCCGGAGGAGTCGTCGTCCGCGACACCACCCGCCGCAGCCGCTCCAGCGTCTCCCGCGGCGAGGCCCCGCGCTCGCGCTCCACACCGCGCGCGTTCTGACGGTCGAAGTCGAACCGCGCCCGTGCGAGGCCTGCCACGAAGCCGATCCGCGTCGTACGGGCGGTGTCCACCAGGTGCGCGGCCACATCGTGCACCGTCCATCCCTCGCAGAGCGACGGCGCATCCCACTGCCCGGCGTCCAGCCGCGCGAGGTCGTCGGCCAGCGCGGCGCGCTCGGCGTGCACCATCCGCCAGATCCCGCGCTTCGCGTCGCTCTCCACGGCTGCCTCCACTCGAACCGGTGACCACATCTGCCGCATGAGACCGGAGGCGACACCGAAACTCATCGCATCCCCGACCACCGGAAATGGATCAAGAAAGGTGATCTTGTCCAACTGTGTCATGAATTCGTAACAGCGCACCGACAGCACAACTCCACCGCGTCACGGCCTATCCAACAGGACGTGACCCACGCCACTGCGAGGAGTGGGGATCCGGGCGCCGGACCAGGCGTCCCGCCATGACCGTTCGAGAAACCGGGGAACGACATGACCAACATCCGACGCGCATCGGCCATCGGCGCCGCCGTCACCGCCACCGCCTGCGCCGCGATCGCCCTCGCCCCGGCCGCCGCCGCGGCGCAGCCCGCGGCCCAGCGAGCCGCCGCGGCACCGAAAGCCGCCGCGGCCGCGAAGTACAACGGCGCCTGCGGGGGCGGCTACTCCGTGGTGAACTCCGCCCAGATCGGCACCAAGGGCACGGTTTTCCTCACCTACAGCTCCGCCACCGGCAAGAACTGTGTGGTGACCGTCCGCACCACACCCGGGAAGGCCGTGCACATGACGGCCTCGCTGGGGTTCGCCTCTCCCACCACGACGGTCTCGGACACGGGGTACTACACGACGTACGCGGGGCCGGTCTATCTCGACGCACGCGGCCTGTGCGTGACGTGGCGCGGCGAGATCTCCGGCGAGGTGGCGGGCAAGAACGGCACCAACTGCGGTTCCCTGGCGGCGAACCGGCACTGAGCCGACGCTGAACGTGCGGGGTCACCGGCGCGGGGCCCCGCACAAGCAGCACCCTGGAGGCAGGACCGGCAGCAGGTGCCGGGCCGCCACGGAGAACGCGAGGTACGGGCGTACGGTCCACTCCGTCCACCGGTCCCCGTGCCCGAGCGAGAACCCGCAGGTCCGCCCCCGGTGCAGAGCGGCGATCGCGCGCACGCGACCGCTCTCGTCGATCCGCTCACGGGCCTCGCGCCGCGCTTCGGGAGCCAAGTCCTCCACGAGAGCCCGCGCTTCCGCCCGGAACAGCCGGATCGCCTCGGTCGCGGTGGACACGGAGAACCGCACGAAGGTGTCGGGGGCGCTGCCGCGTAACAAGGGGTACGTGGAGCGCTCGCACCAGTAGGCGTGAAGGGCGGAGCCTTCGGGGCGCGTCGGGTCGGGGTCGGGGTCGCACATGGCACAGCCTCCTGACGTGACACCAGGAACACCCCCCGCCCACGGCCGGCGTGACGAGCTGCGGGAAGGGGGCGTCCCGGTTGAACACTCCCCCAACGGGCGCAGGCGACAGGGGAGTTCGCCGCCACATGACGGGCAGCACATCGGGAAGCTAGCGCGTGATGCGGTTGCGTATCAAGTGTTTGACGTCTAACGAGTGAACCTATCTCCATAAACAAGTGATACGAACGTGAAGCGGTCCCCATCTGCGCCGATGGGGACCGCTCACTGCCGGATCAGGAAGGCTCAGGCCAGGTCGTCGAACTCACCCTCCTTCGCACCGCCCAGGAACGCCCGAAGCTTGGTGCGCGTCGTACGGACGATCACGTCGGGGTTGTCACTCTCGCGCAGCAGGATCTCGCCGCCGTGCTCGGCGAGCTCCAGGCAGTTGTTGCCCTCGGCCCCTGACGACTTCGAAGACTTGCGCCACTGAATATCCACGTACCTCACGCCTTCACACTTGTTGCGCGACCTCACGAATGAAGTCTCTCGACTTCCGCTGGTCGAGGGACAGTTCCTCGACCCGATCCATGGCCGCCCGATAGTTCCTCAGACGCGTCTCGGCGTCCAGGAACGCGGGCCCGGTCGCCGTGTCCGTCTGCACGGTATCCAGCTGCGGAACAGGACCGTAGACATAATGCGTCGAGCTTCCCGTCTCCGGAAAACCGCCGGCAGCGAAGGGAACCACCCGGATGGTCACGTTGTCTCGCTCCGATTCGCGCAGCAAGTGCTCCAACTGACCGCGTGCGACACCCGAGTCGCCGTACGTCATCCGTAGCGCCGCCTCGTGAATGAGGAACGTGCAGGTCGGCGGGTTCTCCCGGTCGAGGACATCTCGGCGCTTGAGCCGATGAGAGAGCAACCGCCTCCGGCGGGCCGGGGGCAGCTCCGGCACCGCCTCCGCAAAGACGGCCCGCGCGTAGTCCTCGTTCTGGAGCAGCCCCGGAATGTACATGATCAGCACTGCTCGAATACCGACGGCATGATGCTCAAGCTCGGCCAGGTCAAGCGATCCGCTGGTCAGGTCCTCGCGGTAGTCCTCCCACCAGCCCCGCCCCCGCTCCTCGGCCATCGCGGCGAGCGCATCCACATACGCCTCGTCGGGACACGCATAACCACCTGCCCAGGCACGCACCCGCTCGCCGCTCACCCCGAAGCGCCCGGACTCCGTGTTGCTGATGGCGGTGCGATCCGTGCTGAGCAGGGCAGCGGCCTCAGCCAGGGCCAGGCCCGCGTGCTGCCGCATCTTGCGCAGCTCCGCACCCACGCGACACTGCCGCGCCGTGGGCGCCTTCCTCGGTGGCATCGACGATCTCCTCTGGTCGGCTCACAGTCTGGCTGGCACGCTCACGGTAATCCATTCGGTCACTTATTTTTCCTGAGTCGTAGCACAAGTGATACTTCCCGCTATGGTCGTCTCACGCCGCGCTTCACCACGGGTTCTCCCGAAGTGCAGCCGCATCGCCGCGCGTTGACACGTGCGGCGCGGCGGCCATCGCCACGGGCCGGGCGCAGCGCACCCGTTCACCACACCGGACCCCATGGGGAGACCCGACATGACCGCTGCAACCCCAACTCCCGTACAACCGAACCCGCTCGGCGGCGAGGTCTACCGGCTCACCCTGCCGAACACCGCGAGCGCCCCGCGCATCGCGCGGGACTTCGTCACCTCGCTGCTGGAGGTCAGCCGGCACCTCGGACTGGTCGACGACGCCCGGATCTGCGTGACCGAGCTGGTCACCAACGCTCACCGCCACACCGGTACGCCGCTGATCCGGGTCCACGCGGCCGTCAACCGGAAGCGGGTCACCGTCACCGTCGCGGATGAGGGCAGCCCGCTCACCGGCGCCCTCGGCGCACTGCGGGCAGGCCCGGAGGGGG
>NZ_JAAXYC010000373.1 GCF_018619185.1 Streptomyces sp. McG3 | reverse complement strand
GTTTCGGGGGGTTCGGGAGTGCTCATGGCTGCACGCTAGCGGTCGGTGCAGTATGCATGCGAGGGGGTTCCGGGTGGTGGGCGCGGCGCGGCCTCACTCCGTCCGGTGGGAGCCCGGGGTGTGGCCGAACGTGCGGCGGAACACCTCGATGAAGGCGCTGGTGGACGACCAGCCGCACTGATGCGCCACCGCGGTCACCGGCGTCCGCTCGGTCAGGAGGATCAGGGCGTGGTGGAGACGGAGCTGGGTGCGCCACTGCGGGAAGGTCATGCCGAGGTCGCCGCGGAACAGCCGGGACAGGGTCCGGTCGCTCGCCCCGACCCGGCGGCCGAGTTCGGCGAGCGTACGGTTGTCGCCCGGATCGGCCTGGAGGATGTCGCACAGGGCGCGCAGCAGCGGGGCGGTGGGCGTCGGCAGGTGCAACGGCTGCTGGGCGGAGGCCCGCAGCTGGTCGAGGAGCACGGCGCGGAGGCGGGCCCGTTCGGGGCGGTCGTCGCCCTCGGCGCGGGTGTAGGCGATGAGCAGTTCGCGCAGCAGCGGGCTGACGGCCAGCACGGTCGGTGTGTCCAGGCCGAGCGGATTCTCGGTGACGGGCAGCCCCACCAGGTGCAGATCGAGTTCGCCGTAGGCCCGGTGCGCGTGCACGGTGCCGGCGGGCACCCAGATCGCGCGCGTGGCGGGGGCGACCCAGGACCCCGCGCTGGTCGTGACGGTCAGCACCCCCCGGCCCGCGTAGACGATCTGGTGGTCGTCGTGCCGGTGGGCGTCGATCGAACCGCCGGGCGCCAGCCGCCGGGTGCGGGTCGGGGCCACCGGATCGTGCCGGATGGCGGCCTGCCGGACGGAAGCCTGGCGGATAGAAGCCTGGCCAACGGATGTCTGGTCGATGGACGTGTGGCCGCTGGAAGTCTGGCGGATGTTCGTCATCATGTGGCAGTTTATCGAAAGCGCGACAGCGCCGCGGGCCGGAACATGGCGGGATGCGAAGGAACACGCCGATCGTCCTGCTGTCCGTGGGCCATGCCTGTGTCGACATCTACCAGGGCTCCGTCGCGGCCCTGGTGCCGTTCTTCATCGCCGAACGCTCCTACTCCCTCGCGGTCGCCTCGGGCATCGTGCTGGCCGCCTCGCTGCTGTCCTCCGTGGCACAGCCGCTGTTCGGCGTGCTCACCGACCGCTGGGCCATGCCGTGGCTTCTGCCGGTGAGCACGCTGCTCGGCGGTCTCGGCATCGCGCTCAGCGGCCTGAGCGGCTCCTATCCGCTCACCCTGGTGTTCGTCGCGCTGTCGGGCATCGGGGTGGCCGCCTACCACCCCGAATCCGCCCGGGTCGCCCGGATCGCCGGCCGGGGCAGCCACCGGGCGATGGGCTGGTTCTCCACGGGCGGCACGGTCGGCTTCGCGCTCGCCCCGCTCATGGTCGCCGCCGTGATGAGCGTCGGAGGGCTGCGCTGGACGCCCCTGCTCGTGCTGCCGGCCCTCGTCGGCGCCGCGTTGTGCCTGCCGGTCGTGCGCGTCCTTCAGCAGCGGCAGGCCGCCGGGCCCCGGGCGACGAGGCCGCCGGCCGGGAGCGACGACATCGCCTCCTTCGTGAGGCTGTCCCTGGCCGTGGTCTTCCGGTCGATCGCGTTCATCGGCCTGAGCACCTTCATCTCGCTGTACGTCCGCGAGAGACTGGGCGGCGGCATCGCCGTCGGGACCGCGGCCCTGTTCGTCCTCTACCTCGGCAGCACGGTCGGCGCGGTCCTCGGCGGGTTCCTGGCCGCACGGTGGGAACGGGTGGCGGTCGCGCGCTGGTCATACCTGGTCACGGCCGGGGCCGTCGCGGGCGTGGTGTGGGTGCCCGGCCCGGCCGTCTTCCTGTTCCTGGCGCTGACCTCGGCCGGCCTGTACGTGCCCTTCTCGCTGCAGGTCACGCTCGGCCAGGACTACCTGCCCTCCCGGGTCGGCACCGCCAGCGGGATCACCCTCGGTCTGACCGTCAGCATCGGCGGCCTGGCCAGTCCTGCCGTCGGGGCGCTCGCCGACGCCACGTCCCTGCGGACCGCCCTGGCGCCGCTCGTGGCGATGCCTCTGCTGAGCTGGCTGCTCTTCCGCACCCTGCCCGAACCGCGTGTACCGGGAGCCGAGTCGCCCGGAGCCGTCGCCGCCGCGCGCTCCGGGAGCGGGGCGGCGAAACCCGGATGACCCGGGCCGGGGGTGCTTCTACGCTCGTCCCATGGAGACGGGGGCGCAGGGCGAACAGGACGAGCGCAGTGAGCGGGGCGGGCGCAGCGAACAGAGCGGGCGCAGTGAGCAGGGCGAGCAGAGGCGGCACATCGACCACCTGCTGAACGTGGTCGACGTCGAGGCGACCTGCTGGGACGGGCAGCCGCCGCCCGGCCAGGTGAGCGAGATCATCGAGATCGGCCTCACCGTCGTCGACCTGCGCGCGGGCCGACGGCCGGCCAGGCACCGGCTGTTGGTCCGGCCCGCGCGCTCGGAGGTCAGCCCGTTCTGCACGGAGCTGACCGGGCTGACGCAGGCGGAGGTGGACGGCGGGCTGCCCTTCGCCGAGGCCTGCCGGGTGCTGGCGGCCGAGCACCGTACGGGGCTGCTGCCGTGGGCGAGTTGGGGCGACTACGACCGTCACCAGTTCATCCGCCAGTGCCGGGCGACGGGTGCGGAATACCCCTTCGGGCAGCGGCACACGAATGCCAAGATCACCTTCACCGCCGCGTACGGGCTGCGCCGCCGCCCCGGCATGGCCCAGGCCCTGGAGGTGGCCGGCCTCCCGCTGGAGGGCCGCCACCACCGGGGCGACGACGACGCGTGGAACATCGCCGCCCTGGTGCTGGACCTGGCGGGGCGGGGGGACTGGGCGGCGGAGTAGGGCCTCCGGTCCGCCCTCAGCCGCCCGCCTTCAGCACCTCCGCCACGACCGGGCCCGCCGCGTCGCCGCCGTGGCCGCCGGTCTGGACGACCGCCGCAGCCGCGAGGTCGTCGCTGAAGCCCGTGAACCAGCTGTTGGAGGTCGCCTGCCCGTCGACCTCCGCCGAACCGGTCTTGGCGCCCTTGTCGCCGCCGACCGAGGCCATCGCCTTCGCGCCGGTGCCCCAGGCGGCCGTGGCCCGCATCATCGTCTTGAGCTGCTGGGTGACGGAGAGGGACAGCGAGCGCGACGCCTGGGCCAACGGCCGGTTGTCCAGGGACTTCGGCACGATGACCGGCTGGTTGAAGGTGCCGGTCATGGCGGTGGCGGTGATGGACGCCATGTTGAGGGCGTTCATCTGGACCGTGCCCTGACCGATGTACTGGGCGGCGGCCTCACCCTGCACTTCCTCCGGCACACTGCCGTCGGTCGTGACGACACCGGTCTTCCAGTCCAGCCCGATCCCGAAGACCTCCCGCGCCTCCTTGGCGAGCGCCGAGTCGTCGTCGACGGCGTCGATCAGCTTGATGAAGGCGGTGTTGCACGACTTGGCGAAGCTCTGTGTGAACGTCGAGCCGTCCGGCAGCGAGAAGTGGTCGAGGTTATGGATCGTGCGGGTGTAGTACCTGGCCTCCTTGGGGCACTCCGCCGCCCCGTTCGCCGTGACCACGCCCTTCTCCAGCAGCATCGCCGCCGTCATGATCTTCAGCGTGGAGCCGGGCGCCTGCTTTCCCTGCAACGCCGCGTTGAACCCGGTCGCCGGGTTGTTGGCCACCGCGCGGATCGCCCCGGTGGACGGTTTCACGGCGACCACGGAGGCCTCCGCGTACTTCTTCACCGCCCGCTCCGCCGCCGCCTGCGCGCCCGCGTCGATCGTCGTCTGGACCCTGCCGGGCTTGCCCTTGGCCAGGGTCAGCAGGCTGACGTCCGGCTGGGTCTCGTCGGCGGGCTCGATCCACGTCTCGATGCCGGGCGAACCCCCCGCGCTCTCCCCGTACTTCTCGCGCAGCGTGTCCAGGATCGGCCCGAGCGAGGGGTACTTCTCCTTGGTCAGTACCTTCCCGTCGCGGTCGACGGCCTCGATCGTCGGCGTCGAGGACTCACCCGTCCTCAGCGTCGCGCCCTCCGTCAGCTGCGGGTGCACGACCGTCGGGGCCCAGTCGACCAGCGCCTTGCCCGTCGTCAGTCCGCGCACCACGGTCAGCTCCGAGGCGTAGGCAAGGGGCTTGGACTTCCCGTCGTACGAGACGGTCGCCTTGACCGTGTAGGGCACCTTCGTGCCGACGGCCGGGCCCGGGGTGATCTTCACCTTGCCGATGAGGGCGTCCTCGCCGTACGAGGCGAGCACCGGCTCCGCGCCCGCCTCGTTGTTGGTGAGGAGCGACGCGGCCGCGGCGTCCCCCGCCGCCCACGCGTCGAGGAAGCCCTTCGACGTCTCGGCTATCTCCTCCGCGCTCGGCGGCCCCGTCTTCACCTTCGACGACTCGGACGCGCTCCGCGTACCGCCGTCCCCGCCGCCCGTGTCCCCGAGCATGCTGTACGCCCCGTAACCGATCCCTCCGGCCACCAGGACGAACGCTCCGCCGATCACGGCGACCTTCGCTCCACTGCGCATCTCGCAGTCCCCCTCCCCAGGAGAGCCCCCTGAACAGGTTCAAGGGGCAACCGTGAGGAACCCTAAAGGCTTGTGGCAGGCGGTGAGGGCGTTGTTACCGGACCGGAATGCTTGGCCGGAAAGCGCTCTCCACCGTGTGGTGGCGGCCCGGCGTGGGCGGAGCGCATGAGGAGGGCGCAGCGCGAGGCGGAGGAGCGCCGGAAGAACCCACCGCCCCGCCGGTCGCGCCCGTCGCGCGGGAGCGGCTCCGGCAACCGGCACAACGGCGGGCGACTGGGCCCCGGGCGGCAACCCGTCCTGCCGGCTACCGCCCTGTCGTGCCATGGCCCTGCCGCCCTACTGCGCCCAGTCGAAGACGTCCGACTCCAGGTCGATCTGCGCGTTGCCGCCGCCGAGGTTGAGCCCGCCGACGCCGTCCTCCAGCTCGAAGACGTACGGGGTCAGCCCTTCGGGCATCCCCTGGCAGGGCATGATCGTCCCGCCCAGGTGCGAGGTTCCCTCGACGGACGACCAGAACGCTTCGAGCTGCTCGTCGTCGGAGGACCAGGCGGCCACATAGCCGCCCGCGCCGTCCTCCGACGGGGCGATGCCGGTGTTGGGGTCGCCGGTGCGCTCGCCGAGCCAGACCGTGGTCTCGGGGGCGCTGTCGTCCCAGGCGTTCTGGCCGCGTCGGTAGTGGTCACCGAGACCGGCCGGGCGGATGTCGGCCGGAGGGTCGATACGGGGAGCGGCGAACTCCTCGGCGGTGAGCCACAGGAGCGCGTGCGCGCCGCCGATGAGGTCTTCCAGGTCCCGCTGCTGGGGATGGCGTGCGGCGGCCGTCGCGGCCACCGCGGCGAGGAACGGATCGGGGGCCTGCCCGGCGGTGGGCGCGGTGCTCCCCAGCAGCTCGGCGACGCCTTCGACGGCGGTGGCGACGTGGTCGTCGGCCTGGAAGAGGGAGAGGGCCACCAGGTCCTCGCCCTTGCGCCGGTACTCCTCCGGCAGTCCGAGGGTGATGACATGGATCATCGGCAGTCCGGTGACGGGGCTCCGGGGCCACGCGGCCGTCCCGATGCCGGGCGCACGACCACCGCACCACCCGGCGACGCGGGCACCGGGCAGATCGGTCTCGATGGGCTTGCCGGGGAGGGCCGTCAGCTCGTCCGCGGATTCCCCGAATCCCAGTTCGTACGCTTTCACTGTGTGCCTTCCGTTCGACTGCGACGGCGCTCAACGTACGCGAGGGCACTGACGCCCCCGGCCGTCGTTGCCGACAACAGGCAGCCGGGGCCGGTCCGGCAGTGCCGACATCGCCCCTGAAATCGCCTCGGTCACCCGCCTAACCTGCTCGGGGACGAGGAAGCGGAACGTCGGCTCGGCGCCGACGGGCAAGGGGGGCGAGCCAGGTGGACGGCGAAGCGAACGGGGGCGCGTCCGGAGTGCGCGCCCCGGCGAAGGCGGGAGCGGCCGGCGGCGGCGCGAACGGGCTGGGGCCCCGTGCGTCCATGCTGATGTCGTTGGCTCTCGGCCTGCTGCTGGGGGCGCTGTCGGCGCTGGTGATGTTTCCGGCGGCAGAGCACCTGCGCTCCCTCCGGGACGGCGAGCGGGCTCAGGCGACCTTGCACACCAGCGGCGCGTGCATGGCGGGCCAGTGCGAGGTGAAGTTCGAGGCCGGCGGGCGGACCGTGGTGGCGGACCTCCCGGTGGGCAGCGGAGGCGGCAAGCGGTCCGTCGGCGCGGCCATGACCGTCCGGTACCAGGCGGACGACCCGCGGGTGGTCGCCCGCGAGGACGACGTCGGGGGCGGCGGTGCGGCCCTCCTGGCGTGGATGTCGGGTGGGGCCGCCGTGTTCTTCCTGGCGATTTCGGGGGCGGCGGCGCTCTTTCTGGCGCGACAGCGGCGAACGTGACGGCGATGATGTGTAAGCGATGTGTGAATGCCGAATTGCCGGGCACCAGGACCTACGCAACGAGGTCCGGGCGACATTCGCAGCCGGGCAGTACCGGCGAGGTGCACTGAGGCCGTTGTGAAGTGCAGGCGCAGACGCGTCTGAACCGACTTGACGATGGGAAAACGAAAATGATCATCCTTGGGCTTATTCTGCTGATCATCGGCCTGCTTGTCGGTATAGGCATCCTGACGACCGTGGGCGGCATCCTTATCCTGGTGGGTGCCATCCTGTGGATCCTGGGTGCGACCGGCCGCGCGGTGGGCGGGCGAAAGCACTTCTTCTAACCTTCGGATTCAGAAGAGAGAGCCGGGAATTCTGTCGACCGGACGGAATCCTGTGAAACGCGGGCGGGCCGCGACGACTTGTCGTCGCGGCCCGCCCGCGTTCCAGGGGCAGGCAGAGGGGCGGCTGGGGACCGGGG
>NZ_JAAXYC010000372.1 GCF_018619185.1 Streptomyces sp. McG3 | reverse complement strand
TACAGGAGGGGTCCGTACGGGAGTGGGCTCAGAGCCCGTAGCGCTCCCGGGCCTCCTTGATCGCGGAGGCCGGGACCTCGCCGCGCCTGGCGAGCTGGGCCAGCGAGGCCACCACGATCGACTGGGCCTCGCCGTGGCGAACTGGGCGCGCGGGGCCGGTGTCGGGCGGATCCTGGTGCGGGCCGCGTTCGCCGAGGCCCGCCGCCAGGGCGCCAACCGGATCACGCTGCGGATGCTCGCGCACAACGACCCCGCCCGCGCCCTGTACGTCTCGGAGGGCTTCGCCGTCGAAGGGGTGCTGCCCGGGGAGTTCTTCCTGAACGGACGTTACGTCGACGACGTCTGCATGGGACGCTCGCTCGGCCCCGCCTGAGCGACGGGGTCACCGGGGCCCGAAGCGGTCCCACAGCTCGGGGAGGCGCGCGGCGAGCGCCTCATCGTTCTCGAAGTCGACCGGTGAGCCCAGCGGCTCCGCCGCCTGCGGCGGCAGCCCCAGGTCCGGCGCGACCACACCGGTGAGCTGTTCGTACGCCTCGTCCGCCGCGTAGCCCAACTCCTCACCGTCCCCGTCGATTCTCTCGTCGAAGTCCTCCAGCAGCTCCGCCAGGCCGTCCGGATCGTGCAGCGCCCCCTCGAAGACCTCCCGGCCCTGGCCGATCAGCCAGCAGCGGAAGTAGTCGAACGCGTCGTCGCTCGCCCCGCCCAGCAGCACGGTCGCCGCGCCCCACAGATCCCAGTGGTAGGCCCGGTTGTAGCGGGCTTCGAAGTGCCGGGCGAAGTCCAGCACGGAATCGGGATCGAGCTGCACCAGCCGTTCCACCAGCAGGTCGGCGTGGTCCTCGGGGTCGCCCTCGGCGGCCTCGCGGGTGCTGTCGATGATCTCCCAGAATTCCGTTTCGTCCATCACGGGTCCAGCATCCAGCCTGCCGGGGGCTCCCGCACGCGCAGACACCGAATTGAAGCCTTTCAGCGATACATCTCGCGCAGGCGTTCGGCGGCGTCCGCGAACCGGATCCGCAGCGACTCGGGCGCCAGGACCTCCAACTCGGGCCCCAGCGCCAGCAGCTGGCCGTAGGCCACGTCCAGTGATTCCACCGGCAGCGTGAGGGTGCGCAGGCCGTCCGGACCCGGCTCGGAGGCCTCGGCGAGCGCGGTGGCGGCCGCCGCCCGGTCACCGGTGTACGCCAGCATCCGCGCCCCGCGCTCGGACACCCGTACGGTCACCTCGGTACGCAGCAGGGACCGGGCGAACCCGGCGGCCCGCTCCTCCCAGAACCCGGGCAGGTCGAAGCTCTCGTCCCGGTCGAAGCGTGTCTCGGCGGGCTCCACGGCGGTGAAGCGGTCGATCCGGTAGACCCGGAAGTCCTCGCCCGCCCGGGCGCAGAGATACCAGACACCGGCCTTCAGGACGAGACCGTACGGAGCCAGCTCCCGCGCCACCTCCGTCCCCTCCTGCTCGCGGCCCCCGCCCCGGCGGTAGCGGGCCCGCAGCAGCCGGTCGTCCCAGACCGCGTCGGCGATGACGGGCAGCGCCTCGGGGGTCTCCGGCTCGTGGTACCAGGAGGGGGCGTCCAGGTGGAAGCGCCGGGCGGCGGAGGAGGAGGCGTCGCGCAGGGAGGGCAGCAGCGCCGCCGACACCTTGAGGCGGGCGGCCGACGCCGCGTCCTGAAGGCCCATCTCGCGCAGCGCGGCGGGCAGCCCGGAGAGGAACAGCGCCTCCGCCTCGTCCCGGGCGAGACCGGTCAGCCGGGTGCGGTAGCCGCCGACGAGCCGGTAGCCGCCGGCCCGGCCGCGCTCCGCGTACACCGGGACGCCCGCGTCGGAGAGCGCCTGCGCGTCCCGGGTGACCGTGCGCTCCGACACCTCCAGCTCGGCCGCCAGCTCGGCGGCGGTCATCGCGGGGCGGGCCTGCAGGAGCAGCACCATCTTGATCAGCCGGGCAGCGCGCATGGGCCCATTGTGGCGGCAGGCACGCCCGCCCCGCGCCGACGCCGGAACCCCCGGCCGCCGGGCGGGCGCGTTGTCGGACGCGCACGCTCCGGTGACCGGGGGCTTCGGCTTCGTACAGGAGGGGTCCGTACGGGAGTGGGCTCAGAGCCCGTAGCGCTCCCGGGCCTCCTTGATCGCGGAGGCCGGGACCTCGCCGCGCCTGGCGAGCTGGGCCAGCGAGGCCACCACGATCGACTGGGCGTCGACGCCGAAGTGGCGGCGGGCCGCGGCGCGGGTGTCGGAGAGGCCGAAGCCGTCCGTGCCGAGCGAGGACCAGTCCTGCTCCACCCACTGGCTGATCTGGTCCGGGACCTGGCGCATCCAGTCGCTGACCGCGAGCACCGGGCCCGGCGCGCCGGAGAGCGCCTGCGTCACGTACGGGACCCGCTGCTCACCGCGGAGCAGCGCCTCGTCGGCCTCCAGCGCGTCGCGGCGCAGCTCGCCCCATGAGGTGGCGGACCAGACGTCGGCCGTGACACCCCAGTCGGCGGCCAGCAACTCCTGGGCCTCCAGGGCCCAGTGGATCGCCGTGCCGGAGGCCAGCAGCTGCAGGCGCGGCGCGTCCGCCTTCGCGGGCGTGCCCTCCTTGAAGCGGTACAGGCCCTTGACGATGCCCTCCTCGACGCCCTCGGGCATCGCGGGCTGGGGCTTCGGCTCGTTGTAGACCGTCAGGTAGTAGAAGACGTCCTCGGCCTCGGGGCCGTACATCCGGCGCAGGCCGTCCTTGACGATCACCGCGACCTCGTACGCGAACGCCGGGTCGTAGTTGAGCGAGGCAGGGTTGGTGGCCGCGATCAGGTGCGAGTGGCCGTCCGCGTGCTGGAGGCCCTCACCCGTCAGGGTCGTACGGCCCGCCGTCGCGCCGACGATGAAGCCCTTGCCGAGCTGGTCGGCGAGCTGCCACATCTGGTCGCCGGTCCGCTGCCAGCCGAACATCGAGTAGAAGATGTAGAACGGGATCATCGTCTCGCCGTGCGTCGCGTACGACGATGCGGCGGCGATGAAGTCGGCCATGGCCCCGGCCTCGGTGATCCCCTCGTTGAGGATCTGGCCGTCCTTGGCTTCCTTGTAGTACATCAGCTGGTCGCGGTCGACCGGGTCGTACGTCTGACCCAGCGGCGAGTAGATGCCGGCGGACGGGAAGAGGGACTCCATACCGAAGGTACGGGCCTCGTCCGGGACGATCGGCACCCAGCGCTTGCCGGTCTCCTTGTCCCGCATCAGGTCCTTCACCAGGCGGACGAACGCCATGGTGGTGGCCATCTCCTGTTTGCCGGACCCCTTGTACAGGGCCTTGAACGCGCGCTCCTCGGGCTGCGGCAGCGGCGCGGAGGCGTGCATCCGGCGGGCCGGGGCCGGGCCACCGAGGGCGGCACGGCGCTCCTGGAGGTAGCGGACCTCGGGGGAGTCGGCGCCCGGATGGCCGTAGGGGACGAGACCGTCCTCGAAGGCGCTGTCGGGGATCGGGAGGCCGAGCAGCTCGCGCATGCCCTTGAACTCGTCGATCGACAGCTTCTTCATCTGGTGGTTGGCGTTCTTGGACTCGAAGCCCTTGCCGAGCGTGTAGCCCTTGACCGTCTGGGCCAGGATCACGGTCGGCGCGCCCTTGTGCTCCACGGCCGCCTTGTACGCCGCGTACACCTTGCGGGCCTCGTGGCCGCCGCGCGAGGTGTAGAAACACTCGCCGATCTTGGCGTCCGTGAGCAGTTTCGCCAGCTCGGCGAGCGCGGGCTCGGCGCCGAAGAAGTGCTCGCGGATGTAGGCGACGTCGCGGGTGGCGTACGTCTGGAACTGGGCGTCCGGGACCTCGCGCAGGCGGCGCAGCAGCGCGCCCGTGGTGTCCAGCTGGAACAGCTCGTCCCAGGCGTTGCCCCAGAGCGTCTTGACGACGTTCCAGCCGGCGCCGCGGAACTGCGCCTCCAGCTCCTGGACCACGCGGAAGTTGGCGCGGACCGGGCCGTCGAGGCGCTGCAGGTTGCAGTTGATGACGAAGGTCAGGTTGTCGAGCTGCTCACGCGAGGCCAGTGCGAGGGCGGCGGTCGACTCGGGCTCGTCCATCTCGCCGTCGCCCAGGAAGGCCCAGACGTGCGAGTTGGCGGTGTCCTTGATGGAGCGGTTGGCCAGATAGCGGTTGAAGCGCGCCTGGTAGATGGCCGAGAGCGGGCCGAGGCCCATCGACACGGTGGGGAACTCCCACAGCCAGGGCAGCCGCCGCGGGTGCGGGTAGGAGGGCAGACCCTCGCCGCCCGCCTCCTGGCGGAAGTTGTCGAGCTGCTGCTCGCTGAGCCGGCCGTCGAGGAAGGCGCGGGCGTAGATGCCGGGGGAGGCGTGGCCCTGGATGTAGAGCTGGTCGCCGGAGCCGTCCCCCTCCTTGCCGCGGAAGAAGTGGTTGAAGCCGGTCTCGTAGAGCCAGGCGGCCGAGGCGAAGGTGGCGATGTGGCCGCCGACCCCGTACCGGGCGCCCCGGGTCACCATCGCGGCCGCGTTCCAGCGGTTCCACGCGGTGATCCTCGACTCCATCTCCAGGTCGCCGTCGAACTCGGGCTCGGCGGCGGTCGGGATGGAGTTGACGTAATCGGTCTCCAGCAGCTTGGGCAGCGCGAGACCGGCGCCCTCGGCGTGCTGCAGCGAGCGGCGCATCAGGTACGCGGCACGGTGCGGGCCGGCGGCCTGGGTGACGGCGTCCAGGGAGGCCGCCCATTCGGCGGTCTCCTCGGGGTCACGGTCCGGGAGCTGGTCGAGCTCGCTCGGAAGCTTTCCTACGGGGTCGGTCATGATCGCCGCCTTCCGGAGAGGAGGGGGGTGGAGAAGGCCCTGGCTGGCAGGACAGGGCGATGGGGCCGGTGGGCCCGCGGATGAACTGTAAGGCGCTGATCGATGATCGATCAAAGGATTGAAGGCAAAACTTCTCGATACGAAGAAAAGTGGCATGGGGTGCCTCGAAAGGGGGCACGGAGTGACGCGAGATAGCGTGCAAATAGGGCGCTGACCTGCACGGAAGAGCAGGCCGGGCGCCAGATGATCGGAGCCCCGCAGGAGGGGGCAGGCGCGGGGCGGCGGGAAGGCTCGCAGGCGCCGGGAAGGCTCAGGCGCGGGGCGCGCAGCCCAGCACGTGCGCCTTCACCAGGGCCCCGATCCCCGGGTCCTCGGCGAGGAACGCGTCGATGAGCGCCTGGTGCTCCTCCGCGTACGACTTCTGCACCGTGCCCAGCCAGCGGATCGACAGGGCCGTGAACACCTCGATGCCCAGCCCCTCCCAGGTGTGCAGCAGCACCGCGTTCCCGGCCGCCCGCACCATCTCCCGGTGGAAGCCGACCGTGTGCCGCACCTGCGCCTCGCCGTCGGCCAGCCGGTCCGCCTCGTACAGCGCGGCCACGTGCGGGGCCAGCGCCGAGCAGTCCCGGCCGAGCCGCGGGGCCGCCAGCTCCGCCGCGATCTGCTCCAGGCCGGCCCGGACCGGGTAGCTCTCCTCCAGATCGGCCGCGGTGAGATTGCGGACCCGGACGCCCTTGTTGGGCGCCGACTCGATCAGCCGGAGCGTCTCCAGCTCGCGCAGCGCCTCGCGCACGGGCGTCTGGCTGACCTCCAGCTCGGTGGCGATGCGGCGCTCCACGATCCGCTCACCCGGCTTCCAGCGCCCGCTGACGATCCCCTCCACGATGTGCTCGCGGATCTGTTCGCGCAGCGAGTGGACGACGGGCGGGGTCATGAGGTGCTCCTTCGGGGCAGACCGGTGCTGCCTACATCATCACGGTGGCGGTGGGCCTCCCGGGCTGTTTAGACAATACGGCGGCGCCCCCGCCCGGAAGAGTTCCGGACGGGGGCGCCGCTGGTGAGGCTGGTTACAGCAGGGGAGTTCAGAGGCCGAGCTCGACCTCGAACTCACCCGCCTCGAGAATCGCCTTGACCGACGTCAGGTAGCGGGCGGCGTCCGCGCCGTCCACCAGACGGTGGTCGTAGGAGAGCGAGAGGTACGTCATGTCGCGCACCGCGATGGTCTCGCCGAGGTCCGGGTGGTCGATGACCACCGGGCGGCGGACCGTCGCGCCGATGCCCAGGATGGCGGCCTGGTTCGGCGGCACGATGACCGTGTCGAACAGGGCGCCGCGCGACCCGGTGTTGCTGATGGTGAAGGTGGCGCCGGACATGTCGTCCGGCGTCAGGCCGCCACCGCGCGCCTTGCCCGCGAGCTCCGCGGTCTTCTTGGAGATACCGGCGATGTTCAGGTCGCCCGCACCCTTGATGACCGGGGTCATCAGACCCTTCTCGGCGTCCACGGCGATGCCGATGTTCTCCGAGTCGAAGTACGTGATGGTGCCCTCGTCCTCGTTGATCCGGGCGTTGACGACCGGGTGGGCCTTCAGCGCCTGGGCCGCCGCCTTCACGAAGAACGGCATCGGGGACAGCTTGACGCCCTCACGGGCGGCGAAGGAGGCCTTCGCCTGGTTGCGCAGCTTCATCAGCTTGGTGATGTCGACCTCGAGGACCGAGGTCAGCTGGGCCTGCGAGTGCAGCGCCTTCATCATGTTCTCGCCGATGACCTTGCGCATGCGGGTCATCTTGACGGTCTGACCGCGCAGCGGCGACGCCTCCAGCTTCGGCGCCTTGGCGGCGGCCGGAGCAGCGGCCGGGGCCGGAGCGGCTGCGGCGGCCTTGGCGGCCTCCGCGGCGGCGACGACGTCCTGCTTGCGGATCCGGCCACCGACGCCGGTGCCCTTGACCGCGCTCAGGTCCACGTTGTTCTCGGACGCGAGCTTGCGGACCAGCGGCGTGACGTACGCGCCGTCGTCACCGGAGGGCGCGGCCGGGGCGGCCGGCGCCTGGGCGACGGGGGCGGGCTGCGCCGGAGCCGGTGCCGGGGCGGCCGGGGCCGCCGGGGCCTGGACCGGAGCGGCCGGAGCCGGAG
This sequence comes from Streptomyces sp. McG3, assembly GCF_018619185.1. Taxonomy (GTDB): domain Bacteria; phylum Actinomycetota; class Actinomycetes; order Streptomycetales; family Streptomycetaceae; genus Streptomyces. Next base: position 1 of record NZ_JAAXYC010000372.1, on the reverse strand, counting down.
C
>NZ_JAAXYC010000371.1 GCF_018619185.1 Streptomyces sp. McG3 | reverse complement strand
GCCGAATCGTGAAACACGGATGCACGTCACCGTCCGGACGCGGGGTCCGGGCCGGGTGGGAGAGCACTGCGAGAGGCGGATCTTCTTCGAGAGGTGCTGCGGACGTCCCGGCCGCTGGGCGGAGATGGACCCGCGGCCCTGTCCGTCCACGGTCGCCGTGCGGCGAGGGGACGGACAGGGCCTCGGGGAAACCAGCCGTACGGCAGGAGGCGCCGAATCGCTTACGGAGCGGTCTTGACGGTGATCTTGCCGTCGATGATGTCCTGCTTGGCCTTGTCGACGGCCGCGATGACGTCGGTCATCTTGGTGAACGCCGGGTTGGACATCGACAGGCCCACGCCGTCCTTGTCCAGGCCGTAGCGGATCTCACCGGTGGTCGGCTTGCCGTCCTGGACCGACTTGATCAGGTTGAACACCGAGTCCTCGACGTCCTTGGTGACCGAGGTCAGGATGGACTCCTTGTAGGCAGCGAGGCCTTCCTGCTTGTACTGGTCGGAGTCGACGCCGATGTTCCACTTGCCGGCCTTGGAGGCGGCCTCGATGGCACCGGAGCCGGCCAGACCGGCGGCCGAGTAGATCACGTCGGCCTTCTTGTCGAGCTGTCCCTGGGCGGCGGCCTTGCCGAGGTCGGGCTTGGAGAAGCCGTCGAAGTTCGGCGGCTGCGTCAGGTACTGCGGGAGGACCTTGACCGCGGGGTCGGTGTCCTTGGCGCCCTGGATGAAGCCCGCCTCGAACTTCTTGATCAGCGGGGTCTCGACACCGCCGATGAAGCCGATCGTCTTCGTCTTGGTGACCTTGGCGGCGGCGACGCCGGCGAGGTAGGAGCCCTGCTCCTCGTTGAAGACGATGTTGGCGATGTTGTCGCCGGTCACCGAGGCGTCGTCGATGATGCCGAAGGTGGTCTTCGGGAACTTCGGCGCGACCTTCTTGATGGCGGGCGCGTAGGCGAAGCCGACACCGATCACCGGGTTGTTGCCGGAGCGGGCCAGCTCGGTGAGGCGCTGGACCTTGTCCGCGTCGCCCTCACCGTCGGAGGGCTCGGCCTCGCTGCCCTTGACGTCGAGTTCCTTCTCCGCCTTGGAGAGTCCGGCGTAGGCGGCGTCGTTGAACGACTGGTCGCCGCGGCCGCCGATGTCGTACGCGATGGCGGCCTTGTCGCCGCCCGAGTCGGAACCTGCGTCCGACGACGATTTTCCGCCACAGGCGGTGACACTGAGAGCAAGCGCCGCGGACGCAATGCCCACGGTGGTGATCCTGGTGATCCGGCGCAAGGGAAGGCTCCTTCAAACCTGACCGAAGCGCCTCTTCCGGCGCTGGTTTCGCGGCGATCGTAACGCGCGTAGATGTCAGATAAGAGCACGTACGGAAGCCGTTATCGGATCGTCGTGAACAGAAGGCCTCCCGCAGGTCCACGAACGGCCCACGAAGACTGTGTCAACGCTCCGCTAACGGTTCCCGTCGAACAGCGCGGCGGCGGTGAACAGCTCGACCCCCACGGTGACGGCTTCCTCGTCCACGTCGAAGTCGCCGCGGTGCAGGTCGAGCCCGCGCGTGTCGCCCGGGGTCCGGACGCCGAGGCGGGCCATCGCGCCGGGCACCCGCTCCAGGTACCAGGAGAAGTCCTCGCCGCCCAGGCTCTGCTCGGTGTCCTCGATCGCGTACGATCCGCGGCGCTCGGTCATCGCGGCGTCCAGCAGGCCGACGGACTCGGCGTCGTTCACCACGGGCGGCACACCGCGTACGTAGTTGATCACGGTCTTGGCCCGGTGCATTCCGGCCACCTCGTCGATGGCGGCGTGCACCAGGTCGGGGGCGTCGCGCCAGGCGTCCAGGTCCAGGCAGCGGACGGTGCCGGAGAGCTCGGCGTGTTGCGGGATGACATTGGGGGCGTGCCCGGTCTCCAGCCGCCCCCACGTCACCGCGAGCCCGGAGCGGGCGTCGACCCGACGGGCGAGCAGCGCGGGCACGTCGACGGCGATCCGGGCGGCGGCGGTGACCAGGTCGGTGGTCAGGTGCGGCCGGGCGGTGTGCCCGCCGGGCCCGTCGAGCGTGACCTCCAGCCGGTCGCAGGCCGAGGTGATGGCCCCGATCCGCAGCCCGATCCGCCCGACGTCCACCTTCGGGTCGCAGTGCACGCCGATGATCCGCCCGACGCCCTCCAGCACCCCGGACTCGATGGCGTCGACCGCACCGCCGGGCAGGACCTCCTCGGCGGGCTGGAAGATCAGCCGCACGGCGTGGGGCAGCAGCCCCTCCCGGTCGAGATCGGCGAGCACCAGCCCCGCGCCGAGCACGGTCGTGGTGTGCACGTCGTGCCCGCAGGCGTGCGCCCGGTCGGGCACGGTGGACCGGTAGGGCACGCCCGCCTTCGTGTCCGGGATCGGCAGCGCGTCGATGTCCGCCCGCAACGCCAGCATGGGCGTCACCCCGTCCCACTCCCCCACGTCGCACATGAGCCCGGTCCCGACGGCGAGAACCTTCGGCTTGAGCCCGGCCTTCTCCAGCCGGTCCTTGATGGCCGCGGTGGTGCGGAACTCCTGGTTGCCCAGCTCGGGATGCATGTGCAGATCCCGGCGGAAGGCGATCAGCTCGGCACGCAGTTCGTCGGAGAGCCTGCCGGGCAGCGCACCTCCCCCGGACTGGCCGGCCGGGTTGTGGGGGCGGGAGGCGCGGGACTTCAACTGGTTCACCCTAGGAAGCGTAGGCCCCCTGCCCCCCCAACTGGCCACAGATCAACAAAACTTCAGCCGCTCAGGCGAACAAAGTTTGGGTGAGGACGTGTGACGCAGGGTGGTTACGGGTATACCGGTTCCCTTTCCGGGCGGGCGTCCGGCACCGGAGGCACCGGACGGTTTCGCGGGGCGTGCCCCTGATGATCGGCACGCGCGGGCGAGCCGGCCGCCGGCGCGTGTGCCCTGACCCGGAACCTTCGGAGGCCACGACCCGTTTCCTCGTCCCGCCGTCCCCGAGAGAAAGTCGGTATCCGTGACCGGTTCCGGCGCCCGCCCCACCGTCCTGTACGCGTCCGAGCGCACGTTCCGTGTCTGGCGGTACGGGGTCGGCCACTCGCACCTGTTGCTCCGCTCCCTGCCGGCCGGCCGGGACACCACGCGGCTCGACCTGCACTTCGAGGCGGTCCACGCCATGCGCCTCGTCACGCGCTACGAGGCACTCCGCATCGTCGCGGTCGACGAGCCCGAGTTCTCGCGCGTCTTCGCGGAGTCGGGTGTTCCGCCCGTCTGGCGGGATGCGCAGCTCATCGTCGGGCTGCGCTCCCGCAGCGGCACGGGGTACGTACAGTGCGGGCGCGTGATCCTGGACCGCCGGGAGGGTCGCACGGGCGACGAGCTGGATCCGCCCGGCCCCCGCGATGTCGTCTGGAGCCTGCGGCCGGGTGATCCCACCCCTGCGCCGCCACCGTGACCCGCCGCGGCGGGGGCCCTACGCGTGGGCCGTCGAGGTCAGCCGCTGCACCCCCCGCGCCGTCTCCGTGACCCCGCTCAGGAAGCCCTGGGCGCGGGGCGAGGCCGTGGCGCGGAGCCATTCCGGGGCGATGTCGCAGACCGCCACGTTCACGCCCGTGCCGGCCAGGGCCAGCGGGAGGGTGTGGACGACCGTGGAGGGGAAGCTGACGATCGTGCGGCCGATGGGGCCTCGGCGCGCGATGAGCTCCAGGGGCAGGTCCGGGCGGACGATCTCCAGGCCGGTGGCGGCTTCCAGGGCGTGGAGCTTCTCGGCGGACTCACGTCGGTGGGCGAAGTAACGGGTGGCTCCGTGGGTGCGGGCCAGGGTCGTGACCGCCTCCTGGTACGGGACGGGGTCGACGACGCCCGTCTCGACCAGGGAGGTGCCGACCAGGTCCGCGCCCTTGCCGATGCTGGGCGGGCCGAAGCGGGCGCGGGTCCAGGCGAAGGTGTTGCGGGTGACCGCGATGCCGGGCGGAGCCTCGACCGGCATCGCGGTGAACACCTGGACCGTGTGGTGCTCCGTCGGGGTGAAGCGGCGGCGGGCCGTCGCCGTCACCGGGGCCAGGACCAGTTCGCGCGGTCCGGTGCGGCCCCGGCGGTGCCAGCGGGTCAGGCGTTCGCCCCGGGCCAGCTGGGCGACGAACTCCATGGTGGCCGTGCCGTCGTCGACCACCGTGAGGTGATCGGCGCGGACCAGGGTCAGCAGGAGCTGCACATAGCGGGAGAACGGGTCGCCGATCACTATGTGGTCCGCGCGCCGGACCAGGCCGGCCAGGGCGCGCAGGGCCTTCAGGGGCGCGCCGGACTCACCGCGCGCCTCCTGCCAGCGGACGGCGATGCCCTCGTCGCGGGCCAGCTCCGCCATCCGGCGCAGCTGACCGCGCGACATCGGGTCGACCGGGGGGAGGACGACGACCGTGGTGTCGGCCGGATCGTCTCCCCCCTGGGTGTGAACCCACTCCAGGACGTTCAGGAGCTGGACCGGGCTCTCGACGAAGGCGAGGTTCACCGGTCGGCGCTCAGACCGCGACCGGCTCGGGGGCCGGCGCGTTCTCGGTCTCGGCGACGACGCCCGCGACGCGGCGGAGCTTCTTCATCGGGCCGAGCTCGGACTCGTACACCTTCTTGACGCCGTCACCGAGGGAGGCCTCGATGGTGCGGATGTCGCGGACCAGGCGGGTCAGGCCCTGCGGCTCGACGGAGGCTGCCTGGTCGGAGCCCCACATCGCGCGGTCCAGGGTGATGTGGCGCTCGACGAACGTGGCGCCGAGCGCGACGGCCGCGAGGGTGGTCTGGAGGCCGGTCTCGTGGCCGGAGTAGCCGATCGGGACGTTCGGGAACTCCTGCTGGAGGGTGTTGATGACCCGCAGGTTCAGCTCCTCGGCCTTCGCCGGGTAGGTGGAGGTGGCGTGGCAGAGCAGGATGTTGTCGCTGCCCAGGACCTCGACCGCGTGGCGGATCTGCTTCGGGGTCGACATGCCGGTGGAGAGGATGACCGTGCGGCCGGTGGCGCGCAGGGCGCGCAGCAGCTCGTCGTCGGTGAGGGAGGCGGAGGCCACCTTGTGGGCGGGGACGTCGAACTTCTCCAGGAAGGCGACGGCCTCGGTGTCCCACGGAGAGGCGAACCAGTCGATGCCGCGCTTGGCGCAGTGCTCGGCGATGGCGGTGTACTCGGCCTCGCCGAACTCGACGCGGTGGCGGTAGTCGATGTACGTCATCCGGCCCCAGGGGGTGTCGCGCTCGATGTCCCACTGGTCGCGCGGGGTGCAGATCTCCGGGGTGCGCTTCTGGAACTTGACTGCGTCGCAGCCGGCTTCGGCCGCCGCGTCGATCAGCGCGATGGCGTTGTCGAGGTCGCCGTTGTGGTTGATGCCGATCTCGCCCGTGATGTAGACGGGGTTGCCGGGGCCGGCGGTGCGGGTGCCGAAGGTGCGCAGGCGGGAGGTGCTCATGGTGGTGCTTCCTTACTTGGTGGGGACTGTGGGGACAGAGGGAGTGGTGGTGAGGGTGGGGCCCAGCAGCCAGGCCGCGATCTCGCGGATGGCGCCGTAGCCGCCGGGGGTGGTTGTGACGGCGCGCGCCGCGGCGCGTACCGAGTCGTGGGCGCTCGCGACGGCGACGGGCCAGCCGGCCAGCGAGAAACAGGGCAGGTCGTTGACGTCGTTGCCGACGTAGAGGACCCGGTCGGGGGCGATGGACTGTTCGTCGCACCACCGCTTCAGCGCCTCGTCCTTGCGGTCGATGCCGTGCAGGACGGGGATCTTGAGCTTGCGGGCCCTGGCCGCGACGACCGGGTTCTGTTCGGTGGAGAGGATCAGCAGGGGCATCCCGGCCCTGCGCAGGGCCGCGATGCCGAGTCCGTCGCCCCGGTGCACGGCGACCGTCTCGCGACCCTCGGAGTCGATCATGACCCGGTCGTCGGTCTGGGTGCCGTCGAAGTCCAGGACGACCGCGTCCACGTCCGCGAGGGAGGGCAGCGGTGAGGGGTCCAGGAGCGGGGCGAGCGCGCGGGCGCGGGCCAGGTCGTGCGGGTCGTCGATCTCCAGCACCCGCGCCGGGTCGGTGGGCACGAGGGCGGTGTGGCCGAAGAAGCGGTGGCGGTGGGCGCGGAAGCCCGTCGCGTCCATCGCGTAGGCGGCGCCGGTCTCCAGGTAGTCCTGGGGGCGGTCCTGGCGGCGGGGGCGAACGGACTTGTCGTGGTTGACGCCGTACGTCGCTTCCTCGACCGCGTGCCCGTCACGCCAGACGAAGCCGTGGAACGGGGCGACCGTGACGGCCGTGTCCGCGCCCTCGTGGGCCACCGCCCCGGCGACGCCGTCGATGTCCTCGCGGGAGACGAACGGGCTGGTGCACTGGACGAGGAGGACCACGTCGACGCTCCGGGCGCGCTCGGCCTCGTAGACGTCCATCGCGTGCAGTACGGCCGCTTCGCTGGTGGCGGTGTCGCCCGCGATGGCGGCGGGGCGCTCGACGCAGTGCAGCCGGTGGGCGGCCCCGAGGCCGGCGGCGGCGGTGCGGGCGGCCTCGGCGATCGCCCCGTCGTCGGTGGTGACGACGACGTCGGTGACCTCGGGGGCGGCGAGCGCGGCGCGGACGGCGCGGGCGACCAGGGGGATGCCGCCGACCTCGGCGAGGTTCTTGGCGGGGACGCCCTTGGATCCGCCGCGGGCGGGGATCACGGCGAGGACGGTCGGGGGCGGTTGCATCGTTGTCCCTGGGGTCATGGTGGCTGCTCCTGGAGTGGTGGTCACAGCTCCCCCATCCGGCGGATCACGGGGGCGACGCGCTGGACGCCCTGGCGGTAGGCGCCCCGGGCCGCGTTGCGGACGGTTTCGCGCACCGCGCCCCGGACCCGGCCGGGCTCCTGCGGTGCGGCCGCGCCGGGCAGGGGCGTGCCGTCGGGGGCCAGGTGGTGGCGGGCGAGGATGCCGGGG
>NZ_JAAXYC010000370.1 GCF_018619185.1 Streptomyces sp. McG3 | reverse complement strand
CCCGTGGCCCCCGCCTCCCCCGAGACGAAGGGCCCAGCCTTCAGGCCACCAACTCGCCGAAGGACTCCTGCTCGTCACGTCCGAAGCTGAGGACCTCGTCCTCGCGCAGCCGGCGCAGGGAGCGCCAGATGCTGGACTTCACCGTGCCGACACTGATGTCGAGGATCGACGCGATCTCCGGGTCGGTGCGGCCCTCGTAGTACCGCAGGACCAGCATCGTGCGCTGGAGTTCGGGCAGCCGGGCGAGCGCCTGCCACAGCACCGCCCGCAGCTCCGTGCCGCGCATCGCGTCCGTGTCGCCCACCGTCTCCGGCAGCTCCTCGGTCGGGTATTCGTTGAGCTTGCGCCTGCGCCAGGCGCTGATGTGCAGATTGGTCATGGTGCGGCGCAGATAGCCGCCGACCGCCGCCTTGTCGCTGATCCGGTCCCACGCCCGGTAGGTCGAGAAGAGGGCGCTCTGCAACAGGTCCTCGGCCTCGAACCGGTCACCGGTCAGGTGGTAGGCGGTCGCGTACAGGGAGGCCCGTCGCTCCTGGACGTAGGCCGTGAACGCCGCTTCGGCGTCCGCGTCTCCCGTCCGGGCCGTGCGGTCCCCCGCGGCTTCCCCGTACGCGCTCGCCGCCCCCTTGGGCGCGTCAATCACCGTCATGTACGGCATGCGCACCTGCTCCGCCACCGTCTGGTGCTGACGCCCGGCGCTCCGAACACACCCCCGTACGTTTACGTTCATCGCGCCGGACTTCTCCGTGCTCCGCCCGACGTCGTGGAGACGCGTGACAACTGCGCTTGAGCTGGTGCTGTGCAGTGCGTTCATCTCGCGCCCCCTATCGGTGGAGTCCGTTCGTTCCCTGTTGTCGAAGAGCTTGCCGGGGCAGTTTCATGACGCTGTCCCCCGACTGTCACAGGCCTGTCACAGGGGTGGTCGGGGCCGTGCCCGGACAATCGGAGGGGGCCACAGGTCGAACTGAAGCGCCACCATGGGCCAGAATGACGTTCGTGCCTTTCCTGTTGCTGATCGAGGACGACGACGCCATCCGCACGGCCCTCGAACTCTCGTTGTCACGCCAGGGCCACCGTGTGGCCACCGCGGCGACGGGAGAGGACGGCCTGGAGCTGCTGCGCGAGCAGCGGCCCGACCTGGTCGTGCTGGATGTGATGCTGCCCGGGATCGACGGTTTCGAGGTGTGCCGGCGGATCCGCCGCACCGACCAGCTGCCGATCATTCTGCTGACCGCGCGCAGCGACGACATCGACGTCGTGGTGGGACTGGAGTCCGGCGCGGACGACTATGTGGTGAAACCTGTCCAGGGACGGGTGCTCGACGCCCGGATCCGGGCGGTACTGCGCCGGGGGGAGCGCGAGTCGACCGACTCGGCGACCTTCGGCAACGTGGTGATCGACCGCTCCGCCATGACCGTCACCAAGGACGGTGAGGATCTGCAGCTCACGCCGACCGAGCTGCGGCTCCTGCTGGAGCTGAGCCGCAGGCCCGGCCAGGCCCTGTCCCGGCAGCAGTTGCTGCGCCTGGTGTGGGAGCACGACTACCTGGGCGACTCCCGTCTGGTGGACGCCTGTGTGCAGCGGCTGCGCGCGAAGGTGGAGGACGTGCCGTCCTCGCCGACCCTGATCCGTACGGTGCGGGGCGTCGGCTACCGGCTGGACTCGCCTCAGTGACCGAAACCGCCAAGCGGTCCCTGCGCGCCGGTCTGCGCTGGACCAGTCTGCGGCTGCGCCTGGTCGTGGTGTTCGCGCTGGTCGCGCTGACGGCCGCGGTGTCCGCTTCGGGGATCGCCTACTGGCTCAACCGCGAGGCCGTGCTGACCCGTACGCAGGACACCGCGCTCGACGACTTCCGGCGGCAGATGCAGGAGACCGCGGCGGGGCTGCCGACCCGCCCCACCAAGGACGACCTCCAGCGGGCCGCCGGGGAGATGGCGTCCAGCAGTCCGGGGTACAGCGTGCTGCTGGAGGCCGAACGCGAGCGCGGCAAGCCGATCGTGGGCTACTCCGACCTGGACACCTTCACCCGGGCCGATGTGCCGGACTCGTTGCAGAAGCAGGTGGCCCGCAAGCAGTCGCTGACGTCGAGCAACGAGCACGAGTACCACCTGTTCTGGCAGCGGACGAGCATAGCGGGCACGCCGTATCTGGTCGCCGGTACGCGGATCATCGGCGGCGGCCCGACCGGCTACATGCTCAAGTCCCTCGACCAGGAGCGGCAGGACCTCAACTCGCTGGCCTGGTCGCTGGGGATCGCCACCGCCCTCGCGCTGGTCGGCTCGGCGCTGCTGGCGCAGGCGGCCGCGACGACGGTGCTGCGTCCGGTACAGCGGCTCGGCGACGCGGCCCGCAAGCTCGGCGAGGGCAAGCTCGACACCCGGCTCGTGGTCTCCGGCACGGATGAACTCGCCGATCTCTCCCGTACGTTCAACAGAACGGCCGGCTCGCTGGAGAAGAAGGTCGCGGACATGAGCGCGCGGGAGGAGGCGAGCCGCAGGTTCGTCGCCGACATGTCGCACGAGCTGCGGACCCCGCTGACCGCGATCACCGCGGTGGCCGAGGTGCTGGAGGACGAGGCGGACACCCTCGACCCGATGATCGCGCCCGCCGTGCATCTGGTGGTCAGCGAGACCCGGCGGCTGAACGACCTGGTGGAGAACCTGATGGAGGTGACCCGCTTCGACGCGGGCACGGCCCGGCTGGTGCTGGACACGGTCGACGTCGCCGACCAGGTGACCGCGTGCATCGACGCGCGGGCCTGGCTGGACGCGGTGGACCTGGACGCGGAGCGCGGCATGATGGTCCGGCTCGATCCGCGCCGGCTGGACGTGATCCTGGCCAACCTGATCGGCAACGCCCTCAAGCACGGGGGTTCGCCGGTGGGCGTACGGGTGCGGACCGAGGGCGAGGAGCTGGTCATCGAGGTGCGGGACCACGGTCCCGGCATCCCCGAGGACGTGCTGCCGCACGTATTCGACCGGTTCTACAAGGCCAGCGCCTCCCGGCCGCGGTCGGAGGGCAGCGGGCTGGGCCTCTCCATCGCCATGGAGAACGCGCACATCCACGGCGGTGACATCACGGCGGCGAACTCCCCGGACGGCGGTGCCGTCTTCGAACTGCGGCTGCCGCGCGACGCCGAGAAGCTCGCGCACCACGACGAACCGGGCGCGGGGGCCCCGGGCGAGGACGGGGCGACGTGAGGCGAGGCGATGTCACGTACCGGCGAGGCCCGCTCCGGCGGCGTACGGCAGCCTCGCTGGCGGCCGTGCTGGCGGCCGCGGCGCTGGTCTCCGGGTGCGGGATCCGTACGACCTCGGTGCCGGTGGACGCGGGGGCCGCGCCCTCCCGGGTGCCGTGCCGGCTGTCCTCCTCGGACGTCGCCACCCGGTCGCCGGACAGCGTGAGCACCACGGTGTATCTGGTGTGCACCTCGCAGCTGGTCACCGCGGAACGTCCGGTGGCGGCGGACGCGACCGGCACCGACCCCCTGGTGGTCGCCCGGGCGCTGCTGGAGGAGGTCCAGCAGGCGCCGCCCGCGAACGAGCGGCGGGCCGGGTTCACCACCGCGGTTCCGGCGGGGCTGCGGGTGGCCCCGGCACGGGACGGCGACCCGGCGGGCGCCGTGCGCCTCAGCAGCCAGCCGGAGGACCTGTCGGCGGAGGCGCTGGCCCAGCTGGTGTGCACGTACGCGGAGAGCGAGACGCTGGTCCGGGACGGCTCGGTGGTCCTGGGCGGGCCCGGGGACTACCCGCCGCGCGGCTATCTGTGCACCTCACAGACGAAGTCCCGGCCGGGCGACCTGGCCACGCCGGACGGCGTCCGGCTGGACTGACGCGGGTTCCGGGCGGTCCGCGGGACCGCCCGGGAGAGCCGCCCGGGAGGCGGGCCGCGGCGGCGCGGAACCGATCCTGCCGGTCGCGGCGTCTTGGTGGACGTGCGTCACAGTTCGGACGGCGAGACCGTCATCCACTTCCGCGCGGCGGGGGTCACTCTCCTTGCCGCGCATCTGCTGTTCGTCGGGTGGCTGACGCTGCGCCCGCTGGACGTTCCCTGGATCACGGCGGCGAATTTCGAGCCGCTCGCCGGGATCAGGGCGGACCTCGCGCTGGGACCGGCCGAGGCGGCCCGCCGGATCGGCGGGGCGTTGTTGCTGCTGGCCCCGCTGGGGGTGCTGCTGCCGATGGCCGGGGGCCGGATCTTCGTCTCCCCCTGGGTCTCCCTGCTGCGTACGGTCGCCGCCGGGGCGCTGATCTCGCTGGCCATCGAGCTGGGCCAGACCGGGGTGCCCGGTCAGATCGTCGACATCGACTCGCTGCTGCTGAACACCACCGGGGTGGTCCTGGCCCATCTGCTGGTCGTCCCGGTCTGCCGGGCGCGGCTGCGCCGCCGGGGCGTCCCGGGGGTACGGGACCTGCCCTACTACCGACAGGAGACCCGTCTCAGGGACGAGTCCCCTGGGGGGTCGACCCCGACGATTACCGGGGTTGGCCTCGCCCCGTAGAGCGATGCTTTGTCCCCCTTCGCGACGCACCATGGATACATCGGGGAGCGCACCAGGCCGCTCCTCACGCAACGGTTCGCGAAGGAGCCCACCATGGCCGCACTTGTCCGCCCCCGCGAAGGCCGCATGATCGGCGGAGTGTGCGCGGGCCTCGCCCGGCGCTTCGGTATCTCCGCCAACACGATGCGCGTCATCTTCGTCGTCTCCTGTCTGCTGCCCGGCCCGCAGTTCCTGCTCTACCTGGCGCTGTGGGCGCTGCTGCCGTCGGAGAAGTCCGCCTCCTCCGCGACGGCCTGGTGACGCGCCGGACCACGGGGAGCGAGAACGCGCGGTGGGGCGCACACCTTGATCAAGGTGTGCGCCCCACTGGCATGTACGGGCGGCGCGGGTGGCCCGCGCGGGCCGGGTCGGCCGACAGGCTCTCAGAGGCTGCCGGGGCGCCCGACAGCCTCTCAGCCGCCGAGCGGGATCCCGTTGGCGGTGAGGCCCTTGGTGGGCAGTCCGCCGAGGAGGCCGGTGACCGGGGCGGCCGCGTCGGTGGCGTCGCCACCGAGGACCTTGCCGACGGTCTCCTGGACCGGCGCGTTCTGGGCCGACTTGGCGACGGTGTCGAGCGCCATCGTCGAGACGGGGAGCACCCCGGCAGCGGCCTCCAGCGGCAGCGAGGGGACGGCGGAGGCGCTGCCGGCGGCGGCAGCGGCGAAAGCGGCGCCGAGAGCGGCGACACCGAGAGTCTTGGCAGCAGACTTCTTCATGGAGAATTCATCCTTGGGGAAGGGGATGTGAGCGGCTCTGCAAGCTAGCCATCCCGCTGCCCCTATCGCAAACATCCCGACATGCGGAAAAGGGCCGGGATGTCACTTCCCGGCCCTTTCGCCTTTCGGGGAACTCAGCCCGCGGAGACCGCGGAACCGCTGGTCACAGCGGTCTGGCGGAAGAGCCACTCGGACTTCAGCTCCGCGTATCCGGGCTTGACGACGTCGTTGATCATGGCGAGACGTTCGTCGAAAGGAATGAAAGCTGATTTCATCGCATTGACTGTGAACCACTGCATGTCATCGAGCGTGTATCCGAAAGCCTCGGTCAGCCGCTCGAATTCCCCGGTCATGCTCGTGCCGCTCATCAGCCGGTTGTCCGTGTTCACGGTGATCCGGAAGTGCAGCTTGCGCAGCAGTCCGATCGGGTGCTCGGCGTACGAGGTGGCCGCACCGGTCTGGAGGTTGGAGGTCGGGCACATCTCCAGCGGGATGCGCTTGTCCCGTACGTAGGAGGCGAGGCGGCCGAGGGAGACCGAGCCGTCCTCGGCGACCTCGATGTCGTCGATGATCCGGACCCCGTGGCCGAGGCGGTCGGCGCCGCACCACTGGAGGGCCTGCCAGATCGACGGCAGGCCGAAGGCCTCGCCCGCGTGGATGGTGAAGTGGTTGTTCTCGCGCTTGAGGTACTCGAACGCGTCGAGGTGGCGGGTGGGCGGGAACCCGGCCTCGGCGCCCGCGATGTCGAAACCGACGACGCCCTGGTCGCGGTAGCTGTTGGCGAGTTCGGCGATCTCCAGCGCGCGGGCCGCGTGCCGCATCGCGGTGAGGAGGGCGCCGACGCGGATGCGGTGGCCGTTGGCACGGGCGACGCGCTCGCCCTCGCGGAAGCCCTCGTTGACGGCCTCGACGACCTCTTGGAGGGTCAGGCCGCCCTCCAGGTGCTGCTCGGGGGCGTAGCGGATCTCGGCGTAGACGACGCCGTCCTCGGCGAGGTCCTCGGCGCACTCGGCGGCCACCCGGAACAGCGCGTCACGGGTCTGCATGACGGCGCAGGTGTGGGCGAACGTCTCCAGGTAGCGCTCCAGCGAACCGGAGTCGGCGGCCTCGCGGAACCAGATGCCGAGCTTGTCGGCCTCGGTCTCGGGGAGGGAGTCGTAACCCTGCGCGCGGGCCAGCTCGACGATGGTGCCCGGCCGCAGGCCGCCGTCGAGGTGGTCGTGGAGCAGCACCTTGGGGGCGCGCCGGATCTGGTCGGAATCAGGGACATTCGGGGTCTGGCTCGTCATCTTGGCACTCTAGCGCCTACGCGCGTAGAGCGCCTGGTGTCGATGCGTAACAGTGACCGCGAAGTCGGGTGGAGTACACCTCTCCTTCTGACACTGTTCTGTCATGGGACAGCGCGCACTCTCCTCGCCCGATGCCAGGCTGGGACGGGCCGTTCGGACGGCCGGAACAAGGGACGAGGTCAGCGGCGTGGTGCTGCTGCTCCCGGACGGCCGGGCCGACTCGCACCGTCGCCCCTCCCCCCTCTCGTACGCGGTACAGCTGCCGTTCGCGCGCTCCCTGGCCCGCGCCGGGGTGGGCGACGGGCTCGCGGTGCACGTGCTGCACTACCGCCGCCGGGGCTGGAACGCGGACGACGCGCATCCCTTCGAGGACGCCGCGTGGGCGGCCGACGAGGTCCAGCGCCGGTACGGCGACGTGCCGGTCTGCCTGGCCGGCCACGGGATGGGCG
>NZ_JAAXYC010000369.1 GCF_018619185.1 Streptomyces sp. McG3 | reverse complement strand
GTGGTGGGGGTGGTGTGGGTGGTCTGGAGGGTCATGCGGCCGGTGGTGACGGTGCCGGTCTTGTCGAGGACGATGGTGTCGGCGCGGCGGGTGGTCTCCAGGACTTCGGGGCCTTTGATGAGGATGCCGAGCTGGGCGCCGCGGCCGGTGCCGACCATGAGGGCGGTGGGTGTGGCGAGGCCGAGGGCGCAGGGGCAGGCGATGATGAGGACGGCGACGGCGGCGGTGAAGGCGGCGGTGAGTCCGGCGTCGTTGCCGAGCCAGAAGCCGAGGGTGGCGAGGGCGAGGGCGATGACGATGGGGACGAAGACGGCGGAGATGCGGTCGGCGAGGCGTTGTGCGGAGGCTTTGCCGTTCTGGGCGTCCTCGACGAGGCGGGCCATGCGGGCGAGTTGGGTGTCGGCGCCGATGCGGGTGGCTTCGACGACGAGGCGGCCTCCGGCGTTGAGGGTGGCTCCGGTGACGGTGTCGCCGGTGGTGACCTCGACGGGTACGGACTCGCCGGTGAGCATGGAGGCGTCGATGGCGGAGGCGCCCTCGACCACGGTCCCGTCCGTCGCGATCTTCTCCCCGGGACGGACCAGGAAACGGTCCCCTACCTGCAGTGCGGCGGTCGGGATCGTCGTCTCGACGCCGTCGCGCAGGACCGTGACCTCCTTCGCCCCCAGCTCCATCAGCGCCTTGAGCGCCGCCCCGGCCTTCCGCTTCGAGCGGGCCTCGAAGTAGCGCCCGGCGAGGATGAACGCCGTCACCCCGGCCGCGGCCTCCAGGTAGATGTTCCCGGCGCCGTCGCTGCGGGCGATGGTCAGCTCGAAGGGGTGCGTCATCCCGACCATGCCCGCGGTCCCGAAGAACAGCGCCCACAACGACCACAGGAACGCGGCCGACGTGCCGACGGAGATCAGCGTGTCCATCGTCGCCGCGCCGTGCTTCGCGTTGGTCCAGGCGGCACGGTGGAACGGCCAGGCGGCGTAGACGACGACCGGTGCGGTCAGCGTCAGGGAGAGCCACTGCCAGTAGTCGAACTGGAGCGCGGGGACCATCGCCATCGCGATCACCGGTACGGCGAGGAGAACGGCGGTGATCAGGCGCTGGCGCAGGGAGGTGAGCCCGTCGTCCTCGCTCTCCGCCGCCGCGCCCGCCGTGTCCGCGACGTTGCTCCCGGGGGAGGCGGTCGACGCGGGCGGTGCGGGTGGCCGGGCGGTGTAGCCGGTGGCCTCGACGGTCGCGATCAGGTCCTGGACGGACACGTCCGAGCCCTGGTAGGTGACCTTCGCCTTCTCGGTGGCGTAGTTCACCGTGGCCTCGACGCCGTCCATCCGGTTGAGCTTCTTCTCGATACGGGCCGCGCACGAGGCGCAGGTCATCCCGCCGATCGCGAGCTCGACCGCGGCGGTGTCGGCGGCGGAGCCGGCAGCGGTGGTGGCGGTGGTGGCGGAGTGCGCGGACACGGGGTCCTCCCTGAAGCCGTCCAAATACCCCTAGGGGGTA
Source organism: Streptomyces sp. McG3 (assembly GCF_018619185.1). Taxonomy (GTDB): domain Bacteria; phylum Actinomycetota; class Actinomycetes; order Streptomycetales; family Streptomycetaceae; genus Streptomyces. Next base: position 5,542 of record NZ_JAAXYC010000369.1, on the reverse strand, counting down.
TCTCTTTCTCTCCTCATATATACCCCCCTCCCCTATGAAGTGCAAGGGGTGATCGCGGCGAACGCGCCCGTTCCGCTCCGGTGTGCGCGCGGTGCGCGTCACTCGTCTGCGGGGTCGGCTCGCGCGCCGTCGTGGTCGTGCGTTCAGATAGAGGGCTGCGCTGCCCGTCTACCGACCCGTAGGCTGGCCATTGGACTAGACCTATAGCTGCGTATCGGAGGAATGGGGACCCATGAGCAACCGTGCAGTCCTGGAGGTGATCGCTCTCGACGCGGAGGACGCGGTCGCTGCCCAGGCCGGTGGTGCAGACCGCCTCGAACTGGTCACCGACATGGCCGCCGACGGTCTGACCCCGTCGCGGGAGACCTTCGCGGCGATCAGGTCCGCCGTGGACATCCCGCTGCGCGTGATGCTCAGGGTGGCGGACGGCTTCGCCGCCGGTGACATCGACGTACTGGTCGGCAAGGCCCGCGAGATGCGGGAGGCGGGAGCCGACGAGTTCGTGTTCGGCTTCCTCGACGGGGAGGGCCACGCCGACCTCGTCGCCGTCGAGCGGCTCGTCGCCGAGCTGGACGGCTGCCGGTGGACGTTCCACCGGGCGATCGACCGGGCTGTCGACCGCGACGCCCTGCGCAAGCAGCTCGCGGAGCTGCCCGGCCTCGACACGTTCCTCACGGCCGGCTCGCCGGACGGGGTGGACTCCGGCATCCCGGTCCTCCTGGCCGAGGCCGCCCGGGCCGGCGAGCCGGGATACCGGGCGAAGGTCCTGGTCGGCGGCGGCCTCCACCTGCGGCACCTGCCCCGGCTGCGGGCCGCGGGGATCGACGCCGTCCACATCGGCGGTGCGGCCCGGCCCGGCGGCTGGTCGGCCCCGGTGGACGCGGCAGCCGTACGGGAGTGGCGCGAGGCGCTGGACGCCTGAGCCGCCCTCCGACGCCCCGCGGCCCGGGCGCCGGGGCATCGGGGAGTCGCGGCGAGGGGCGGGAACCGCACAGGTCCCGCCCCTCCGCCGCGTCACCGCCGCGCCAGCGCCTCCGGCAACGGCGCCGCGTGCAGCACCGTGAGCCCGGAGACCGCACGGGTCAGCGCCACGTACAGCCGCCGCAGCCCGGTCCGCTCGTCCGGCTCGCCGTCGACCACGGCCGCCGGTTCGTCCAGCACCACGTAGTCGTACTCCAGGCCCTTCGCCAGCGACGCGGGCACCAGCGTCAGCCGGGACGCGGCGGTCGTCTCCTCACCCGGGGAGAGACAGGCGTGGCCCGCCGCCGTCAGGGCCGCGCCCAGCGCGGGGATCCGGGCGTCGGCGGCGATCAGCCCGATCGACCCCTCCTGGAGCAAGGACTCCTCGCAGGCGGCGACGACGGCGGCGTTCAGCGCATCCGGCCCGGCCGGCGCGTCCGACGGGTCGGCCGGATCCAACCCCTCCGCCGACGCCACCTCCCGCACGACCAGCGAACCGGGCGACTCGCGCACCGACTCCACCGCCGCGAGCCCCGGCGAGATCACGGGCAGCAGCCGGGAGGCGTACGCGATGACCTCGCGCGGCACGCGGAAACCGGCCGTCAGCTCCTCCACCACCGCCTCCGCCTTGCCCAGGTGGAACAGCGCCTCGCTCCAGCTCTCCGTGGACCACGGGGTCGTCCCCTGGGCGAGATCGCCGAGGACGGTCGCCGAACCGGTCGAGCACCGCCGCCCCACCGCCCGGTACTGCATGGGGGAGAGGTCCTGGGCCTCGTCGAGCACGACATGGCCCAGCGAGTGCGTACGGGCGATGAGGTCCCCCGCCTCGTCGATCAGCACGGCGTCGGCCGCCGACCACTTCGCGGACTTCACACCGCGGGCGGGCTTCGCCCACAGGAGCCGCTTCTGCTCGTCCTCGTCCAGCAGGCCCTCCGCGTTCGCGGCCAGGAACTCCGCGTCGGAGAGCAGCCGCAGCACCAGCTTCGCCGGATCCACGGCGGGCCAGACCGCCTTGACGGCCGCCTTCACCGCGGGGTTCCGGGCGACCGCGTTCTGCACCCGGTCGTCGGGTGCCTCCCCGGCCTCCTCCATCCGCACGAGCACGGCGTGCGCGATCCGCTGCGGCAGCGCCTCGTGCGCGGCCCCGTACCGCATGTCGCGGGCCAGCAGCTCGTCGACCATCTCCTGGACCTCGTGCGCGGGCACGCGCCAGCGCCGGGACCCGCGCACCACGACGACGGGCTCGGCGGGGGCGGTCACATGGGAGCGGATGGCCCGCCGCAGTACCTCGGCCATGCGGGCGTCGCCCTTGACGACGGCGGTGGCCGCCTCGTCCTCGCCCCGGACCTCGACGCCGGTGCGCACCAGGTCGTCGACGGTGGCCTGCTTCACCTCCAGCTCGCCCAGGGCGGGGAGGACCTGCTCGATGTAGTGCAGGAAGGAACGGTTCGGCCCGATGACGAGGGTGCCGGTGCGGGCGAGCCGCTCGCGGTGCGCGTACAGGAGGTACGCCACCCGGTGCAGGCCGACGGCGGTCTTCCCGGTGCCGGGCCCGCCCTGCACGCAGACGGTGCCGCCGAGGCCACTGCGGACGATCTCGTCCTGCTCGGGCTGGATGGTGGCGACGATGTCGCGCATCGGGCCGACGCGCGGCCGCTCGATCTCCGCCTGGAGGAGCCGGCTGGTGTGCTCCGCCTCGGCGGGGTCGGTGAGGTGCTCGTCCTCGTACGCGGTCAGCTCGCCGGCGGTGTAGCCGAAGCGGCGGCGGAGCCCCACGTCCTGGGGGTTCTTGCGGGACGCCTGGTAGTACGGCTGGGAGACCGGCGCACGCCAGTCGATGACCATGGGATCCCCGGCGGCGTCGTGGACGTGCCGGCGCCCGATGTAGAACCGCTCGCCCTCCGCGCCCTCGGCCAGCTCGCCGCCGACGGCGTGCAGATAGTCGAGGCGGCCGAAGAACAGCGGGGTGTGCGCGAGGTCGGCGAGCGCCTTGATGCGGTCGTCGATCTGGGACTGGAGCACGGCGGCGTTGACCCAGTTCGCGGTGACGTCGCGGATGTCGAGGGCCTGGACGTCCTCGCGCATCCCGCGCAGGGCGGCGCGGGACGCGGCGAGATGGGCACGTTCGTGCGCCAGGGGGTCGGTGGCGCCGGTGGTGGGGTCGGGGGTGGAATCGCTTTCTGCTACGTGCGCGGGCACGGTGTTGCCTCCGGCTCTTCAACGCAGGACGGCGGACCGGACGCGCTCCGGTGACATGACGGCACTCGAAGCGGCGGGGTCCGCTGGGAAGGTACGTATCCGTGGGGTGTCGGCCGGTTTCCGTCCGGTCGGCGGCGCTCCCGGGGCCGGTGACACGGCGCGGGAGGCGGGCAGACCCGCGATTGTAGCCACGGAGCGGGGCGGCGGCGAACCGGTTTACGGCCCGCGCGGACCCGCCGGGCCTCTCCCGGTCTTCCGCCCCGCTCTCCGCTCAGGTCTCCGCCCCGGGCGCCTCCCGGGCCTCCCCCGGGGGCGGAGACGCCAGGGGTACCCGTAGGGGACGCGCGCGCCCGGAGCGGTACCGGAGGGCTACCCGCCCGGCCCCGGGGTTCCGTCTGCGGACCGACGCGCCCGAACGGGTGACGGGAGCACCATGGATACATGAGCACAGCGACTCTGAACCCACGCAGGACCGGCCCCGCGCACGGCGCGACCGCGGCCACCGGTCACCACCGACCCCACCGCGTCGGCGACGCGATGCGCGCCGTGAAGGTGTTCGTGACGGCGGCGTTCGGCGTCGTCGTCCTGGGGGAGTACGCGGAGGAGGCGGGCGTCGCCGGCCGGGGCCGCTGACCGCCCGCCCTCCCGGGGGCCTCAGTCGTCGGCGAGCAGCTCGTCCGCGTCGACGATGCGGTACGCGTACCCCTGCTCGGCCAGGAACCGCTGGCGGTGCGCCGCGAAGTCCTGGTCGATGGTGTCGCGGGCGACGACCGAGTAGAACCGGGCCTCGTGCCCGTCGGCCTTCGGCCGCAGGACCCGGCCCAGCCGCTGGGCCTCCTCCTGCCGCGACCCGAAGGTCCCGGAGACCTGGATGGCGACGGTCGCCTCGGGCAGGTCGATGGAGAAGTTCGCGACCTTGGACACGACGAGGACGCTGATCTCGCCCTGACGGAACGCCTCGAAGAGCTTCTCGCGCTGGGCGTTGCTGGTCTCGCCCTTGATCACGGGGGCGTCCAGATGCTCGCCCAGCTCGTCGAGCTGGTCGATGTACTGGCCGATGACGAGGGTCTGCTCGCCCTGGTGCTTGCGCACCAGCGCCTCGGTCACCTTCCGCTTGGTCGCGGTGGTGGCGCAGAACCGGTACTTCTCCTCCGTCTCGGCGGTCGCGTAGGCGAGCCGCTCGGAGTCGGTGAGATTGACCCGGACCTCGACGCAGTCGGCGGGCGCGATGTAACCCTGCGCCTCGATCTCCTTCCACGGGGCGTCGAACCGCTTCGGCCCGATGAGCGAGAACACATCGGACTCCCGTCCGTCCTCGCGCACCAGCGTCGCCGTGAGACCCAGCCGCCGCCGGGCCTGGAGGTCGGCGGTGAACTTGAAGACGGGCGCGGGCAGCAGGTGCACCTCGTCGTAGACGACCAGCCCCCAGTCGCGGGAGTCGAACAGCTCCAGGTGCGGGTAGACGCCCTTGCGCCGGGTGGTCAGCACCTGGTAGGTGGCGATGGTGACCGGCCGGATCTCCTTCCGCGTCCCGCTGTACTCGCCGATCTCGTCCTCGGTCAGCGAGGTCCGCTTCACCAGCTCGTGCTTCCACTGCCGGGCGGAGACGGTGTTGGTGACCAGGATCAGGGTGGTGGCCTTGGCCTCGGCCATGGCACCGGCGCCCACAAGGGTCTTCCCGGCACCGCAGGGCAGCACCACGACGCCCGACCCGCCGTGCCAGAACCCTTCGACGGCCTGCTTCTGGTAAGGCCGCAGCGACCAGCCGTTCTCGGCCAGCTCGATGGGATGGGCCTCGCCGTCGACGTACCCCGCGAGGTCCTCGGCGGGCCACCCCAGCTTGAGCAGGGTCTGCTTGACCTGCCCCCGCTCGGAGGGGTGCACGGCCACGGTGTCCGGGTCGATCCGCGCCCCGACCAGCGGCTGCACCTTCTTCGACCGGAGGATCTCCTCCAGCACGGGCCGGTCGGTGCTGGTGAGCACGAGCCCGTGCACCGGGTGCTTGGACAGGGTGAGCCGTCCGTACCGTGCCATCGTCTCGGCGATGTCGACCAGGAGCGCGTGCGGCACGGGGTAGCGGGAGTACTCGACCAGGGCGTCGACGACCTGCTCGGCGTCGTGCCCGGCGGCTCGGGCGTTCCACAGCCCGAGCGGGGTCACCCGGTACGTGTGGATGTGCTCGGGCGCACGCTCCAGCTCCGCGAACGGCGCGATGGCACGACGGCAGGCGTCCGCCTGGTCGTGGTCGACTTCGAGGAGCAGCGTCTTGTCGCTCTGGACGATGAGGGGTCCGGTCACGCGCTTCGGCCCTTTCTGCGGGGTGCGGCCACGGATGCGGCCAAACGTCCAGTGTGCCGCATCGCGGGGCGGGGCGGGGTGGGCG
>NZ_JAAXYC010000036.1 GCF_018619185.1 Streptomyces sp. McG3 | reverse complement strand
GATCGAACATGTGGGTGCGGCTCCTTCGGTGGGGGCGGGCCGGACTCGGCGGCACAGCAGAAGTGCAGCGGCATGCAGGGGGCATGTCAAGAGATTCGACGTCATTTCCTATAGGAGAAAAGGTTGCTCTGCCGTGAACGCGGAGAATGTCTTCGGTGAATGACCGCCTTCTATGCCTGTTTCCTATGTGATTTTGAGGATTCCGTGGTCGGACCGTAGGAGGTGCGATGGGTGGGACCGGAGGTCCGTCTCGCTAAACTGCCGGGGCCGAACGCGCAGTGAAGTGAGGACCTGGATGCCGATGCGTGACCCGCATGTCTTCGACGACCGGGCCGACGGGCCCGCGCCCCCCGCGGCGCCGGTTCGCCAGCCGCTGTCCGACAGCGTCTACGAGCAGGTCAAGGCCATGGTCATGGACCATGAGATCGCTCCGGGCGCCCGTGTCGGCATCGAGGCCCTGTCCCGCAGGCTCGACGTCTCACCGACCCCGGTCCGCGAGGCACTGGCCCGGCTGGAATCCGACGGTCTCGTGGTCAAGCGTTCCCTCTCCGGCTACCGCGCGACCGAACTGCTCACCCGGCAGGGAGTCGAGGAGTTGTTCGAGATGCGGCTCCTCCTGGAACCGAAGGCCGCGGCACTGGCGGCCGTGCATGCGGACGAGTCCCAGCTCGATGCCATCGAGGCCATCCAGGACGACATGGAGACGCACCCCGGCCCGGCCGGGCCGTACGCGTCCTACCGTGAATTCGCGGCCCTGGACCAGCGCTTCCACGACGTGGTGGCGGCGGCCGCCCGTCGCCCCCTGCTCCTGGACGCGGTCGAGCGGCTCCACACGCATCTCCACATCTTCCGTCTCAGCAGTCTCCCCGTCGCGGACGACCCGACCGCGGCCGAGCACGAGCGGATCGTCCGCGCGATCCTCCGCCGGAGCCCCGAGCGGGCCGCACAGGCGATGACGGACCATCTGGCCCACAGCCTGGAGCGCCAGCTCAGCCGGTTCGAGGGGGAGTGACCGGCCGGACCGACGCCCCGACCGGGGACCGGCGGACGGCTACGGGGCCAGCCGGTAGACCCGCCGCGCGGTTCCGGCCCACACCTCGTCCCGCTCGGCGGGGGTGAGCTCGTCGAGCAACTCCGCGGTGGACTCCACGACCCGGCCGTAGCTCGCCGCGAGCGTGCTCACCGGCCAGTCGGAGCCGAACATCAGCCGCCGAGGCCCGTAGGCCTCCCGCACGGTGTCGGCGTAGGGCGCGAGGTCATCGACGGTCCATGACCGCCAGTCCGCCTCGGTGACCATTCCGGAGAGCTTGCACACCGTGTTCGGCAGGGCGGCCAGCTCGCGTACGCGGCCGGCCCACGGCTCCCGTTCGCCCGAGGCGATCGGGGGCTTGCCCAGGTGGTCGAGGACGAAGGTGAGGCCGGGAACCGCCGCCGCCGCCCGGGTCGCCGCCACCAGTTGGTGCGGCAGCACCAGGAGGTCGTAGACGAGTCCGGCCGCCGCCACCGCGCGCAGGCCCCGCAGCACCTCCGGACGCGTCAGCCACTCCGGGTCCGCCTCGCCCTGGACCTGATGGCGGATGCCCCGCAGGAGTTCGCCGCCCGGCAGTGCGCGCAGCCGGGCGAGTTCGTCGGCGATGCCCGGCGAGGTGAGATCGGTCCAGCCGACGACCGCGCCGATCAGGTCACTGGCCGCAGCCAGGGCCAGGAACTCGGGTGTCTCGTCGGCCACGGTGACCGTCTGCACGAGCACCGTGGCCGACACCCCGGCCTCCCGGGCCTCCGCCTCCAGGTCCTGGTGGAGGAACGAGCGCCGCAGCGGGGCCAGTTCAGGCCCCTCGATCCACGCCTGGTCGCGTAGGCCCAGGTCCCACAGATGGTGATGGGCGTCGATGACGGTCATGTCGCTCTCCTCCCGGGCACCGGCACATCGGCCCGCAACAGGTCCTGTGCCCGCAGCCCGTCCCACACGGCCTCGGGAAGAGTCCGGTGGAACTGTTCGACCGCGTCATGGACCTCCTCGGCCGACCGGGCCCCGAGGAGGACGGAGCTTACCGCCGGATGCCCGAAGGGGAAGCGGAGCGCCGCCGCGCGCAGCGGCACCCCATGGGCCTCGGTGACATCGCGCATCCGCAGCGCCCGGCCCACCAGCGCGCCGGGGGCGGTGGCGTAGTCGTACGTGGCGTCAGGTGCCGGGTTCGCCAGCAGACCGGAGTTGAACACGCCACCGATGATCACGCTCTTGCCCGCCGCGACCGCGGCGGGCAGCAGCGAGTCCAGCGCGCCCTGCTCCAACAGCGTGTACCGTCCCGCGCAGAGCACGGCGTCGATGTCCGTGTCCGTGACAAAGCGTGTCAGCATGCGCGTCTGGTTCATCCCGACGCCGATCGCCCGCACGACTCCCTGCGCCCGCAGCTCCTCCAGCGCCGGATAGGCCTCCTCGATGGCCTGTTCCCCGTGCTCATCGGGGTCATGGAGCAGTACGAGGTCGACCCGGTCGAGCCCGAGCCGGTCGAGGCTGTCCTCCAGCGAGCGACGTACGCCGTCGGCGCTGAAGTCCCAGCGACGACGGTGCGTGGCCGGGACGGCGAAGCCGTCGGCCCGGTCGTCCCCGCCGCCGTCGTGCGGCTCCAGCACCCTGCCGACCTTGGTGGACAGGGTGAAGCTGTCCCGGGGCCTGGACCGGAGGGCCGCCCCGAGGCGGCGCTCGGACACACCGACCCCGTAATGCGGGGCGGTGTCGAAGTAGCGGATGCCGGCCGCCCAGGCGGCGTCCACCGCCGCTGCCGCCGCCTCTTCCCCCACGTCCTCGAAGAGCCCGGCGACGGCCGCGCCGCCGAAACCCAGCGACGTGACGGAGACGTCGCTGTCGCCGAGGGTGCGGGCGCTCATCACCGGTCCGGCGCCGCTGTCACCGGAGGCGCTCATCACCGGGCCTCCGGCCGTAGCCGCAGCCCCTGCATCCCGCCGTCCACCGCGAGGGAGGTACCCGTGACCGAGGCAGCGGCGGGGCTCGCCAGATACACGATGGCGGCGGCGACCTCCTCGGCGGTGACCAGACGGCCCATGGGCTGGCGGGCGTTGAGCGCCGCGCGCTCGGCGGCCGGGTCGGCGGCCGCGTCGAGCAGACGGCCCACCCACGGGGTGTCGGCCGTGCCGGGGTTCACACAGTTGACGCGGATGCCCTCGCGGACGTGGTCCGCCGCCATGGCCAGCGTCAGCGACAGCACCGCTCCCTTGCTGGCGCTGTACAGGGCGCGCTGCGGGAGCCCGGCCGTGGCAGCGATCGAGCAGGTGTTGACGACGGAGGCGTGCGCCGAAGCCCGCAGGTGGGGGAGGGCCGCGCGGGTCGTGCGCACCATGCCCAGGACGTTCACGTCGAACACCCGGTGCCACTGCGCGTCGTCGTTGTCCTCCACGGTGCCCGCCGCGCCGATGCCGGCGTTGTTGATCAGGATGTCGATGCCGCCGAGGTCGTCGGCGGCGGCCGCGACGGCGGCCCGTACGGACGCGTCGTCGCTCACGTCGGCGGTGTACCCGTGCAGGGGCCTGTCCACCGTCGACGGGTCGAGGTCCACCACGGCGACACCGGCACCGCGGGCGGCCAGCAGGTCGGCGGCAGCCCTTCCGATGCCGGAGGCACCGCCGGTCACCAGGGCTCTGAGGCCGGACAGTTCGCTCATCGGTTCGTCTCCTTCTCCTGTGCGGCGAGATCGGCCGCCCAGAAGGCGCCGTCCGGATAGCGGTAGGCGGCGAGCGAGCCGGCGTGCATCTCCGAGGAGAAGCCGGGTGCCCGGGGAGCCGTGTAGTGCCCGTTCGCGATGATCACCGGATCCTTGAAGTGCTCGTGCAGGTGGTCCACGTACTCGATCACGCGGTCCTCGGTGGTTCCGGACAGCGCGACGAAGTCGAACATGGACAGATGGCGGACCAGTTCGCACAGACCGACGCCTCCGGCGTGCGGACAGACGGGGACGCCGTACCGCATCGCGAGCAGCAGGATCGCCAGGTTCTCGTTGACGCCGCCGACCCGGGCCGCGTCGATCTGGAGGATGTCGATCGCACCGGCCTGCAACAGCTGCTTGAACATGATCCGGTTCTGGACGTGCTCGCCGGTGGCGACCTTGACCGGGCTGACGCCCTCGCGTATCGCCGCGTGCCCGAGGATGTCGTCCGGGCTGGTGGGCTCCTCGATCCAGTACGGGGCGTCGGCGGCGAGGGCGTTGGTCCACTCGATCGCTTCGGCCACGTTCCAGCGCTGGTTGGCGTCGACCGCGATCCGGATGTCGGGGCCGACCGCCTCGCGAGCCGCACGCAGCCTGCGTACGTCATCGGTCAGGTCCGCGCCGACCTTCAGCTTGATCTGGGTGAAGCCGTCGGCGACCGCCCGGCGGGCGAGCCGGACCAGCTTCTCGTCGGAGTAGCCCAGCCAGCCGGGGGACGTGGTGTACGCGGGGTAGCCCTCGGCCAGGAGACGCTCCTCGCGCGCCGCGGCGCCCTCCTTGCCGCGGGTGAGGAGGGCCAGGGCCTCCGCACGGCTGAGGGCGTCCTCGATGTAGCGGTAGTCGACCTGGTCCGCGAGCCATTCCGGTGGGGCGTCGGCGAGCAGCTTCCACAACGGCTTGCCGGCCCGCTTGGCGGCCAGGTCCCACACCGCGTTGACGACCGCGCCGATCGCCATGTGCATCACGCCCTTCTCCGGCCCCAGCCAGCGGAGCTGGCTGTCGCCGTTCAGGGCGCGGCTGACCGAACCGGGGTCGGCGCACACCGCGTGGACCGGCAGACCGACGACGTGGTCGCGGAGCGCGGCGATCGCCGCTGCCTGCACCTCGTTGCCGCGGCCGATGGTGAAGGTGAAGGCGTGGCCCTCCAGCTCGTCGCCCGCGTCGGTCCGCAGGATCACGTAGGCGGCGGAGTAGTCGGGGTCGGGGTTCATCGCGTCGGAGCCGTCGAGCTCCCGCGAGGTGGGAAAGCGGACGTCGATCACGTCGACATCGGTGACGCGCGCGGTGCCGCCGACGTGCTTCTCGTGGGGGTTCATGCGGGCCTCACGCGTCCTGGAAGGTCTGTCGCTGGCTGCCGAGCCCGTCGATACCGAGCTCGACCGTGTCGCCGGCCCGCAGATACGGGGTCCCCGGGAGCCCGAGGGCCACCCCGGCCGGTGTCCCGGTGTTGATGATGTCGCCCGGCTCCAGGACCATGTACTGGCTCAGGTACCAGATGATGTGGGCGACCGGGAAGATCATGTTCCTCGTGGTGCCGTTCTGCCGGGTCACACCGTTGACGTTCAGGCGCAGGCCGAGGGCCTGCGGGTCGGACACCTCGTCCGCGGTCACCAGCCAGGGGCCGAGCGGGTTGAACGTCTCGCACGACTTGCCGAGGTCCCACTGCGAGGACTGTTCGAGCTGGAAGGCGCGCTCGGAGACGTCGTTGCTGATCGCGAAGCCCGCGATCACGCCCGCGGCATCGGCGGGCCCCTCCAGATAGCGGGCGCGGTGGCCGATGACGACCGCGAGCTCCACCTCCCAGTCGGTCTTCTCGGACCTGCGGGGGATGAGGACGGTGTCGTGCGGACCGACGACGGTGCCGGGATCCTTCATGAACACCACCGGACGCGGCGGTACGGCGGCCCCGGTCTCCTCGGCGTGGTCGCGGTAGTTGAGCCCGACGCACACCACCTTTCCGGGGCGGGCGACCGGCGCGCCGACGCGCAGCCCCGTGGCGTCCAGGGCGGGCAGTTCGCCGGCCATCAGGGCGGCCCTGGCCCGCTCGACTCCGTTGGCGGCGAGGAACGGCCCGTCGATGTCGCCGGTCAGGCCGGTGAGGTCACAGGTGCGTCCGTCGTCGGTGAGGACGGCCGGGCGCTCTGCGCCGGGCGCGCCGAGGCGCATCAGTTTCACGTGGTTCTCCTTGCGGGAGCGGCGCGTCGGCGCCGCTGGATGGTTCGGGTGTGCGGGGGGCCGGGGCGACGGCCTACTCCATGAGGAAGACCTGCTCCGCCGACGCCCACCAGGTGCCGGGCGCGGCCTCCTCCACGGGCGACTGGCAGGGGTCGGTGAGCCGCCACCATGCCCGGGTGGCCGGGTCGTCGGCCATCAGGGCGAGGTCGGCGTCCAGGTCGTCGCCGTGGTACTCGAAGTAGCTGAACAGCCGGTCGCCGAGCAGGTGGATCGAGTAGTTGGCGATGTGGCAACGCCGCAGCCGGTCGAGCACGGGCCCGGGGACGGCACGGTGCAGCTCCCGGTACTCCTCGGCCTTCTCGGGGCGCAGGCGGACGACCTGCGCGACCCGCCTCACGGAGCCGGGGCCTTCGGGGACCCGGCGGAGACCGGCCGGTCGTGGATGATCCGGATGATGCGACCGCTCATCCGCCCGTAGTCGTGGTCGTTGGTCACCTCGCCGCGGATGCGGTGGCCGGCCATCACGACGACCCGGTCGGCCAGGGTCACCATCTCGGCCAGGTCGCTGCTGATCAGCAGGATCGGCAGTCCGCCGCGGGCCAGTTCCCAGATCAGCTCGTGGAACGCGTGCTTGGTACGCACGTCGACGCCGACGGTGGGCTCGTCGACCACCAGCAGCCGGGTGTCGGCCGCCAGCCATTTCGACAGGCTGACCTTCTGCTGGTTGCCGCCCGACAGCTCACCGGCGTTCTGCGCGAGACCGGAGATCTTGATGCCGAGGCGGTCGACGAGGTCCGCCGCGGTCTCGCGTTCCCGGCCGGCGGGGACGTATCCGAGGGCATTCGCCAGCTTCCTCCATACCGTCACGGTGATGTTGCGGAGGATGGGCTGCTCCAGGAAGACGCCCTCCTCCTTGCGGTTCTCGGTGAGGTAGCCGATGCCGTACTGGTGCAGTGCCTGCCGCGGCGAGCCGATCCTCGCGAGCTCTCCGTACACGCGGATCTCACCGCCGGTGACGCGCTCCAGACCGAGCACCGCCTTGACCAGTTCGCTGCGCCCCGCGCCGACCAGACCGTACAGCCCGACGATCTCGCCGGGTCGCACGTCGAGCGAGATGTCCTGGTGTCCCGAGGCCGTCGAGAGTCCGCTGAGGGAGAGGGCGGGAGCCGCGGACGTGTCCACGGGGCGTGGCGACATCGCCGTCACCGCGTGGGCACGTCCGACCATCAGGGTCACGATGTCGTCCTGGGTGTGCTCCGGGAGCGGCGCCGATTCCAGTACGGACAGGCCGTCGCGCAGCACGGTGACGGTGTCGCAGACGGAGAAGACCTCCTCCAGTTTGTGACTGACGAACACCACGCACGTGCCGCGCTCGGTCAGCCGGCGGACGACATCGAAGAGACTCATCGCCTCCTGCGGGGAGAGCGAGGCGGTCGGCTCGTCGAGCAGGAGAACCTTGCTGTCGGTGTGGAGCGCCTTGGCGATCTCCACCAACTGCTGTTGTGCGACGGAGAGTTCGGACACCAACTGGTCCGGTTCGATATCGAGGCCGAGTTCGGCCAGGCAGCGCCGGGCCGGCGCGGTCATGGCCTCCCGGTCGACCAGGCCACGGCGCGAGGGAGGATTCTGCAGGGTGATGTTCTCGGCCACGGAGAACCCGGGGATCAGGTTGCGTTCCTGGTGGACGACGCCGATGCCGGCGCGCATGGCGTCCAGGGGGGAGCGCGGATGGATCTCCTGGCCGCCCCGGAGCAGGCGGCCGCCATCGGGCGCGTGCACGCCGGTGATCACCTTGATGAGGGTGGACTTCCCCGCCCCGTTCTCGCCGAGCAGGGCGTGCACGGACCCTGCGGTGAGCCGCAGACCGACGCCGTCGAGGGCCCGGACACCGGGGAAGACCTTGACGATCTGATCGCATTCCAGCAGGACTTCGCTCATCGAGCCTCTCCCGTCGGCGTCGGTACGGATGTCGGCCGGGGTGTTTCCCCGGGAGCCGTCGGCGGGGGTGTGCCGCTCGGTGACACGGCCTTCTTGGCGAGGCGGCTCTGGTGGACGCGACCGCCGACGACGGTGCCGAGAACGACGACCCCGATGAGGAAGTTGACCCAGCTCGGGTCGAGGGAGAACTGAGCCCGCGCGGTATCGATCAGACGCATGACGAAGGCGGCGAGTACGGTCCCGAGGACGGCGACGGAGCCGCCGGTCAGCGCCACGCCGCCGATGATGGGCGCCGCGAAGCTGGGCAGCAGCCAGTCTCCGCCGACACTCCGGTTGACCCCGGGCAGCGAGGCGGTGGCGGTCAGGGCCGCGACGCCGATCAGCAGCCCGGACAGGGTGTGCGCGAGCACGATCTGCCGGTCGGTGGAGATGCCCGACAACTTGGCGGCGAGCGGGTTCCCGCCGGCTGCCAGCAGCCGCCGCCCCGCCACCGTGCGGTACATGAAGGCGGCGAGGAGACCGGCCGAGACCAGGGCCGTGACGAAGACGAGCGGGATGTTCAGCGGCGCGGCACGGCCGAAGTCGCGCAGCGTGGCGGAGTACCCGTCGATGGTGCGGGTGCCGGAGAGCCGGTACTGCGCCCCCAGCAGGATGGTCATGGTGCCGAGCGTCACGATGAAGCCGTTGATGCGTGTCGCGACGATGAACACGCCGGTGATCAGCCCGATCAGAGTCGCGCCCAGGACGCCGGTCAGGACGGCGAGCCCGGCCGGGACACCGGCGTCGACCATCAGCACGCCCATCAGACAGGCGCTGAACCCGCCCAGCGCGCCGACCGCGAGGTTGAGCTGCCCCACACTCAGCGCGACCATCTGGGCCAGCCCGATGAGGACCGGTGTGGCGAGGTACTGCAGGAACGTACGGAGGGAGGGCCCTTCGAAGAAGGTGCCGGATGACGAGATACCGAGGGCGAGATAGCCGACGATCGCCACGCCCAGCAGGGTGGTCGTCGTGGAGCGCGAGAAGCGGTGCAGTGCGGACCGGGCCGCCGCCTTTCCGCCCTGGAGCGGGGTCATGTGGAACGCACCACCTTGCGGTAGGACACGACGGTGCGTACCCGGTCGGCGGACAGGGCCAGGAGCAGGACACACCCGAGGTAGATGTTGAGGCTTTCGAGACCGACGCCGAGCAGGTCCAGACCCTTGCGGATCACACCGACGAGCGACGTGCCGAGCAGAGCGCCGATGACGGAGACGACACCGCCGGTGAGCAGAGTCCCGCCCAGGACAGCGCCCAGGAACGAAGGGAGCATGAAGTCCTCGCCGATGGACGCGCGGAACGTGCCCGTGCCGACGGCGGCCATGAAGCCGGCCAGTGCGGCGAGCAGGCCCGACAGGGCGTGCGCGAGCACGATCCTGCGGCCGGTGGGGATGCCGGACAACTCGGCGGCCTTCGGATTGGCGCCGGTGAGCAGCAGTTCGCGTCCCATCCGGGTACGGGAGTAGAGGAAACCGAGGCCGACGAGGGCGATCAGGGTGAACTGGATGATCTGCGGGACGGCCGCGGAGCCACAGACCGGTCCGATACAGACGTCGGCGAGTGAGGAGGACCGCAGTTCCGTCAGCCCGTCGGGACGGGTGGTGAACGCGGCGTTCTCCGTGAAGGCCGAGTAGAGCAGCGAGACGAGTCCCAGCAGGGCGAAGTCCATGGCCAGCGTCACGACGAAGGAGTTCACCCCCGTGCGGGCGATGATCCAGCCGGTCAGCGCGCCGATCGCACAGCCTGCCACCAGGCACAGCACCAGCCCGAGCGGCAGCGACAGGCCCAGCCGGTCGTAGCCGAAGCCGGCGAAGAACGCGCCGAAGGCGGCCATGCGCCCGACGGCGAGGTTCATGTGCCCGATGGACAGCACCACCATCTGCGCCAGTGCCACCACCGTCAGCGTCGAGATGTCCCTCATGAGCGGGAAGAGAACCAGCCGCTCGTCGAAGAACGTCGGCCGCAGGACACCGAACAGAGCGGCGAGCGCGACGATGAGAACGACGAGCCCGAGCCTCTGGTTGACCCAGAACGGCAGCCGGTGCGCCGGCCGGGCACCGTCGGTGGGGCGATCCGTCCCGCTGTCGGGCGGAGCGACGACCGTCTTCATGACACCCTCCTCCGGTCGATGGCGTCCATGTCCCAGTCGATCCCGATGCCCGGCTCGTCCGGAGCGACGGCCAGACCGTCCCGCACGGTCATCTCGGTGCGGGTGACCGCGCGCAGCTGCGGGATGTACTCGACGTACGCGCCGTTGGAGACGGCGGCGACGAGACTGACGTGCAGCTCCATCAGGAAGTGCGGGCAGACCTCGACGTTGAAGGTCTCGGCCAGGTGCGCCACCTTCAGCCACGGCGTTATCCCGCCGACCCTGGCCACATCGACCTGTACGACGGAGGCCGCGCCCGTCTCCAGATAGGTGCGGAACTGCATGGGCGAGTACATCGACTCGCCCACCGCGATCGGTATCCGCGTCGAGCGGGCGAGCCGGGCGTGGCCGCTGATGTCGTCCGCGGGCATGGGCTCTTCGAGCCAGTACGGATCGTACGGTTCGAGGGCGGCGGCCAACCGTACGGCGGAGGACAGCGACTGCGACTGGTTCGCGTCGGTCATGATGTGGAGGTACGGTCCCACGGCCTCGCGTACGGCACGCAGGCGCTCCGCGTCCTCGGCCGGGTGCGGCTTGCCGACCTTGATCTTGACGCCCGAGAACCGCGCCTGCTTCGCGGCGAGGGCCGACTCGACCAGCTCGTCGGTGCCGAGGTGCAGCCAGCCGCCCTCGGTGTCGTACACCGGGATCTCGCGGCGGTGGCCGCCCGCCAGCCGCCACAGCGGCTCGTCGGCGCGCTTGCAGCGCAGATCCCACAGGGCCGTGTCGATCGCGGCGAGCGCGAGCGAGGTGATGGCGCCCGTGGTGGTGGCACGGGTCAGACCGAACAGCTCCTGCCAGAGCCCCTCCACGTTGCGTGCGTCCTTCCCGGCGAGGAGCGGGAGCAGATGGTCGCGCAGCAGCGCCAGGACGGATGTGCCGCCGGTGCCGATCGTGTAGGCGTAGCCGGTTCCCCCGATACCGTCCGCCGTCGTCAGGGTGACGAGGATCGTCTCCTGTTTGACGAACGACTGCACGGCGTCGGTGCGGTCGGTCTCCACCGCGATGTCGGCCAGCAGGGCCGACGCTTTCGTGATGATGGTCATGCGCTTGGGCTGACTTTCTGTCGGTGTGCCGGGGCGGTCAGCCGCAGGAGAGGTACTCGTCGGCGAACTGCTTCTTCAGCTCCGCTGTCCTGGCCTTGCGCGCCTCGTCGTAGTCGCCGACGTTGTCCTTCGTGACGACGAAGGAACCCGAGTCGGCGATCTGGCCCGGCTGCTTCATCGTGCACTGCCCGGTCTGCAGCAGCGCGAGTGCCCAGGCGCCGATCTCGGCCTGACCCACCGGGTTCTGCACGACCGTGGCGCTCACCGATCCGGTCTTGATCGAGGAGAGGATCTTGGCGTCGTCGTCGATCGCGACGACCTTGGCCTTCGAGCCGGTCTCCTGGACCGCCTCGGCGGCGGCGACCGCCGGGTTGTACGCGGTCGAGACGATGCCCTGGATCCGCGATCCCTTGGTCGCGAGCAGGTCGGAGACGGCCTTCTGCGCGGTCTGGAGGTCCTTGTCGATGTCGGTGATGTTCTGCAGCAGGTCGATCTTGCCGCCGGACTCCTTCACCGCCTTCTCCACGCCCTTGATCCGCAACTGTGTGTTGGCGTCGACGTTGTTGCCCGTCAGGTGAACGAGCGTGCCCTTGCCGCCCATCGCCTCGATGGTGGCTTCGGCCGCCTTGTAGGCGGCGAGTTCGACATCGGTGGAGAGGCAGAAGTCGGCCTCGTTCGTGCCGCCTGCGGGGCATGAGCCCAGGGACGCCACCGCGAAACCCTGGGACTTGAGGTCGGCGAACGTGGTGTTGATGTCGGTGGGGGACACCCCGAAGACGCCGAAGGCGTTGTAGCCGCGTGCGGCCAGGGTCGACAGCAGGTTGTTCTGCTTCTGCTGGTCCCATTCGGCGGTCTCGTCGAGCGTCACGTCGCCCAGCTTCAGTGTCTTCCCGGCGTCCGCGCCCGCCTGCTTCCACGGCTGGAAGTACGGGTGGGCGCCGCCCGGGACCAGGGCGACCTTGGTGCCGGAGCCATCGGCGAGTTCGGCGCTTCCCTTGCCCGTTCCGGCGGCCGCGGGCCCCGCCTGCTCGCCGTCGTCGGAGGACTTCACGGTGCATGCCGTCGAGGCGATGGCCAGGAGGGCGATCGCGGCGATGCCGGACACTGCGGATCTGCGAAGGTTCATGATCATTGCCTCAGTCGAATCAGATAGGATTCCGATGCCGAGATGCTGCGGGAGGGGAGATCGCCCCGTCAAGGCCTGCGCAACGAATACTTTGGGCAAGAGGTGCAGTTGCCCCGTGTGATCTGCGGATTCCCTCTCCAGGGGGCGAGATCTCGACTTGGCGAGGCGTGGCCTTCTGGGCCCACGTCATGTTGAATCACATAGGATTCATGAACTTGGGGGTAGTGCTATGCCGGTGAACGCCGATGGGTCGGAGACCCTCCCGCTCGCCACCGCTGAGCGGGGCGAGGGCGCGGCGGTGAAGCGCGAGGTGCTGGGGGACAGCGTCTACGAGGCCGTCAAGGCGATGGTGATGGACCATGTGATCCAGCCGGGTGCCCGTGTCGGCATCGAGGCGCTGTCCCGATCGCTCGGTGTCTCGCCCACCCCGGTGCGCGAGGCGCTCGCCCGCCTGGAGGCGGACGGCCTGGTCCTCAAGCGATCGCTTTCGGGCTACCGCGCGACCGAACTGTTGGGCCGCCGGGATGTGGAGGAGCTCTTCGAGATGCGGCTCCTCCTGGAGCCGCGGGCCGCGGCTCTCGCCGCGGAGCGGGCGGACGACGCCGCGCTCGACCTGATCGAATCCCTGGTGGAGGAGATGCAGGGCCTGCCCGACAAGGGCCACAGTTTCGCCGTCTACGGCCGCTTCGCGTTGCTGGACCAACGGTTCCACGACGCGCTCGCCGCCGCCTCGGGGCGCACACTGCTCGCCGCCGCGGTGGAGAGGCTGCACACGCATCTCCACCTCTTCCGGCTCAGCCCGGTCACGGGCGGCAGCCCCGCCACGGCCGTGGAGCACAGCCGGATCTTGCGCGCGGTGCTCCGGCGCAACCCCGACCGGGCGGAGGACGCCATGCGCGAGCATCTGGAGCTGAGCCTCGGGCGTCATCTCAGCCGGTACGAGGACGGCGACCGACCGCCGCGATGACAGCGGAGAAGACGGCCGTATGGCCCCGTACATCCGGCCCATTCCCTGCTCTACGCGGGTACCGGGCGCTCCGCGTCCCCATCCCCTCCGGGAAGAACGTACCGCTGCGCGGCCGTAGCTGCGGTACACCGAAGGCCTTCTGGAGCACGAAGACGAAAGACATCAGCCACCGCCACGAGTTCCTCGCCGCGCTGAAGCCCGTCCATCAGAAGCGGGCCCCAGGTCGTCAGACTGCTGGGTAGGGGCTGTCGGCGAGGAGGCGGGCCAGGTGGGCGGCGTTGGCCGCGAGGGCCCTGGTGGTGGAGGCGACGGCGTCGGGTGTCTCGTCGAGGTCCTGGTAGTCGGTGCCGTGCATGGCTTCGCCGACCCAGTAGGTGACGGCTCCGGGTGCCAGGGAGAAGCCGACGTCGTTGAGTCCCTGGAACAGGTCCGCGCTCACCTTGTGCGCGCCGTCCTCATTGCCTACGACGGCCACGGCGGCGACCTTGCCGTATGTGTGCGGGCGGCCATGGCCGTCGGTCTCGGAGGACTCGGCGTTGAGGCGCTCCAGGACCCGCTGGCAGACGCTGGAGGGGTGGCCGAGCCAGATGGGCGTGGCGATCAGGAGGATGTCGGCGGCCAGGACCTTCCCTCGCAGGGCCGGCCAGGCGTCACCGTCGCCCATGTCCACCCCGATCCCCGGGCGCACGTCGTGGTCGGCGACCCGGACGATCTCGCCCTGTACGCCATGGCGTGCGAACTGGGCCATGACCTGCTCGGCGAGAAGCTGGCTGCTGGAAGGGGCCGGTGAGGCGTTCAGGGTGCAGACGAGAGCGAGAGCACGCATGCCGGGGGCTTCTCCTTGGTCTCAGGGGCGGGGGATTCGCGAGTGTTTCCCGGAGCGCAACGGGGCGCCTGCGCGGGGCGGACCGGGTGCGTAGGGCCGTCAGCGGTCGCCGGTGGCCTTGTCGTCGGCGCCCGTGACCACCACCCGCTTGCCCGGTTGCCGACAACTGTTCTCCACGCGGAGGTTCCTTCCTTTCGTCGCCGGGCCGCTTCGCGGGCATCAGGGGATGAGAAGGGTTTTGATCATGCCGTCGGCCTTCGTTCGGAACGTCTCGTAGGCCTGGGGTCCCGCTTCGAGCGGGAGATGGTGGGTGGCGAAGGAGTCCACGCCCAGCGGGTCGTCGTCGGTGAGCAGGGGCAGCAGGTCGTCGACCCAGCGCTTGACGTTCGCCTGGCCCATACGGAGCTGAATCTGCTTGTCGAACATGGTGAGCATCGGCATCGGGTCGGCGGAGCCGCCGTACACGCCGGAGACGGAGATCGTGCCGCCCCGGCGCACCAGGTCGACCGCCGCGTGCAGTGCGGCGAGACGGTCGATGCCCGCTGTCTCCATCATGCGCTGCGCGAGGGCGTCGGGCAGCAGGCCGACCGCTGTGTGTGCCGCCTTGGCCACGGGGGAGCCGTGGGCCTCCATGCCGACCGCGTCGATCACCGCGTCCGTACCGCGCCCGTCCGTGAGGTCGCGGACGGCGTCCCCGAGGTTCTTGCCGTAGCGGCGCAGGTCGAGGCAGGTTGCGCCGTACGTGCTCGCCCGGTCGAGGCGTTCGGGGACCAGGTCCACGCCGATGACGAGGCCGGCGCCCCGGTGGAGGGCGATCCGGGCGGCCATGGCGCCGATCGGGCCGAGGCCCAGAACGGTGACGCTGCCGCCGGGCGGGATGTCCGCGTACTCCACGGCCTGCCAGGCGGTGGGCAGGACGTCGGAGAGATACACGAACCGATCGTCCGAAGGGCCGTGCGGGACCTTGATGGGCAGGTCGTTGCCGAAGGGGACCCGCAGGTACTCGGCCTGGCCTCCGGGCACCTGCCCGTA
Source organism: Streptomyces sp. McG3 (assembly GCF_018619185.1). Lineage (GTDB taxonomy): Bacteria > Actinomycetota > Actinomycetes > Streptomycetales > Streptomycetaceae > Streptomyces. The sequence goes on along the minus strand of NZ_JAAXYC010000036.1, from coordinate 26,599 downwards.
GAGCTTGGTGAATCCGAACAGGGACGCGCCCGTGCCGCGCTCGCGCACCTGAGTCGTCTCGCACTGCGAGTGCAGTCCCTGCCCGCACATGTGGCAGTGACCGCAGGACACGTTGAAGGGGATCACGACCCGGTCCCCCTGGACGACGCCGGTCACCTCGGGCCCGACCTCTTCCACGACCCCCATCGGTTCGTGACCCAGGATGTCGCCCGGGTCGAGGTAGGGCCCGAGAACCTCGTACAGGTGAAGGTCGGACCCGCAGATCCCGGTGGACGTGATCTTGACAATGATGTCCGTCGGATCCTGGATCGGCGGGTCCGGAACCGTATCCACCCGGACGTCCCGCTTTCCTTGGTAGGTCAGTGCGCGCATGGTGCCGCTCCTTCTTCCGATCGAGCTCGTGGACCGGTGTGCCGGGTTCCATCACGAGCCTCGCGAAACATGGTCGGTGGCCCGCCGGCCGGAGCACGGCCGGACCACGTCGCCGACATGCCCGGCGTACCCGCGTGCCGGAGACTGGGGGAGCCCGACGGCTCAAGGCCCCGGCTGTCACGTGCGAGAGAGACGAGGACCCGGTATGAGCCCGAAGCAGGATGACGCGGGTGCCCCGCCTCACCGCGGGGCCGACCCGGAGCAGGACACGGATGGGGCGGACTCCCTCGAAGTCGACGAGGAGGTCCAGCGCGCCCTGGACCGGCTCACGCTGCTTATCAACGCGGCAGAGGCCCTTTCCAGCACGCTCGAAGTGGACCAGGGGCTCCGACGGCTCTGTCGCACCCTCATCCCCGGCTTGGCCGACTGGTGCGCGGTAGACCTGCTGGACGACCACGGTCGGCTGCGCCGGATCGTCGTCGAGCACCGGGACGCCGATGTGACGTCCCCGGGCCTGGACGAAGGGCTGCTGCCCCCGGCCGAAGGCTCGGCCGCCTCGGTCGCCCGCGCGCTGCTGGGCGTGGGGCCGGTACTGCTCACGGAGTTTCCCTCGCCGAAGGACGCGGACGACCCGCTGTACTCCCGGGAGAAGGCTCTCTTCGAGCGGCTTGCGGCCGATACGGTGGTCGTCGCCCCGCTGAGAGCCCGGCGGCAGGTGCTCGGGGTCCTGACCCTGGCCCGTTGCCGTAAGGAAGCCCGGCTGACCGAGGACGCCCTCTCTCTCGTCGAGGACCTCGCGCACCGGGTGGCGCTCGCTGTCGACAACGCGCGCCTGCACGCCGAGGCTCAGCACACGGCCGAGCGGCTGCAGCGCTCGCTGCTGCCCGAGCTGCCCACGGACGGGCCGCTCGAAGTGGCGGCCCGCTACCAGCCGGCGAGTACCACCGCGCGCGTCGGAGGCGACTGGTACGACGCCTTTGTGCTGCCGGACGGCGCGATGACACTGATCATCGGCGATATCGCGGGACATGATCTGCGGGCCGCTGTCATGATGAGCCAGACCCGCAACATGCTGCGAGGCATCGCCTGCGACCGCAAGGAACCACCCGGCAAGATCCTCGCCCGGCTGGACGCCGCCCATCACATCCTTTATCCCGATCAGACGCTGACCTGCGTCTACGCGCTGGTCGAGCGGCTCGGGGCGGACGAACCGTGGCTGCTGCACTACGCGGCTGCCGGCCATCCCGCCCCCCTGCTGGTGACGCACAACGGGGAGACGAGCTTTCTCACCGGCGGCCGCAGTGTCATGCTCGGGGTGAATCCCGAGGTGCATCGCCCTGCCGCGACCGACTCCCTGCCGCCCGACTCGACCGTGCTGTTCTACACGGACGGCCTCGTCGAGCGTCGCGAGGAGGACCTGGACCGGGGTCTGGCACGTCTGCGTCAGCACGCGGCGGCCCTGGCCCGCGAGCCGCTCACGACGTTCTGCGACGAAATCGTCGAAGGCATGGCCGGAGGCGGCTCGGACGACGTCGCCCTGATCGCGGTCAGGATGGCGCCCCCGCACGCCGGACCCTCCGTCGCTACCCCCTGAGCCGGGAAGGACGAGATCACGCGGCAGCCGACCCGCCCGAAACGAAGGCCGGGTCGGCCACCGGTCATGCCCGGCACGGCCCTCGGGCCGGTTGCTGCGCACGGCCGCCGGCTTCGGCCGGAACCACTCCGTCACTGCACGCGAGGCGTGCTTCCGCCCGAGCGGGCGCTTCCCTCGTCGCCCGAATCGCCCTCATCCTCGTCGTCGGGAATGTGCACGTCGAAGACGACGATGTTGATCTCGACGACCTCCAGCCCCGTCATCGTTTGTACGGCATCGCTCACGCGGGTTCGGATCAGGTCGGCGAGTTCGTGGATCGGGACGCCGTACTCCACCTCGACATCGACGTCTATCGCGGCCTGCTTCTCCCCGACTTCCACCTTGACGGCCCGTCGCGCGCCCGACGAGCCGGACATACGACCGGTGACGGCTCCCAAGGCCTTCGATGCTCCTCGTCCCACGGAGTGGACGCCTTCCGTCTCGCGGATCGCGATGCCGGCGATCGTGGAGACGACGTTGTCGGTGATGGTCGTTCTGCCCCGACCGCGAGATCCTTCCGCGCGTCCGTCGGTCGCCTTGCTCGCGCCCAGGGGTTCGGTGTCGGCCATGACTGCCTCACAGAGAGTGATTGCCACGGGCCCCTGCCCGTGCGGTCCCCTCTTCTCACTCTGCGCCCGCTCGCAGGCATACGCCATTCGAGTGGCGCGGCGTGACGGGCAGGACCGGGCCCTCAGTCGCGGGGCAACAGGGTCCCGAGCGGGCCGAGATCGAGATTGAGATCCTCCGGACGCACACCGTGCTGCTCGCAGAGTTCCTTCATCCGCTGGTCGAGCAGCATGAGCGTGGTTCCGATCTCCTCGACCTGCTCGTCGTTCAGGTCGCCCTGCTCCACGCGGCGGATGGCCTGCCGCTCCATCAGCTGCCGCAACAGCTCGACCACCGTCAGGACCAGGGCCACCAGGTCCCGTCCCATTTGCTCGGAGTCCAGGTCGACACGGGGGCCCGTCACAAGGGCCCTCCGTCGCTCCACGGCGAGGGCACACGTTCGTTGACCGACGACAACAGCGCGTGCAACGACACGCGAACGAGGGGTACGTCGGCGATGGCGATGACCAAGTCGCCGCTGACCACCACACCCGTGGCCAGCAGGCGGTCCAGCAGGTCGACGAGCGGCACCCCGAGAGGACCGCTCAAGGGTTCCGGGCTGTCCCACGGCACCACGTCGTGCGCCATGGTCACACCTCTCCTACGAAGGAATACGGCACCCAAGGACCCGACAGCTCGATCTGTGCTCCCGTACGCTCGCCCAACGTCTTCACCAGCAGGCCGACTTCGTCCGCCCTGTCGTCGGCGACCAGGTAGGTGGCGTTGAGTACGTGGGCCCGCTGGTCGCCCGACAGCGCCGCACCGTGCGTGCGCAACCGACGTGACGCCGCGGCGAGACCGCGCAGTTCGGCGTCCACCGACTCCGCGACCTCCAAGGCCTGTTCCCGGCGCTCCTCCCGCTGTACCTGGACGCCCCGCTTCCTGTTCAGATACGCGAGACCCGCCCCGGGGGCGGGAGCGCCGCGCCCGTCGACCGACTCCGGAGCTGTTTCGCCGGGCGCCGGGCTCGGCTCCGGGGCCGCAGGCTCGTAGACCTTCACTCCCCACTCGGCGTGGTGTGCGACGCGTTTCAGCGCGGCATGGAAGCGGTCCGCCTCTTCGTCCAGGCCCCGCCTGGCCCGGGCGTCGTCGTGGTACAGCGTGGCGAGGGGCAGGGGCACGACGGGACAGTGAGCTGCCACGGCCGACACCACCGAGTGGTGAGCTCGTGCGTATCGCTCGATCTCATCGCGGTCGGAGAGCCGACGCTGCCAGACCTCGTCGGTGAAGTCGGCGCCGCGGACGGTCTGCACCACGGCGGTCAGCAGGTCCGACACCAGCAGCCGGACCGCTGCACCGCCGGGCATGCCGGCCACGCCGGTGACGTCCAACGTGCTCGTGGCACGTGTGCTGCGGCAGATGGCGAACACATACGTGACGTCTTCGTCCGGGCCCGAGGGCGCGGCCCGTGAGTCCCATGGCTGCGTCATCTTTTCCTGTTCTCCTTCTCCTCGCCGGTCCGCTTCTCCTGTTCCGCCCGCTGAGGTGTCGACCGGTCGGAGGATGCCTCGGCGGACGGTTCGAGAGCCCGGAGGCGCTCCCTCAGCTCACGGTTCTCGTCCTCCAAGGCGTTGCGCGACGCCTGGGAACTCAGCGCGGGATCGGTCTCCCACCAGTCGATTCCCGCCTTCTTCGCGGTGTCGACCGACGCGACGAACAGGCGGAGGCGGATGGTGAGCAACTCGATGTCGAGGAGATCGATCTTGATGTCTCCGGCGATGACGATGCCCTTGTCCAGGACGCGTTCGAGGATGTCCGCGAGGTTGGTGGTCTGAGGCCCGGGAATCGGCCGATCTCCCTGTCGGAAGTCGAGATCGGTCACCGTGAGGCCCTCGCACGACGCGAACGGCTCCGGCGCTCAGGAGCGGGGGGCTCCTCCTCGTCCTCCTCGTCCTCCTCGTCCTCCTCGTCCTCTTCGTCGTCCTCGGCCTCTTCGTCTTCCTCGGGCTCCTCGTCCTCGGCCCCTTCGTCGTCCTCGGGCTCCTCGTCTTCTTCGTCGTCCTCGGCCTCTTCGTCGTCTTCGGGCTCCTCGTCCGCGCCGTCCTCGTACTCCTCGTCCTCCTCGCCCTCCTGCTCCTCCGCCTCCTCCTGCTCGATGGCGTCCTCGTGGGAAACGACGACCTCACCGTCGCGGATCTCACCGCGCCAGCCTTCCGGCTCCTCCTCGGTGAGGGTGACGTAGCGCTGGAAGTGCTTGAAGTCGAGCCGCATGCGACGCCCCTGAGCGCGCCAGAGGTTGCCCGTCTTCTCGAAGAATCCGGAGGGGTAGTACTCCACGACCAGAATGATCCGGGTGAGCGTCGGCCCGAGTTCGTGAAAGCTGACCGCTCCGTTGGTCGTGCCCTTGGCGCCCTCGGACGACCACACGATCCTGTCGTCCGGAATCTGTTCCAGTACCGTGGCCTTGAAACTTCGGGACGAGGGGCCGACCTTCACCTTCCAGTCGCTCTCGGTGTCATCGCTCTTCGAAACGTCGCGCACACCCTTCGCGAAGCTGCTGAACTCCTCGTACTGGGTCCACGCGTCGTAGGCCGTACGCAGGGGCACGCCCACATCGAGGACCTCGATGATGTTCATGACCTTGCTACCACTGGACTTGCGCTTGCTCCTGCCCCCACCGCCGAGTGCGTCCTTGGCCTTGTCCACGACCGCGTCCTTCGCGCCCTTGGCCTTCTCCGAAACGAAGGCCTTCACAGGGGATTCGCCCTTCAGAATGCGTGAGCCGATTGCGGGCAACGAGCCGCCGTTCTCCGCGACATCACTCATCTGTCCGGTGAGATCGGTGAGTTTCTCACCGGCCTTCTCGGCGATTTTCTGCACCTGAGTACTGGCGTATTTCGACAACTCGCCCTTCAGACGGTCGACGCCCGACTCCTGCGCTTCCTCGGATTCGGCCTTGTCGGTCTTCGCCATGGCCCTCTACCTCCCGCTACCGGAGCGCTTGGACGCTGTCCGCTTCGCCGACGCCGATTTCTTGGCGGCCGACTTCTTGGCCGGCTGCTTCGACGTCGTCTTCTTGGCCGCCGTCTTCTTCGCTGGTGCGGACTTCTTGGCCGCGGTCTTCTTTGCCGGGGCCGTCTTCTTCGCTGGTGCGGACTTCTTGGCCGCGGCCTTCTTCGCCGGAGCGCTCTTCTTCGCGGGGGCGGTCTTCTTTGCCGGGGCCTTCCTGGCCGGGGCCGCGGGCTTCTTCGCCCGTGCGGACTTCCGGTGCGGAGCCTTCTTCTCGGGAGCGGCGGGCGCCCTCCTGCGCCGGGTCGGCGGAGCCGGGGCTTCCTCCTCCGGTTCCTCCTCCTCGGGCTCTTCGTCGTCCTCTTCGGGCACGTCGTCGTCCGGCTCCTCCTCTTCGTCTTCGTACTCGTCGTCCGTGCCCTCCTCGTCCTCTTCCTCGTATTCCTCGCCCTCGCTGTCCGGCTCCTCGCCTTCTTCTTCGCCCTCTTCCTCCTCGTACTCCTCTTGCGGCTCGTCCTCGTCCTGGTCCTCGTCAGCCGTGTCCTCGTCCGCCGCCTCACCGAGACGCAGCGTGCGGTCGCTGATGGCGTCCGCGAGCGTGCTCATGCCGCGGTTCGCAGCGGCGGTCACGGCCTGGCGTCCGGCGTCCAGCACTTCGCCCCTGAGCTGCTCCTGCAACTCCGCGAACTGGGGAATCTCTCCCAGCCGACGCATCCCCTCCGCCGCGAGCTGGCGGGGTTCGAGCCCGAAACGCCGTCCCGCCAGATAGGTCGCGACGCTCAGGGCGAGTCGGCCCTTCTTCGTCCGGCCCAGCACGTATCCGCCCACTACGGCGGCTGCCAGAGCCACCTTGTCCTGGTCATCCATGTCCGTCACCTTCTGTTGTCGGCGTGGGAGCGCTTCTGAGCGGCGTGGAGCCGGTCCAGCAATCGCTCCTCCTCCGTCTCGAACGCGTCGAGATCGATGAGTTGCTCGTCGAGTTCTCGGTTGAGCTCGGCGAGTTGCGCACGAATCGCACTCGGGTCGTACAGTTCGCGTTCAGCGGTTTCCTGGAGCTGCTCCGCGATCCACACCACACCGCGCGCCGGCGCGAGCGGCAGGAGCAGGAGTCCGGAGATCAGTCCCATCGTCAGCCTCCGGCGACCGCTGTCGGCCGGCTCGGGACGCCCGAGTCGCCGACGAAGCTGTAGCAGGGCAGCGGACCCGCGAAGCGGATGTCGACATGGCTTCTGCGTGCTTCCGCGAGCCGCTCGGTCGTCGTACGGAACCGGTCGCTGTGGGTGCGCGGGACGAGGAAGGAAGTGTTGATCGCGCATCCCTGGACGTCGGGGCCCGTGGCGGCCGCGCGAGCCAGTGGGGCGAGCTCGCGCAACACCTCGCGGCCCGCTTCGGCCGCTCGTCGCGCCAGGGCGGAGGCCACTGCTTCACCCAGCCGCACGCTGGCCTCGTATCCGGGGCGTCTGCGCGCTTCGTCGCGCAGCCGCCGTACGGTGGCGTCCTCGATCACCACTCTGGCGAGGGAGTCGGGTGCCGGCAGGGCCTTGACGTTGACCTCGACGTGCCCGTCCAGGTTCTTCAGGGTGGCGAGGTGGCTCGTCTCCGCCGCGGTCAGCTGGGCGAGCAGAGCGTCCTCGTCCGGCGCGACCATGCCGAAACGCATGGGCAGGACAGGGCCTCTCTCCGCTAGGCCCATCAGCAGATCCTGGTGTGCCAGCAGGTCGCGTCGCCGTGCGCGCAGCCGCGCGGGGGCGCTGCTGACGACTGCGGCGACCTTCCCCGCACCGACGGTGCGCAGGGTGGCGGGAGGATCGCCCACGCCTCCTGCGCCATCAGGCAGTGCGGTTCCCTCGCGCACCACCGCGTAGACGTACAGCCCGTCGCCGCTCATGGCTCAGGCCTCCGCTCGGCGGCGTCGGCTCGCGCCGCCCCCGCTGCGGGCGGGTGCCCGACGCCTCTTCGGGGCCTCTTCCTCGCCCTCTTCCTCCACCTCTTCGGGGTCATCGCGTCCCACGGCCTTGCGCACGGAGTCGCCGACCGATTCCGCTGCCTTGCGCACCTTGCGCTTGCCGATGGACTTCGCCGCGCTGCCGCTGAGCAGCTCGGGGACCGTCGTGCTGCCCGAATCCCGTTCGAGATCGAGTCGGTTGCACGCCTCGGCGAAGCGGAGATAGGTGTCCACGCTGGCCACGACTATGCGGGCGTCGATCTTGATGATCTCGATGCCGACCAGGGAGACCCGGACGAATACGTCGATCACCATGCCCCGGTCGAGAATGAGCTCCAGCACGTCGTACAGGGTGCCGGCGCGGGGCGGGCACGGAGCGACTTCGTCGGCGTAGGTCGTGGTCGTCATGGGTTGGTCCTTCCAGCTGTCGGACGGTCTCGGATCACTCGTCTGCGGCACCGCGCCGGTAGCGACGGACCCGGCGGTACTCCTGGAGCTCTCCGGATCTGTCCAGTTGCACCTCGTAGGAGGCGAGGAGGCTGGTCGTGTCCGGGATCCGAGGCACCTCGAGTACGTCCACGACCACGCACCAGCCGTCGTCGTCGGAGCGCCGGACCGCGGAGACGCCCTCGGCGGGATGGCCGATCAGCCCCTCCAGGCTCTGGCAGGCAGCCCGAGCGGCATGCTCGGGTCCCTTACTGGGCGCGGTCTTCTTCCGGGCCCTTGTCGGGCCGGTGGCCCGCTCCGAACGTTGGTCTGCCATAGCGCCCAGTCTCGTCACGTACAGACGCACCGCATCTTGGGAGGGCCGCTGGTGCGACAGGGTTCCCGGCCGTGCGGACGCGCCGGACGGAATCGGACGTCGGTCGGCCGGGCCCATTCCGGCTTCCCGGCCGCTTCTCGTCTCTCTCGTCTTCACCGGCTCCGTGTCCGCCGCATTGGGCCAAAGGCCTTCGACACGGTGGGTGAGCGCGCCAGGCTGCGGTCCGGGAGCGGCCGACACCTGCTTGCGGAGCACGGCTGTTCAGCGGCGTGAGGTGGAGGCTCTCACCGAGGCCGGTCACGACACCGTCGACGTGGCGCTCCACACCAGTGACCTTGAAAGACCTGACCGGGCTCCTGGAATACGTCGGGGACGCGCCGTGCGGACCTGCGGAGCATGTTCGAGGTTCCCCGGGGGCGTGTGCCGGAGCTGTTGCCGACAGTCGCGCCGCCGGGGAGCTTACGCCGCGTCCCTCGTCCCCGCGCTCTCAGCTCACGCGCGGAAACTCCTCGCAAGATGAGACCAAGCTGAAGATCTTCACTGTTGACGTCCGCCCCACCGGCGGCGTGCCCACTGGCCGCGGCGTGCTGACCGTCGAAAGCAGCACTGCCACGGACGGCGGCACGCGGTGGGTTCCTGGACGGCTCCACCATGCCGAGGGCCTCGCCATGATCAAGCCCAGCCGCTCGGAATCAGTACAGCTCGGTACGGCTGGGCCGTTGAGGGCCTGTCGCGAGCGATGCGAGCGGCATGGCTGCCGATCGTGATCCCGGGAGACGGGCGCGTACGAGACGCGGCGGACCACACGACGGTGTGACACGCGCCCCGTCCGTACCTGGGCGATGAGCCCGGCGGTCAGTCCCGTCGGTACTGCGCGGGCGACTTCTTCGTCGCCGGGTCCTCGTACGAGCCGACCGTCCCCCGTTCCACGTGGAAGGTGGTCAGGGTCGAAACGGGCGAGTGCGGGTCCCTGCGGTCCTCGATGACCCGCATATGGGTGGTGAACCGCCCCGGTGTGACCTCGTACACGTCGTAGCCGTAGCGGTTGCCCTCGAAGTACTTGAGGTGCGGGTTGGCCTTGCCCATCAGCGGGCCATTGGCCGCGTTCCACTCCGCGGAGTACGCCCCCGATGTGACCGAGTGGGCGGTGAACTCCGTGCCGACCACCGGCGACGTGGTGTCGTCGAAGTCGGTCCTGATGTCGTCGACGAACGCGGAGTGCCAGTCACCGGTGATCACCACCAGGTCCTCAAGGCCGCTTTTGTGCACATGGTCGAGCACTTCCTTGCGCTCGGCGAGGAAGCCGTCCCACTGGTCGGTGAACATGTACCCTCCACCGGGCCTGCCGCGCAGCTGGCTGAGCATGATCGAGTTGGCCCAGACATGCCAGGCGTCCGGCGCCCGGTCGACGTGTTGCTTGAGCCACGCCTTCTGGTCGGCGCCGAGGATCGTTCCTTCGGGCAGGTTCTGTGCCGACCGGTACGAGCGCAGGTCCAGGACGCTGAGTTCGAGCAGGTCGCCCCAGCGGCGGTTGCGGTGGATCACCGGGTCGGGCAGCGAGGACTCGCCCCCGTCCCGGTGCGGCATGTGCTCGTACCACGCCTGATAGGCGGCGGCCCGGCGTTGCATCAGGGGCGCGCCACCGCCGGTGCCCGAATAGTCGTTGACCACCTCGTGGTCGTCCCAGGTCAGGAACCAGGGGTGGGCCGCGTGGGCTTCGCGCAGCGAGGCGTCGCCCTTGTAGAGCGCGTGCCTACGGCGGTAGTCGGTGAGGGTGAGGATCTCGGGGGAGTCGTGGTCGCGGACATGGTCGCCGCCGACCGGGCCGTGCTCGTAGATGTAGTCGCCGAGGTGGACGACGAAGTCGACGTCCTCCCGGGCGATGGCGCGGTGTGCGCTGTAGTAGCCGTCGTGGAAGGCCTGACAGTTCGCTGCGGCGAACTTGACCCTGCCGATCCTTCCCGAGGGAGCCGTCCTGGTCCGCCCCACCCGGCTGGTCCTCCCCAGGGCCCGGAACGCGTAGTAGTAGTGCGTGCCCGCCCGTAGCCCGCCGACGGGCACATGGACGCTGTGGCCGAGTGTCGCGGAGGCCGGCGCCTTGCCGAGCGCCACGACCCGCCGCAGCGCCCGGTCCGTGGCGACGACCCATTCCACCTCGACGACCTCGGGCAGTGACTGCTCGGGGGCGAGAGGGTCGGGCGCGACCCTGGTCCACAGCACGACGCTCGTGGTCAGGGGATCACCGGAGGCGACTCCGAGGGTGAAGGGCGCCGGGTCGTACTGTGCGCCGAGGGCCTCGGCGGCCTCCCGGGCCTGCGCGGGCGAGAGCCCGGCACTCAGCGGCCAGACGACGTTGAGCGCGCCGACCGCGCTCGCGGCCTTGAGGAGATCTCGGCGGTTGAGTTTCATGACCGCTCTCCAGTGGTGTTCAGGGCGAGAGAAACCGCGTCCGCGTAACCGTCGTTGGAGGTGCCGCTCCCGGTCCGGGTGAAGACCAGCAGCAGTCGCGCCGACCGGGCTCCGGGTGGCACAGCTGCCTCCCCCTCGCGCTCGACCAGTCCGGTACGTCCGCCCCGTTCGCCCGCTGTCACAGGGCCGAGCACGGTCAGCGCGACCGGCGTCCCTCTGCGGTCCCGGAACTCCACGGAGAGTCGTACACCGTCCTCCTGGGCGGCGTATCCGCCGAGCCAGGCGCCGACGGCGTATCTGACCCGGCCCGCGTCGACGGCGGCCTGCCCGGTGGGCCCCCTGCGGGGCAGCGGAACATCCTGCATCAACGCCGTCCGCCGGCTGGCGCCCCCGGAGAAGAACCGGCTGCCGCGCCGGGCGGGCCCGGGGTCGGACGGGGTCGGATAGCCGCCGCCCACGTCGTAGCCGACCAGCGCGGGGGCACCCTGGGTGATCCTCCAGCCGGTGACCGACTGCACCGGCTCGGCGGTTCCGCCCGGCCCGGCCTCGGCGTCTCCATTGACGACCAGATTCACAAGCGCCTCCTGATGGGGGAATGTTCAGCGCTGGGAATCACAGCAGACCCGTGTGAACCGCGGGTACCTGTTGGCCGAATATCGTGCGGACCATCCAAGTGCCGGGTACAAAAGTCCAATTCCGCCGGTCCGTGCGGCGCCAGAGCATGATTCCCGGGCTGGACGCCACGCAGGACGATGCGATCGAGCGCCTTACGCAGCTGTACGCGGAGAAGAAGACCACGGCGCCGACCGTGGCGGCGGCCCGCCGTGAACTGGGCCGGCTGACGGTGGAGGAGTACGCGAAGCGGCGGCGTCCCCGGCAGCGCAGGATGACGGACTGCTCCACCGGATGGCACGCCAAGGGGCCATGGCGGCAGGTTGCTCCGCGTCGTGCCGCGGTGGACCTGTGACCGTACCCCGCTTCGTCCCGTTGTGACCGCACCTCGATGCCGGGATCTTCGGTGTCCTCCCGCCAGGGTCTTGGCCTCGCGGCCTCGCGTCCCTACCTTGAGAGCGGAATATGAGCCCGGCTCACATTAAAGGAGCACGCGATGGCCATCGTTCAACCCTTGCGGCGCAGACTCGGTTCCGTCACGGTCGTGTCGCTGCTGCTCGCCGTGCTGGCCCTGGTGCTCGGGCCGGCGCCCAGCTCCGCGGCACAGTCCAACTGGTGGGAGCCGTCGGCACGGCCCGCACCCGACTCGCAGATCGGTGTCACGGGCGAGCCCTTCAAGGGCACCGACGCCCGGGGCCGCGTCCGGGGCTTCGTCGACGCCCACGACCACATCATGTCCAACGAGGGCTTCGGCGGCCGGCTGATCTGCGGCAAGCCGTACTCGGAGCAGGGCGTGGCCGACGCGCTCAAGGACTGCCCCGAGCACTACCCCGACGGCTCCCTCGCCGTCTTCGACATGATCACCAAGGGTGGCGACGGCAGGCACGACCCCGTCGGTTGGCCCACGTTCAAGGACTGGCCCGCCCACGACTCGCTGACTCACCAGCAGAACTACTACGCCTGGATCGAGCGGGCCTGGCGCGGCGGCCAGCGCGTGCTGGTCAACGACCTGGTCACCAACGGCGTGATCTGCTCCGTGTACTTCTTCAAGGACCGCGGCTGCGACGAGATGGACGCCATCCGTCTTGAGGCGAAGAAGACGTACGCGATGCAGGACTACATCGACAAGATGTACGGCGGCCCGGGCAAGGGCTTCTTCCGCATCGTCACCAGCAGCGCGCAGGCCCGACAGGTCGTCGAGCAGGGCAAGCTGGCCGTCGTCCTGGGAGTGGAGACCTCCGAGCCGTTCGGCTGCAAGCAGATCCTGGACGTCGCGCAGTGCAGCAGGGAGGACATCGACAAGGGCCTGGACGAGCTGAAGGAACTGGGCGTCAGCAGCATGTTCCTGTGCCACAAGTTCGACAACGCCCTGTGCGGCGTGCGCTACGACTCCGGTGCGCTCGGCACGGCCATCAACGTGGGCCAGTTCCTGTCGACGGGCACGTTCTGGAAGACGGAGACCTGCCGCGGACCGCAGCACGACAACCCCATCGGCAACGCGGCCGCGCCGCAGGCGGAGAAGCGGCTCCCGCAGGGCGTGGACGTCCCCTCGTACGACGCGGACGCGCAGTGCAACACCCGCGGGCTGACCGACCTGGGCGCGTATGCCGTGCGCGGAATGATGCAGCGCAGCATGATGCTGGAGCTCGACCACATGAGCGTCAAGGCAGCGGGCCAGGCCTTCGACATCCTGGAGTCCGAGGCGTATCCGGGCGTCATCTCCTCGCACAGCTGGATGGACCTGGGCTGGACCGAACGCCTGTACAAGCTCGGCGGGTTCGCCGCGCAGTACATGGGCGCCTCCGAGGGGTTCATCAAGGAGGCCGAGCGCACCCGGGCGCTGCGCGAGAAGTACAAGGTGGGCTACGGCTACGGCACCGACATGAACGGCGTCGGCGGCTGGCCGGCCCCTCGCGGCGCGGACGCCCCGAACCCGGTGAAGTACCCCTTCCGCAGCACGGACGGCGGCTCGGTCGTCGACAGACTGACCACCGGATCGCGCACATGGGACTTCAACACCGCCGGTGGCGCGCACTACGGCATGGTCCCGGACTGGATCGAGGACATCGGGAGGGCCGGCGGCCAGAAGGTCGTCGATGAGCTGTTCACGGGCGCCGAGTCCTACCTGCGCACCTGGGCCGGTTCCGAGAAGTACGAGCCCGGGGAGAACCTCGCCAAGGGCGCATCCGCCACGGCGTCCTCCTCACAGTGGTGGAACCCCTTCGAGAACTTCAAGCCCGACAGGGCGGTCGACGGCGACACGGGCACCCGCTGGGCCAGCGAGTGGAATGACGACCAGTGGCTGCGGATCGATCTCGGTTCGGCGAAGCCGGTCGGGCGTGTCACCGTCGACTGGGAGGGGGCGTATGCGAAGTCGTACCGCGTCGAAGTGTCGGACGACGGCTCCGCCTGGAAGACGGTGTGGTCCACCGACGTCGGTGACGGCGGTCTGGACACGGCCCGCTTCGCCACGGCCCAGGCGCGCTACGTACGCGTGAAGGGGCTGACGCGCGGCACCCAGTGGGGCTACTCGCTGCGCGAGGTCGGCGTCCACGCCGCCGGCTGAGGCGGTACAGCACAGACCGGCCGGATCGGCGCTGCTGCCTGATCCGGCCGGTTGCGGCGACTGCTGCCTGATCCGCCCGGTGCCGACTCGCCTTCGAGGACCGGCCGGTCCCACTCACCTTCAAGGATGCGCGTGATCACTCACCACTCCGCGGCCCGCCTCTGGCTGCTGTGCACGCCCGGCACCTCCTACGCCTTCCGCCTTGACGCCGACGACGTCCCCCGGCACGTGCACTGGGGCCGGCCGCTGAGCCTGGAGCAGGCCGTCGCCGTCGCGGCCGACCTGCCCGCCGAGGACCCCGGCGGCGACGACCCCGGGGGAGAGGAGTACGCGGTCGAGGGCGGCCTGCGCTTCGGGGCGCCGTCGCTGACCGTCCGGTTCGCCGACGGGGTCCGCGGCTTCGCGTGGCGGTTCGTCTCGCACGCGGTCGAGGAAGGCAGGCTCACGCTGTCCTTCACCGACCGCGTCCGCTGCCTCTCCCTGGACCTGAACTACCGGATCCGGGACGGCCACGACCAGATCGAGCGTTGGGCCGTCCTCACCGCGGGTGAGCAGGTGGACGTCCTGCGCCTCGACTCCGCCGCCTGGACGCTGCCCGCCCGCGACGACTACCGGGTCAGTCACGTGGTGGGGGAGTGGGGCCGGGAGTTCCAGCTCCGGCGCGACATCGTGCCCGTCGGGGAGAGCGTGTTCACCAGCCGCCTGGGCATCACGGGCCAGCACGCGGGGCCCTGGCTGATGCTCGACGCGCGAGATGCCGCCGAGGAACACGGCGAGGTGTGGAGCGCGGCTCTCGCCTGGAGCGGCAGTCGCCGCATCACCGTGCGCCGCGATCCGTACGGCCGTGCCTCCTGGACCGGCGGGTTCGGCCACGAGGGTCTGATCTGGAAGCTGGCCGCCGGCGAGCACCTGGAGACCCCTGTCTTCACCGGCCTCTACGCCCCCGACGGCTTCGGCGGCACCAGTCGCCGCTGGCACGCCTATGTCGAAGGAGAGGTGCTGCCCGCTCGCCCGGCCGAACGCCCGCTGATCTTCAACTCGTGGGAGGCGACCGGGTTCGACATCGGTGAGAAGCAGCAGAGACAACTGGCGGGCCTGGCCGCGGGTCTCGGCGTCGAGGTGTTCGTCGTGGACGACGCCTGGTTCGGCGCTCGTACCAGCGATGCGGCCGGGCTCGGCGACTGGTGGCCCAACCCCGACCGGTTCCCCCACGGCCTCGGCCCGCTCGCCGACCACGTACGTGCCCTGGGCATGGGCTTCGGCCTGTGGGCCGAGCCCGAGGCGGTGAACCCGGACAGCGACCTCTTCCGCAGCCACCCCGACTGGATCCTGAGCCAGGACGGCCGCACCCGCACGCAGCGCCGCAACCAGCACGTGCTGAACTTCGCCCGGCGCGACGTCCGTGAGTGGGCGGTCGAATGGCTGGTCAGGACCGTCACCGAGCTGGACGTGGCCTTTCTGAAATGGGACATGAACCGGCCCTTCAGCGAGGCAGGACAGCCCGGCGCCACCGACCCCGATCGTATGTGGATCGAGCACACGCGTGGGGTCTACGAGGTGATGGACCGGCTGCGCGCCGCCCGCCCCGGCCTGTATCTGGAGTCCTGCGCGGGCGGTGGCGGCCGGGCCGACCTCGGTGTCCTTTCCCGTGCCGACCAGATCTGGGCGTCGGACAACACGGACGCTGCCGACCGGGTCGCGATCCAGCACGGCCATGGACAACTGCTGCCCGCCCGGACCATGGGCGCCTGGGTCACCGACAGCCCGAACAGCCACACCGCCCGCGCGACCTCGATCCGCTACCGCTTCCACGTCTCGATGGCCGGGGCCCTCGGCATCGGCGGCGACCTGCGGAACTGGAGCGAGGAGGAGCTGGAGTGGGCCCGCATGCTGGTGGGGCAGTACAAGCGGATCCGGCCCGTGGTGCACGGCGGCGTCCAGTACCGCCTCGATCACGACGCCGTGCAGTACGTCACCCGGGACGAGGCCGTCGTCTTCCAGTTCCAGCCGTCCGCGCTGACCCGCACCACTGCCCGGACCCGGCTGAAGGGCCTCGACCCCGACGCCCGTTACCGGAACGAGGACACCGGCGCCGTCCACGAGGGCGCCGTCCTGCTGAGCCACGGCCTTTTGCCGCTGCTGCCCTTCGACTGGACGAGCGAGCTCGTCCACATCAGGAGGCTGCCCCGATGAGCCCGGCCCCCGAGCAGCGCGAGCCCGCCGAGTCGCCGGAGCGCTCCGACGCCCTCGCCGAGCCCGTCCGCCGGGTCGGCCCCGGCTGGATCGCCCTGTATGTCCTGGCCAACGTCGGGGTGTTCATCCCGATGCACGTGCCGACCACGTTCCTGATGCCCGAGCAGATCGCACAGATCGACCCGGCGGGCAAAGTCGGCAGCTATGCCTGGGTCAGCATGATGGGCGCGATCTCGGGCATCGTCATCGCACCCCTGGCCGGCGCGCTCAGCGACCGCACCACCAGCCGGCTCGGCCGCCGACGCCCGTGGCTGCTCGCGGGCTCGCTGGTCTGTGTGGCGACGCTGGTTTTCACCGGCCTCCAGACGACGGTCGCCGGGCTCGCGCTCGGCTCCCTCGTCCTGTCCGCCTCATTCATGATCATCGGCGCCGGGCTCTCCCCGGTGGTGCCCGACCAGGTCCCGGTCACGCAGCGCGGCGCGGTCCTTGGCTGGGCGATGGTCCCGCAGGCAGGTGCCCTGATCGCGGGCGGCCTGCTGATCGGCCTGGTCACGGGCTTTCCCGCCCAGTACGTGCTGCTGGCCGGATTGCCGCTGCTCATCCTGCTGTTCGCGCTCAGGATGAAGGACCTGCCGCTTCCCCACGCGCACCGTGAGCCGTTCTCGCCGCGCGCCTTCCTGGACGGCTACCGGATCAGCCCGCGTGCCCACCCCGACTTCGTCTGGGCGATGAGCTCCCGCTTCATCATGGGTCTCGGCTACGGCATGGGCACCCTCTACCTGCCGTACTTCCTCGACGACGTCCTGCACTACGAGCGCCTGTTCCCCGGTCAGTCCACCGAGGACGGTCTGCTCATCGTGATCGGCATCAACAGCGTGGCCACGCTATCCACCGTCGTCCTCAGCGGCTGGCTCTCCGACCGGCTCGGCAAGCGACGCATGCTGGTCTTCCTCGGCGGCCTGACGATGGCCTTCGCCGCTGTTCCGCTCGCCCTGTCGCCCACGTGGACCATGACGCTCATCGCGGCCGTCATCCTGGGCCTCGGCTATGGCGTCTACCTGGCCGTCGACACCGCCCTGGTCACCGAGGTGCTCCCGGCGTCGGCGGACCGCGGCAAGGACATGGCCCTCGCCAACCTGATGACGTCCCTGCCGTACGTGCTCGTCCCCCCGATCGCCTCGCTCGTGCTCGAAGGTCCGGGCGGCTACAGCTCGCTGTTCCTGTGCTCGTCGGCCATGTCGGCGCTCGGCGCGGTACTGGTCTGGAGAGTCAAGTCCATTCGCTGAGCTGCCTGCTGACAGAGCGTCAAAATCTATAGCCGGTCGTTCAAGTAGCTGTTGAGGACGCGCTTGCACTCGGCGATCAGCTGGGGGTCGCCCTGCGGGTGCGTGCGGAAGGCCAGTTGCAGCACGCCGTCAGCGCACTCCAGGGCCACCCGCAAGGCGAGCTCCAGATCGGTGTCGTCCTTGACGCCGGTCAGGGAGGCGGTCAGCGCGCGCAGCTGTCCGGCGACCGCGGTGTTGTTGTCCCGGCCCGGCTCCAGGGTGTGGTCCTGGCCCACCGCGCCGAAGTCGACCACGCCGAAACCGGTGATCGTGCGCCGCATGGCCACGAACTCGTCGATGGTCACCTCCACCATGCCCGCGACCCCGTCGGGCGCCTCGCGCTCAAGGCGATCGGTGACCCGCCCCAGGAAGGACTCCAGGTTGCGGGCGGCGAGCGCTCCGACCAGCCCCTCCCGGTCGGAGAAGAACTGGTACAGCGTCCCGATCGGCACTTCGGCCCGGCGCGCCACCTCCTTGGTGGTCAGTGCGGAGTAGCCGACCTCGTCGAGGAGTTCGGCGCAGGCGTCAAGGAGTCGTTCGAAGCGTTCGAGGCTGCGCTTTTGGACCGGTCGCCGACGCGGCGTCCCTGTGGTGCGGTCTTGATTCACGCTTCCATCATCCCATCGAACCGATTAACATGAGCCCTACTCATGTTTCAGGAGGTTGTGCGTGACACTGAACCATCTGCCCGCGGACTTCGTCTGGGGCGCGTCGACGGCGTCTTACCAGGTCGAGGGCGCCACCCGGGAGGACGGCCGCGGACCTTCGGTCTGGGACACCTTCACCGCTCGCCCGGGCACGATCCGCGACGGGCACACCGGCGAGGTGGCCTGCGATCACTACCACCGGTACGAGCAGGACCTCGACCTGATGGCCGAGGCGGGCCTCACCGGCTACCGCTTCTCCATCGCCTGGCCGCGCATCCAGCCCACCGGCAGGGGCGAGGCCAACGTCAAGGGCCTGGACTTCTACGACCGCTTGGTCGACGGCCTGCTGTCCCGCGGCATCGAACCCGTCCCGACCCTCTTCCACTGGGACCTCCCGCAAGCCCTCGAGGACGAGGGGGGCTGGCTGAACCGCGACACGGCGCACCGCTTCGCCGAGTACGCCTCGATCGCGGCCGACCGGCTCGGCGACCGCGTCCGTACCTGGATCACGCTCAACGAACCGTTCATCCATATGGTCTGGGGCTACGGCCTGGGCACCCACGCGCCGGGCCGCACCCTGTTCCTGGACTGCCTGCCGGTCGCCCACCACCAACTGCTCGGCCACGGCCTGGCACTGCGGGAGCTGCGCGGCCGCGGGCTGCAGGTGATGATCTCCAACAACTGCACCCCGGTCTGGCCCGCCTCCGGCACCCGTGCCGACCACGCCGCCGCGCAGGCCTACGACAACCTGCACAACCGCCTCTTCAACGACCCGATCCTCAAAGGCGCGTACCCCGACCTGACGGCCTTCGGCGCGGACACCTCCCTCGACGCCTGGATCCAGGACGGTGACCTGGACCTCATCTCGGCCCCCCTGGACGCCCTGGGCATCAACTACTACAACCCCACCCGCATCCAGGCTCCGGCGACTTCTGACGGCCTCCCTTTCGAGGAGGCCCCCATCGAGGGCTACCGCCGCACAGCCTTCGACTGGCCGGTGGTCCCCGACGGCCTGCGAGAACTCCTCGTCACCCTCAAGGACCGCTACCCGACCACCCTCCCGCCCCTCTACATCACAGAGAACGGCTGCTCAGCCGAAGACGTCCTCACTCCTGACGGAAAGATCCTCGACCCGGACCGCACCGACTACCTGGAAACCCACCTCCAGGCCGTCGACACCGCGGTCGCCCAGGGTGTGGACGTACGCGGCTACTTCGTCTGGACCCTCCTCGACAACTTCGAATGGGCCGAGGGCTACCACCAGCGCTTCGGCCTGATCCACGTGGACCACAAGACGCAGGTCCGCACCCCGAAGACCTCCTTCGTCTGGTATCGCGACCTCATCCGCGCGCAACGGGGTTGAGCGAGGGGCTCCCCCAAGCGCGGGTTCGTGTCTCAGCGGGCCACGGACCGGACCGCACCGGGATTCACCACCCGGTCGACCGCGAGCGCGGTCAACCAGGGTCTGTAGGCGGGTCCGAGCAGGTGGGGAACTTGTCGGCGTCGGCGATCAGGTGCCGGCCGGCCCCGGCCTGCTCGCGTAGGGCGTCGAGCAGCTCGGTGTTGGTGTGCTCGTGCCACGGTCCGGTGCTGCGTCGGGTGGGGACGACGCCGATGTGGTGGACGACAGCGAGGAACCGGTGGCGCTGGGCGGCGGAGACGTCCGGGTCCGGAGACGGGCTGTGAGGGCGTCGCCCAGGGCCGCGTCCGGCGGGCCCGGGGGTTCAATCCGGAGCTGGTCGGCCAGATCGCCGACGTGCAGATGGGCTGAGGCCTCCAGGAGCTGGGCGTAGGCATCCGCGGCGGTGCGGATGCGGTGCCTGGCGACCAGTGTGAGCACCACGGTCAATGGAGCGGCGGGCCACCACCACATGGTCAGCGGGGCGTACAACAGCGCCCACCCGGCCAGCGTGCCCGCGCGGGTCAGCGCCTGTTCAGCGACGGTGATCTCGGCGCGCGTGGTTTCGGGCAGGGTCAGCCACAAGTGCGGCCACACCAAGGGCAGATCCACGTGATGGTCGCGCTCCAGGCGGACGACCACGGAGTGCAGGCGGTCGCCGCTCCAAGTGGGCCGGTCTGGCTCCTCGGCGGCGACGCGGAGCAACGCCCGGTGCAGGGCATGCCGGACCGAAGGGTCGGCGCGTCGGCCACTGCGCGCCAACTCCGCAGCATCGTGGTCCAGTTGCCGACGGTAGCGGGCGGCCGTAGAGGTCCAGCGGGCTCGGCGTCGGGCAACCAGGGTGCGAGCTCCCCGGCGCAGCGGACGCGGCCAGGAGTGCCAGTCGGCGGCCAGTACGGTGCGTTGCGCCAGCGTGCCCGCGCCCTGCGCGGCAAGCCCGGCGGCCGCCGCGGCCGCGAGGACCGCGCCGAGCAGGACGACCTGCCCGCCGACCGTGCTCGCCGCGGGCTTCTCGGCCCACCCCGTGACATGGGAGACGAGCAGTCGGCGGTCAAGGGCGTGGGCCTGGCCGAGGGTGTGTGCGGTGGCCGCGACGGCCAGGAAGAGGGCTCCGGGCAGCGCCAGAAGCGTCAGCCAACGTTCGGCGAGCTTCTGCCCCAGGGCAGTGAGGAATCCGCCCATCGCTACAGCCGTTCACGGCGCAACGGCTGACCGGTGATGCGGCACCCGGACGGCTCCTGAGCGTCCGGCCAGGCATGGCGTGAGCACTGTCCCGTGGGGCATAACAGCAGCCATTCATCAGGACGTTGGGAGTCGACCCCGATCGGGAACAGGCCACGCCCCTGACTGCGCACCCCCGTCGCGTCACCGGCGGACAGCAGCGCCTCGTGCAGCGCGTCCAGCGGCGCGGTGGGATCCTGCCCGGCGCGCACTGACGTCACTACCCGCTCCAACGGCTCGTCTCCATGCGGCCCATAAGTCTGGAGATCCTCGCGTATGCGGTCCAACCGGGAGCACACGTACGCGATGTCGTCGCCCGTACCCCCGGTCCGCGCGTCGTGCCGGTCGTCCATCGCATCCCTCGATCGCCGAAGCCCGCTCCGGCGGAACTGGAAGCGGACCTGTGCCGTCATGATGTGGGAGAAGGGTCACACCGGGCAACCTTCAGTTCCGGTACCTCGTGACCGTTCGGCCGCCGCAGGGAGCACGGATGAGTATGCGTGACGCACTATTGGAGTCGATCCGTGCCAGGCTCAACGAGGTTGTGGCCACCGGTGACCGATCGTCTGTCATGGAACAGGCCGCGATCGGCGATGCCATGGAACTCATGCAGTGCGGGGTGAACGAGACGGCGGTGGACGCCGAAGTCCTGGTCGCCCTGGGCTGGTTCTACTTCTGGCGCTCCCAGGAGCTTCCCGAGCCGCGTGCTGAGGCGGAGCGTGGGGTCGCGCTCCGGCTTCTCGCGATCCCGTTCGTCGACGGCGAGCAATTACTGCCGGAACCACTGCTGTTGCCCCTGGCCGAGTCGGCGATACCCGAAGCCGCCAACATGCTCGTACGCACTCTGCGAACGCCCGTGGGCGTGCGGGATGCGGTCCTGGCCGTGGCGGTGTGGAGCAGGATCACCCTCCATCTGCCGGAGGACCACGTGGCGTATTACTCGGGCTTGAGCAGCCTGGGCCTGGCCTGGCGGCGCAGGTGGGAGATCGCGGGCGATCCCGTCGACCTGAACTGTGCTGTGGAGGTCGCCCGCGAGATTACCGAAACCCTGCCTGCCGGCCGGCAGGGTCGGGCCACCTACTGGTTTCACCTCAGCACCGCTCTGCATCTTCGCTTCGAACAGGGAGAGGACGTCGAGGACCTGGACGGCGCCGTCGAGGCCGGTCGCGAGGCTGTCCGTACCGCGACGGATGACGACCGCGACCGCTGCCTGTACCTGACGGGCCTGTCCAAGGTGCTGCTGACCCGCTACGCCCGCATGGGAGACCGCCTCGACCTGGGCGCGGCACTGCAGACCGCCGGTGAGGCCATCACGCAGGCGCCCGATCGGCATCCCGACCACACCATGCTCCTGACCAACCACGCCAACGCGCTTCTCGCGCGGTACGCGACCTACCTTGAGGCCGACGACATCGTGGAGGCGGCACGAACCAACCGCTTCGTCGTCCGGATCTCGCCGCGCACCCATGTTGGATATGCCCGATACCTCTCCAATGCCTGCGAGGTGCTGCGGCTGCTCTTCGCGCACACCAAGAACCCCGACGACATGAACGAGGCGATCGAGTACGGCTACCGTGCGGTGCGGGCCACGCCCGCCGGTGATCCCGAGCGGACCGCCTACCAGATCGGGCTCGTCCAGGCGCTGCGGGACCGTTTCGACGCTGTGGGCGACTTCGGCGACCTCGATGAAGCGGTGGCGGTCTGCCGTGCGGCGGCCCGGGGCGCGGCCCAACTCGACCACCCGGACCAGGCGATGGTCATGAGTGTGCTGGGGAGCGTGCTGCGACAGCGGTACGAGCGCGACGGCATGAGCGAGGACCGTGACGAGGCCCTGGGGGTGTGGGAACGCACCGTCGCGATGAGGACGGCCCTGCCGCTGTTGCGGGTCGGCACCGCCCGGCTGGGTGCCGAGCTGGCCGCGCCGTCCGAGCCCGGGCGCGCGGCCCGGTTCCTCGAGCAGGCCATCCTCCTGCTGCCCGAGGTGGCCCCCCGCCGACTGCGCCGAGGCGACCAGCAGCGCGCACTGGGCGCCCACGGCGACCAGCTGACCGCGGACGCGATCGCGCTTGCCCTGTCCGACACGGGGGTGTCCGCACCGGAGCGGGCCTCAAGAGCGCTCCGCCTTGCGGAGGCCGGACGCGCGATCCTGCTCGCCCAGTCCCTCGACATCCGCGGCGACGTGAGCGAGCTGCGGAAACAATACCCGCACCTGGCAGAAGAGTTCGTCGAACTACGCGGCAGGCTCGATGAGGACACCGAGACGGTCGGCGCGCCGGCCGTCGTGCCGGGGGCGCCTTCGCACTCCGCACGCTTGAGGTCGGCCAGAGAGATGGAGGTGCTCCTGGAGCGCATCCGCGCCCACGACGGCTTCGCCCGCTTCGGGCTGCCTCCTGCTTTCGACGAACTGGCCGCGGAGGCCGGCCGCGGCCCCGTCGTCACTTTCAACGTGAGCCGGTACCGCAGCGACGCCCTGATACTCACCTCGGACGGCGTCACCGCCTGTCACCTTCCGGGGCTGGCGTTCGAGGAAGTCGCCCGCCGGGTCGTTCAGTTCCACCTCGCACTGGTCGCGGCGACCGCCCCCGACGCCGACCGAATCGCCGCCCAGCGCACGCTGCACGAGGTACTGGAATGGTTATGGGAGGCGGCCGCCGAACCGATCCTGGCCGCACTCGATGCCCTAGGTCAACTCACCGACCCACACGATGCGTTGCCCCACGTGTGGTGGGCGCCGGGCGGGATGCTCGGCCTGCTGCCCCTGCACGCGGCCGGGTTCCACCGGGACCCCGGCGGCGTGCAGAGCCGGCGCACCGTACTCGACCGCGTCGTCTCCTCCTACACCCCGACCATCCGCGCCCTGCGCCACGCTCGCGCCCGCCGCCCCGCCGCCACCGGGCGGCCGCGCACCCTGATCGTCTCCATGCCGACCACACCAGGCCACGCACCCCTGCCGCACGCGGCCCAGGAGACCGGCCGGCTCCGGGCCGTGCTCAAGGACCCGGTCGTCCTCAGCGCGTCCGGGGAACGGCCTGCGACAACGGCCACCGTCCTTGCCCAACTCGAGCACTGCGCCATTGCCCACTTCGCCTGCCACGGCATCACCGAGTTGGCCGACCCATCGCAGAGCAAGCTACTCCTCCAGGACCACACCGAGACGCCGCTGACGGTCTCCGCGTTGTCCCGGGTCGACCTGGCCGACGCCCAACTGGCCTATCTCTCCGCCTGCCGCACCGCGCACCCCGGCAACCCCCAGCTGCTCGGTGAGGCCATCCACCTCACCAGCGCCTGCCAACTCGCCGGCTTCTCCCACGTCATCGGCACGTTGTGGACCGTCGACGACCGCCTGGCCGCCGACATCGCCGAGACCTTCTACACCCACCTGGCCGACGGCCCGACCGGCTCGCCCGATCCCGCACGGGCCGCAACGGCCCTGCACCGAACCGTCAAAGACACGCGCGACCGCTTCCCGGCCACACCGTCCCTCTGGGCGGGCTATCTCCACTCCGGCGCCTAGCGGTGTCGGTGGATGGGCCGAGCGGGAGCGCGTGACGATGAGAATCGCGCGAGGGCGGGAGAGCGTCGGGTTCCGACCCTACCGAAGAAACAGCCTTCTACCCGCGCCAACCTCGCTCGTCCTGGGGGAGCAGAGCGACGTACTCCGGGGAAGGGCTGCGGAACTCACGGTGTCGCTGAGGGGCCATGCTCCGTGAGCCGGAGCGAATTCGGTGCCCGACAGGCCGGTGGTCCGGGCGCACGTCACCCCTGTGGAGAAGGGCCTCCCGCGTGTCTCATGGTTCATCAGGCACGTCGGGATCCGGTCGGTATGAGTTCCCGCGCGTTCCGGGGCGATCGTCCGAACAGGCGCCGCTGCGATGGGAAAGCCCAGGTAGGAAGCCGCCTCGCCCGTCCCCAGCGATGTTCCTCACCAACATCGAACGGGCGTGTCGGTGTAAGGTCGGGACCGCCCTTGACCTGCACAAAGCAGGCAGGGAGCCGTCTCAGAGGAGTCCCAATGCTGCGCACTCTGTTCAAGTCCAAGATCCACCGGGCCACCGTCACCCAGGCCGATCTGCACTACGTCGGTTCCGTGACGATCGATGCCGCCCTGATGGAGGCCGCCGACCTGCTCCCCGGTGAGCTGGTCCATATCGTTGACATCGACAACGGCGCCCGCCTGGAGACGTACGTCATCGAGGGCGAGCGCGGCTCCGGTGTCATCGGGATCAACGGCGCCGCCGCACACCTCGTGCACCCCGGTGACCTGGTCATCCTGATCAGCTACGCACAGGTCGACGATGCCGAGGCCCGTGCCCTCGTGCCGAAGGTCGTGCACGTGGACGCGGACAACCGGATCGTGGCGCTCGGAGCCGACATCTCGGCGCCGGTTCCCGGGACCCGTACGGAGCGGAGCCCGCAGGCCGTCGTCGCGGGCGGTTGAGGTCGCCGTCCGTGTTTCCGGCTGAGTGACGTCCAGGGTCACGAACGAGAAAGCAGGGGTCATGGCCGAGCAGGCAGCTGTGGAGATCAGGGACGACCGGGAGCGCGGCAGGCTCGCGGCGTACGAGGACGGCAAGCCGGCCGGGACCATCGCGTACTTCGTCATGGACCCGGCTCCCGGCGCGCTGGTGGCCGTACACACCGTCGTCCGGCCCGGGCATGAGGGCAAGGGCATCGCGGGGGCGCTGGTCCGTGAGCTCTACACCATGGCCGCCCGCGAGGGCGTTCCCGTCGTGCCGCTCTGTCCGTACGCGGCGAAGTGGGCGCAGCGTCATCCGGACGAGGCGCCCGAAGCGCCGGCCGAGCTCGTCCAGGAGGCGGAGCGGCAGCTCAGGAACCACCCCGAGCTGTTCTGATACCTGGAACCGGTGCGGGTGTGGCGGGCGGGGTTCGGAGCGGTTCTCCGGCCGCCGTTCGCCACGCTGCCCGTCACACCGTGAGCGCCGTGGCCGACCCGCTCCGGGGCACGAGGTCCCGGCGGATGTACCACTCGGTCCCCAGTACCTCGCGCTGAACAGCCGCGGGCAGAGAGGCGATCCGGCCGGGCGCCGCTCCGCGGTCCACCTCGCTGCGGTGCGCGAGGATCGCGGCCAGCTTCTGCGGAAGGCAGGGGGAGACGTCGACGGTCGTGGTGATCCACGCGTCCTGAGAGCAGTACAGCGCGTCGGCCGGGGTTCCCGGCCGGGCCAGCCGGCCGCCCACCGGAACAGCAGCCGAGCGGGGGTGCGTGGCGAGGTAGAGGGCGCTCGGCTGCCAGGGATCACCGGACCCCGGGCAGAAGCGGGGCAGGCCGGCGGCCCGGACGGCCAGCGCGGTGATCCGGTGGGCGTGCACGTGGTCCGGGTGGCCGGTCATGCCTCCGTAGGCGTCCACCGTGATCACGATCTCCGGCCGGACGTCACGGATGTGGCCGACGACGGCCTCCACGGCCTCCTCCAGCGGCGCGTCGAGGAACCGGGTCCGGCCAGAGGCCGACTCCGGCACGCGGGCGTCCGCGTAGCCGAGCAGCCGTGGGGCACCCGCGCCGAGGGCGTCGAGGGCCTCGGCGAGCTCGGCGGCCCGGTGCGTGCCTTCCGCCCAGGTCGCCGTGACCACCGCGGTCCGGGCGCCGGAGGCCGCGTGCTGAGCGAGGACGCCTCCGCAGAACAGGGACTCGTCGTCCGGATGGGCGTGCACGGCGAGGACGCTCGGCAGGGGCATGAGGGGCACCTTTCGCATCGACGGCGCCGGTCGCGGATCCGGACGGCTCCAGCCGGGGCCAGCCGGGTCCGGGCGGCCTGCCGGAGTCCTGCCCACTCGGGGCGGTCCGGCACACTCCGGCTCGCGCCGCTGTCGCCGGGCGCATGTGTGGACTCGGCAGGCGCGGGCAGCCGCTCCGGGAGACGGTGGAGGAAAGCTCCATCTGTCCATTTCGTGCCGTTGTGGAGGATCGCGATGACCCACCCGTACCCCGACCCCGTAC
>NZ_JAAXYC010000368.1 GCF_018619185.1 Streptomyces sp. McG3 | reverse complement strand
GTGCCGAACCCGCCCTCGTCGAAGCCGAGGCCATGACGTCCCACACCGCCGTCTACGGCACCATCGCGGACGCCCCCGACCCGGCCGACCCCGGCAGGCTCCTCCTCGGGCGGCTGCACCGCCACGCGGTCACCGGCTTCCACCTCGACGCCCTCTACACGGTGCTGTTCGTCCGCCCCGTCCAGGAAGCCGCCCGCCTCGTCCGCTTCCTGGACCGCGAGGTCGTCGACACCTACGTCAACGGATCGGGCGCCGTCACGCGCCTCCTCGGCACCGCCGTCCGCCGGGCCCAGACCGGCAACGTGCAGACCTATGCCGGCGCCCTGCTCGCAGGGTCCCTCGTCCTGGCGATCGCCGCCGTCGTCTTCGCCAACGTCAACGCGGGGTCGTGACCGTGATCGATATCAGTGCGTCCGTGATGCAGTTCCTTCTGGCGTTCGTCGTCGTCGCCCCGCTCCTCGGCGCCGTCGCGGCCCTGCTCCCCGCCCCGCCCGGACTCAAGGGGAACAACCCCGACCAGGCCGTGCTCCGGCACGGGGTGACCGTCACCGGCGCCGTCCTCATCGCCGCGATCGTCCTGGCCGTGGGCTTCGACCACGACCACCCCGCCACGATGCAGGCGACCACCGACATCAGCTGGATCCCGGCGCTCGACGTCCGCATCCACCTCGGCATCGACGGCATCTCGCTCCCCCTCCTGGTCCTGACCGCGCTGCTGACCTTCCTCTGCGCGCTGTACAGCTACTTCAAGCTGCCCGCGGGCCCCTCACCGAAGGCCTTCGTCGCCCTCGTCCTCGTCCTGGAGTCCGGCACCCTCGCCACCTTCGCCGTCCTCGACCTGCTGCTCTTCTTCCTCGCCTTCGAGATGGTCCTCATCCCGATGTACTTCCTCATCGCCCGCTGGGGCAGCGGCCAACGGCAGGCGGCCGCCTGGAAGTTCATCCTCTACACCCTGCTCGGCTCGGTCGTCATGCTGCTGGGCATCCTCCTCATCGGGCTGAAGAGCGGCACCTTCGACATGGTGGCACTCGCCACTGACAACGGCCGGGGCCTCACCACATCCGTGCAGGTCATCGCCGTACTCGCGATCGGTCTCGGCCTGGCCGTGAAGACCCCGATGTGGCCCCTGCACAGCTGGCTCCCCGACGCCCACACCGCCGCCCCCACCGTCGGGTCGGTGCTCCTCGCGGGCGTCCTGCTGAAGATGGGAACGTACGGATTCGTCCGGATCCTGCTCCCCATCACGCCCGACGGCATGCGGACCTTCGCGCCCTACCTCGCGGCGTTCGCCGTCGTCGGCATCGTCTACGGCTCCCTCGCCTGCCTGGCCCTGGCCCGTACCGGCGCCAAGGGCGACCTCAAGCGGCTCATCGCCTACTCGTCCGTCGGCCACATGGGCTTCGTCCTGCTCGGCATCGCCACCATGACCCCCACCGGAGTCAACGGCGCGCTCTTCGCCAACATCGCCCACGGCCTCATCACCGGCCTGCTGTTCTTCCTGGTCGGCGCCGTCAAGGACCGCTACGGCACCGCCGACCTCGACACCCTCGCCGGAGCGACCGGGGCCGCCCTCTACGGCCGGGCGCCCCGCCTCGGCGCCCTGCTCGCCTTCACCGCCGTCGCCTCGCTCGGCCTCCCCGGACTGGCCGGATTCTGGGGCGAGATGCTCACCCTGTTCGGCGCGTACAGCCCCGCCGAAGGCCTCAGCCGCCCCGCGTTCCGCACCTTCATGGCCATCGGGGCGTTCGGCACCCTGCTCACCGCCGCGTACATGCTCATCGTCGTCCGCCGCGTCTGCATGGGCGAGCCCCCGACCCACACCCGGCTGTCACCCGACGACCGGGCCCCGCAAGCGGCGCACGGCCCGCGAAGGGCGGACGGTCCGCAAGCGGCGGACGGCTCGCACAGCACGGACGGCCCCCGGTCGTCCGAGGCCACCGGCACCCGGCCCGGGGCCTCCACCACCCCGGAGCTCGCCGACATCCAGACCTACGAAGCCGTCACCTGGACCCCGCTCGCCGCGCTCACCGTCCTCGCCGGCCTCTGGCCCGCCGTCCTCCTCGGCCTCACCGACCCGGCCGTGCAGCAGCTCCTCGCAGGAGGAAAGTCGTGACCGCGGACCTCAGCACCGTCCCCAGCCCGCCCTTCGGCACCGGCGACACCGCCGGAAGCCTCGTCGCCGCCGACGCCCCCAGCCTCGTCCAGTCCATCGACTGGCTCGCCATCGCGCCCCCCACCCTCACCGCGCTGGCCGCCCTGGTCGTCCTGGTCGCCGACCTGTTCCTGCCCGCGCACCGCAAGCGGCTCCTCGGCTACGGCGCCCTCACCGCCCTCGCCGCCGCCCTGGCGCTCCTGATCCCCCTGCGCGCCGGGGACCGGGCCACCTTCTGCGTCACCACCGGCACCCAGGCCTGCAGTTACACCGCCGACCACTTCACCCTCGTCATCCAGGCCCTCGTCCTCGGCGGCGCGTTCCTCACCGTCCTGCTCTCGCTCGACGACACCCGGAAACTGCCGGCGGGGGAGTACTGGTTCCTCCTCCTGGCCTCCGCCGCCGGGGCCGCCCTGCTGCCCGCCTCCCGCGACCTCGCCACGCTCGTCGTCGCCCTCGAAGTCGCCTCGCTGCCCGCGTTCGCCCTCGTCGGCATCGTGCGCGGCGACCGGCGCTCCTCCGAGGCCGCGCTGAAGTTCTTCCTCTCCTCCGTCGTCGCCACCGCCGTGATGCTGCTCGGCGTCAGCTTCGTGTACGCGACCACCGGCACCCTGCACCTCACCGAGATCGCCACCCGCCTCGACGACGTGCCCCCGGTGCTCGACACCCTCGCCAAGACCGGCGTCGCCCTCACCCTCGTCGGCTTCGCCTTCAAGACGGCCGCCGCGCCCTTCCACTTCTGGGTCCCCGACACCTACGTCGGCGCGCCCCTCCCGATCGCCGCGTATCTCTCCGTCGTGGGGAAGGCGGTCGGGTTCTCGGGGCTCATTCTGGTCACCGTCGTCGCGTTCCCCTCCTACGCCGACGTCTGGGGGCCCGCACTCGCCGTCCTCGCCGCCCTCACCATGACCGTCGGCAACGTCGCGGCCCTCCGCCAGAACGCCGCCCGCGCCCGCAGCGCCGTCCGCCTCCTCGCCTGGTCCTCGGTCGCCCAGGCCGGCTACCTCCTGGTCCCGATCGCCGCCGCCGCGTACTCCAGCGACGACCAGATCGGCTCCACCGTGGCGTACGCCCTCATGTACGCCGTCGTGAACCTGGGCGCGTTCGCGGTCGCCGCCGTCGTCGCCCGTACCCACCCCGGCAACCGGCTCTCCGACTACCGGGGTCTGTACGCCACCCGTCCGCTCGCGGCCCTGGCCCTCGGGTTCTTCCTGCTCTGCCTGGCCGGACTGCCGCCCGGCATCATCGGGCTCTTCGCGAAGGTCACCGTCTTCTCCGCGGCCGTCGACGCGGGCCTCGGCTGGCTCGCCGTCGTCATGGCCGTCAACGTGGTGATCGCTCTCTACTACTACCTTCAGTGGACCGCGATCCTCTTCCGGGCGCCCGAGGGCGCCCCGGAGACCACCGGGAACGCCACCGGATCCACGGCCTCCGTTCCCTCGCGCCGATTCCGGACCCCCACCCCGCTCACCACGGCGATCGTGCTCACCGCCACCGCCGGAATCCTGCTCTCCGGGGTCCCGCAGGCCGTCCTGCGCTTCGCCTCCGTCAGCCTTTTCTGAGGCCTCCGGCCCCCGCGAGATCGGTTTGCCCGGGGCCCCCACCACAGGGCATGGTCTTGGCTGCATACGTCACGTAATCGGCGTGGACGTCTCGGAGCAAGAGGAGAGAGAGCAGTGCTGAACGGGTTCAAGGACTTCATCCTGCGCGGGAACGTCATCTCGATGGCGATCGGTCTCGCAGTCGGGGCCGCCTTCACCGCCGTCGTCACGGGCTTCAGCAATGCCTTCATCACGCCGCTGATCGGCCTCGCCACGCGTGGCACGGGAGACTTCAGCAAGGCCTCCTACAAAGTCGACGGCGTCGTGTTCCCGTACGGCCTCTTCATCGCCGCCGCGATCGCCTTCCTGATCACCGCGGGGGTGCTGTACTTCTGCGTCGTCGTCCCCATGGCCAAGGTGCAGAACCGCTTCGCCAAGGAAGAGGAGGAGCAGGCCGTCGACATCAAGGCCGCCCTCCGCGACTGCCCGCGCTGCTTCAGCGAGATCCCCGCCGTCGCCTCCCGCTGCGGCCACTGCACCAGCGAGGTCGAGCCCGACCCCGAGGCGCTCTCCCTCGCCAAGCTCCCCGCACAGCAGCACTGACCGGCACGCGGCACTGACCCGCAGGGGGCACCGACCGCACGCGCGGCACCGACCGCACGCGCGGCACCGACCGCAGGCGCGGCACCGACCACACGGCGGCTACTGACCGCCCAGCGGCACCGACCGCTGCCCAGCGGCACCGACCGCACAGCGACGCACGAACACCTGTAGGACCGTCGCTCCACGAGGACCCCGCCACCCGTACGGCCCAGCGCCACTCCGTACGGGGCCGGGCGCCCGACCGGTGCGAACACGCGGCGCGCCCCCGCCCTCCGGCCGCACGCACAAGGGAACTAGCTCCTCTCGCCTGGCGTTGACCAGTACAGGAGGCTCCACTGGAGAGTGGAGCACCACCATGCAAAGGGTTCCCCTGCTGCACCACTTGGAGGGCGTACCGTGCACCGCCGGCACAACGGGCTGAAGACCGCCGTACTCCTCGGGGGACTGTCCGCACTCATCATCGTCATCGGCAGCTTCTTCGGACGTACGGGCCTTGTCGTCGCGCTCCTGGTAGCCGTCGGCACCAACGCCTACGCCTACTGGAACAGCGACAAGCTCGCCCTGCGGGCCATGCGAGCCCGACCCGTCAGCGAGTTCGAGGCACCGCAGCTCTACCGCATCGTCCGCGAGCTCTCCACGGCGGCCCGCCAGCCCATGCCGCGCCTCTACATCTCCCCGACGCAGGCGCCCAACGCGTTCGCCACCGGCCGCAACCCGCGCAACGCCGCCGTCTGCTGCACCGAGGGCATCCTCCAGATCCTCGACGAACGCGAGCTGCGCGGCGTCCTCGGCCACGAGCTGAGCCATGTCTACAACCGGGACATCCTCATCTCGTCCGTCGCCGGAGCCCTTGCCTCCGTCGTGATGTTCCTGGTCAACTTCGCCTGGCTCATCCCGGTGGGCCGCTCCAACGACGACGAGGGGCCCGGGCTCCTCGGCATGCTCCTGATCATGATCCTGGGGCCGCTCGCCGCCTCCGTCATCCAGCTCGCCGTCAGCCGCTCCCGGGAGTACGAGGCCGACGCCTCCGGGGCCCAGCTCACCGGCGACCCGCTGGCTCTCGCCAGTGCCCTGCGCAAGCTCGACGCGGGAACGAAACAGCTCCCGCTGCCGCCCGAGCCCAGGATCGAGACCGCGAGCCACATGATGATCGCGAACCCGTTCCGTCCCGGCCAGGGAATGGCGAAGATGTTCTCCACCCACCCGCCGATGGCGGAGCGGATCGCCCGACTAGAACAGATGGCAGGTCATCGCCCGTGAAAACCATCCTGAACGTTATCTGGCTGATCCTCTGCGGATTCTGGATGTTCCTCGGCTACCTGCTCGCGGGCCTCCTGCTCTGCATCACCATCATCGGCATCCCCTTCGGGCTCGCCGCCTTCAGGATCGGCGTCTACGCCCTCTGGCCGTTCGGCCACACCGTCGTCGACCGCCGGGACGCGGGCTCGCCCTCCTGCGTGGGGAACGTCCTCTGGCTGGTCCTCGCCGGATGGTGGCTCGCCCTCGGCCACATCACCACCGGCATCGCGCTGTGCATCACGATCATCGGCATCCCCCTGGGCATCGCCAACTTCAAGCTGATCCCCGTCTCCCTCATGCCGTTCGGCAAGGAGATCGTCCGCACGGACCAGCCCTTCGCCGCCCGGTAGCCCGGCGGGGCCCCGGCCCCGGGGCAACCGAACACCTGCCCACGACGTCTTGGATTCCAGGACGAAGCAAGGGGTAGGTGCAGCGACATGGGCATCATCAGTTGGATCATTCTCGGGCTGCTCGCCGGAGTCATAGCGAAAATCCTCCTCCCGGGACGTGACCCGGGCGGCATCATCGGCACCACCCTGATCGGCGTCGCCGGGGCCTTCGTCGGGGGCTGGCTCTCCAGCAAATTCCTCGACCGCCCCATCAGCAACGACTTCTACGACACCGCGACCTGGATCGCCGCCATCGCCGGTTCGCTGGTCCTGCTCATCGCCTACCGGCTGCTGTTCGGCAACTCCCGCGAACGCCGCTGACCCGGAGCGGACGCCGGGATCCGTGAACGGCAGGCGCAGTGCGCCCCTACCGCGCGTCCCGTGACGTCATCCCGGTCTCCCGCAACGTCAGGTTCAACCGGCCGGCCCGCAGCCCCGCGGCCGGGTCGGCCGGTCCCGCGTACACCTTCGGCACCCCGTGGAACGCGAAACGCGACGGCCCGCCGAAGACGAACAGATCCCCGGACGCCAACTCCACATCCGTGTAGGGCTGCCCGCGTCCCTCCGTGTTCCCGAAGCGGAACACACACCTCGCCCCGATGCTCAACGACACCACAGGAGCGCTCGACCGCTCCTCCTTGTCCTGATGCATGCCCATCCTCGCGGTGTCGTCGTAGAAGTTGATCAGCGCGGTATCCGGTGCGAACGCCTCCGCCGCATCCTCGTCCCCGTACGCCTCGGCCACCGCCGCCCGCCCCAGGTCGCCCAGCCAGTCCGGGAACGGGGCCACCCGGGCGCCGTTCACGTCGTCAGCCGTACGCGCGTACCGGTACGGCTGCCAGTGCCACCCCAGGCACACCGTCCGCACCGACATCACCCCACCGCCCGGCAGCACCGTGTGCCGCAACGGGACCGGCCCCGACGCCCACTGACGGCACGCCGCGACCAACTCCGCCCGCCGCTCCACCGACAGCCACTCCGGGACATGGACGGCCCCCGGCGCGACCACCCTCCGCTCCCGCCGGAACAGGCCGTCCGAGGACGGCGGAAGCCCTGGCGCCACGGCTCAGCCC
>NZ_JAAXYC010000367.1 GCF_018619185.1 Streptomyces sp. McG3 | reverse complement strand
GGGCAAGGGCGACCGGCCACACCTCCACGAGACCGCGCAGGTCGTTGCCGCTAGCGTCGTGGTATGGACGTCGCTTGGGAAGACTTCGGCTGGGAGCGGTTGGGCAACGGTATCGGCAGGCGGCGCCTCCCGGGCTGGGACGCCACCGCCGCGCTGGTCGCCGGGGAGGACGGCGCGTTGCTGTACGACACCGGCGCCACGCTGCGCGAGGGCGTCGAGCTGCGGCGGCAGGCCGAGGCGCTGCTCGGGCGGAGGGTGACGCATATCGCACTGAGTCATCCGCACTTCGATCATGTGCTGGGCACCGCCGCGTTCGCCGGGGCCCAGGTGTACGGGGCGGTCGGCGTCGCGGCGCTGCTGCGCGGCGGGGCGGAGAGCCTGTGCGCCTCGGCGGTGCGCCACGGGGTGCCGGAGGGCGAGGCGGCCCGGTCGGCGGACACCCTGGTGGTCCCGCACCACGAGGTGTGCGGCGACTGGACGCTCGACCTGGGCGGCGGCCGTCAGGTGCTGCTGGCGAACGTGGGCCCCGGGCACAGCGGCCATGACCTCGCGGTGCTGGTGCCGGGCACGGACGGCGAGCCTCCGGTGGTGTTCTGCGGTGATCTGGTCGAGGAGTCGGGCGAGCCGCAGGCGGGCCGGGACGCGATCACCTCGCGCTGGCCGGCCGCGCTGGAGAGGCTGCTGGCGCTGGGCGGCGAGGACGCGCTGTACGTGCCGGGGCACGGGGCGGTGGTGGACGCGGCGTTCGTGCGGGCGCAGCGGGCGTCGCTGGCGGAGCGCTTCGACGTGTGCCTCGACGGGGGGTGAACCCCGGTGACGCTCCGAGGACCACATGGGAACGTTCCGGTGTGGTCCCCCAGGGTCGTCACCAGGGCGTCCCGCCGGTCACGGCCGGGTCTCCGACGCCCGTCGGCGGTTCGGGCGAATATCGTCGTGCCATGCGCAGCTACCAGCCGGACCTGACCCCGCCGTGGAAGCGGTCCGCCCCCGTGCCCGAGGTGCCCGCCGAGCCCGATCTGGTCGTGGAGGAGGTCTCCACCGGCTTCTGCGGGGCGGTGATCCGCTGCGAGAAGACGGCCCAGGGGCCGACGGTGACCCTGGAGGACCGCTTCGGCAAGCACCGGGTGTTCCCGATGGAGCCGCGCGGCTTCCTGCTGGAGGGCAAGGTCGTCACGCTGGTGCGCCCGGGCCCCGGCGGCCCGGTGCGTCCCTCCCGTACGGCCTCCGGTTCGGTGGCGGTGCCCGGGGCGCGGGCCCGGGTGGCGCGGGCCGGGCGGATCTATGTGGAGGGCCGGCACGACGCGGAGCTGGTGGAGCGGGTGTGGGGTGACGACCTGCGCATCGAGGGCGTGGTCGTGGAGTACCTGGAGGGGGTGGACGACCTGCCGGCGATCGTCGGGGAGTTCGCGCCGGGGCCGGACGCCCGGCTGGGGGTGCTGGTGGACCATCTGGTGCCCGGCTCCAAGGAGTCCCGGATCGCCGAGCGGGTGACCGGGGACCATGTGCTGGTGGTGGGACACCCGTACATCGACGTGTGGGAGGCGGTGAAGCCGTCCTCGGTGGGGATCGACGCCTGGCCGGTGGTGCCGAGGGGACAGGACTGGAAGACGGGCGTGTGCCGCGCGCTGGGGTGGCCCGAGAACACCGGGGCGGCCTGGCAGCACATCCTGTCCAAGGTCCGCAGCTACAAGGACCTTGAACCCCAACTACTGGGCCGGGTGGAGGAATTGATCGACTTCGTCACTCTTCCGGACTGATGTCCGGGGCCTGATTCCGGCCTGTTGCAGGACTGTCGAAGAGGATCTCGTACCGATCCCTAGGAATGCCTGCGTCCCACACGCACCATCGGTTATTGAGGTGGGGAACGGGCAGGCGGTTCACGGGCCGAAGGGCTCACGGGGGAAGGGCAGGGGCCGATGGCGCGCGAGGTCTGGCGGGACAGTGCGGACAACGAGGCGGCTTCGGCCGTCTTCCATCTGATACAGCAGCTGATCGACCGGTACCGGGTCAACCGGCCGGTGATGCCGCTCGTGGTGGTCCAGGCGGCGGACGCCGGGGCCGGGCCGGAGATCGACGCGCGGGTGGAGCAGCTCGTGCATCAGGTGCACCGGGCCAACGAGTTGCGCCGGGTGCCGGTGCGGCTGCTGGACGGCGAGGGGGCGACCCCGTACGAGGCGGCGCTCGACATGGTGCGCACGCTCTCCGAGAAGCCGTGGGAGACCCGCGAGAACACCCAGTACAAGACCTTCGCCTTTCCCCGCTCCCGGCTGCTCGGGGCGATCGAGCAGGCCACGGCGACGGTGGTCGAGCAGTCCGACGGGAACACCTCCGCGGTGCGCGAGGAACGGATCCTGGAGCAGCTGAGCCGGCTGCGCTGGCGGTCCGGCCGGCCGCGCGGGGGCACCCGGTGGGCCTCGCTGCGGCAGTCGGTGCGGCCCGAGACGTTCGTCGGCGCCCTGTTCATCGCTCTGCTCAGCGTGTTGCTCGGGGAGATCGACTGGCTGCTGACGGCCCTGGTCGCGGCCGTCGCGCTGATCGGGCTCGCCGTGGTGGGCCTGGCGAGCCGGGCCGCGCCGCCGCTGCTGTGGCTGCGCCGGGCCAGCCGGTGGTTCGCCACCACCTCGTCCCTGGCCGCGTCCAGCACCGGCTATCCGTCGGACGGGTGGTCGTGGCTGTCGCCGAGCGGTTCGTGGCGGGTGATCCGGGCGCGGGCGGCGGCGGTCGCGGAGCGGGTGGCGGACGCGGGGGCGGGCGACGAGTACGCGCGCCAGTTCCATCTGGAGCTGCGGGTGCAGGCGCTGCTGGAGGATCTGCGGCACAACTACCGCCCGCACTCCCTGGACTGGCGGCGCAGCAAGCGCACGGTCCCGCCGGTGGTGTTCCTGCCCCGGGCCACCCAGGACAACGGCGGCATCCTGCTGATCAACGCGATCAACAGCGTACGGTCGCGGCGCAGCGAGGTGGATCCGCTGCTGCTGCTCGCCTCGCTCCAGGCGCCCGAGATCATGCGGCACACCGCGCCGCTGCCCCCGGAGCGGCCGGGTCCCGGTGCGCCGTCCGGTTCGTCCGGGGCGCGGGCCCGCTACGAGCGCTGGGTCGACGATCTGAGTCTGGGGCAGTCGCCGGTGGCGGCGGCGACCCTGGCGTGGGTGCTGCTGCTGCCGCTGTCCACCGAGAAGCTGACCCACGAGCACGCGCACGCGCAGCTCGTCACCCACCGGGTGCGGCGGACCTGGGCGTGGTGGGTGATGTCGCGGGCGAGCCTCGCCGTGCTCGTGGTGGGCAGTCTGCTGGGGGCGTTCCTGTGGGCCGGGCACTGGCGCGAGACGTACTGCCACGGGCCGCTGACCGACCGCAACACCGACGCGATATGGGACGGCGAGGGGGACGACCGGGAGTGCGTGGGGGTGGCGACCGCCCCCGAGGTCTTCTTCGCGCGGGGCAACGACCTGGAGCTGAACGGGGCCGGGAAGGGCATCACCTTCGAGCGGATCGAGCAGGAGATCCGGGAAGAGAACGACGACATCGAGCCGGGCGACACGTATGTGACGGTCGTGTACGCCGGTCCGCTCACCGCCACGGGCAAGGACCGGGAGGCGACCCGCAAGGGCCTGGAGGAGCTGACCGGCGTCTATCTCCAGCAGCGGGCGGTCAACAAGACCGTGCGCCGGTCGGTGAAGCTGCGGGTGCTGACCGCGAACGGCGGCGAGGACATGCTGCGGCAGCTCATCGCCGTGCGGAAGATCATCGAGGTGGCCCGGCGGGATCCGACGGTGGTCGGGGTGGTCGGTCTGGGCCGCAACACCGACGAGAGCGACAACGCGACGAAGCTGCTGCGCGAGGCCGGGCTGCCGGTGGTGAACACGACGAACTCCAGCAGCGACCTGCCCCGGGACTTCCCCAACTACTTCGGCCTCGCGGCGACGGACGAGGAGCAGACGCATGTGCTGGGGCTGGTCGCCGGGCAGATCGCGAAGGACCTCGACCGCCCGCACGCGCGCGTGCTGTCGCGCGAGGACCGCAACGGGGACCTGGACCGGTACACCGCCGAGCAGCGGGACGCCGGTCGGGAGATGCTGAAGGACGCGGGCTTCGATCTGGGCAAGGACGTGCCGTACGACCTGGCGGGCGGGGCGAGCCTCAACGGCCCGCTGACGACCGTCTGCCGGGCCGAGCGGGTCCCCGACGCGCTGTACTTCGCGGGGCGGGTCGAGGACGTACCGACGCTGATGCGGGGGCTGTCGGAGACCACCGGATGCTCCGACCGGCGGATGACGGTGTTCACGGGGGACGATCTGACGAAGGGGACGTTCGACGACAGCACGTCGATCGCGGCCAACGTCACGCTCTACCACAGCTCGCTCGCCCCGCTGGACCGCGGAAAGAACCTCGGTTTCTACGGGGACGCGTACCGCACGCTGCGGGCGCTGCACCCCGAGGGGGAGATCACCGCGCTGGCGTCGGGGGGTCCGGCGTACGAGGACGGCCTGTTCGCCAGTGGGCAGACCGTCATCTCCTACAGCGCGACGGCCGCCCTGTACGACGCGGCGGCCCGCGGCGACCAGCGCCGGAGCGCGGCGGAGACCTGGGCGACGCTGCACACGGTGGACCTCAACAACATGCCGACGGGGACGATCTCGTTCAGCCGGACGAGGTCCTCGGTCTCCGACAACGTGCACGGCCTCAACATCGTCAAGGTGGTCCGCCCCGGGCCGAGCGCCGAGCGGACCCTGGTCTGCGGCAAGCCGGCCGGGGTCGCGCCCCCGCTGACGGCCAAGGACTGCCGGCCGTGAGGTGCCCCGTGCGGGTCAGTCGACGAGGTCGCGGACGACGGCGTCGGCCAGGAGCCGCCCGCGCAGGGTGAGGACCGCGCGGCCCTCCCCGTACGGCTCCGGGTCCAGCAGCCCGTCGGTCAGGGCGCGGCGGGAGGCGGCGAGGCCGTCGGGTTTCAGGAGGGAGAGCGGGCAGCCCTCGCGCAGCCGGAGCTCCAGCAGGATGCGCTCGACCCGGCGGTCCTCCTGGCCGAGGATCTCCCGGCCCGCGCCGGGTGAGCGGCCCTCGGAGAGCGCCTGGGCGTACGCGCCGGGGTGCTTCACGTTCCACCAGCGGACCCCGCCGACGTGGCTGTGGGCGCCGGGGCCCGCGCCCCACCAGTCGGCGCCGCGCCAGTACAGCTCGTTGTGCAGGCAGCGGCCGGCCTCGGTGGTGGCCCAGTTGGAGACCTCGTACCAGTCGAAGCCGGCGGCGGCGAAGGCCTCGTCCGCGATGAGGTAGCGGTCGGCGTGCGCGTCGTCGTCGGTCATGGGGATCTCGCCGCGCCGGATGCGGCGGGCGAGCTGGGTGCCCTCCTCGACGATCAGGGCGTACGCGGAGACGTGGTCGGGGCCCGCGCCGATCGCGGCGTCCAGGGTGGCCCGCCAGTCGTCGTCGGACTCGCCGGGGGTGCCGTAGATCAGGTCGAGGTTGACGTGGTCGAAGCCCGCCGCCCGGGCCTCGGCGACACAGGCCTCGGGACGGCCGGGGGTGTGCGTGCGGTCCAGGATCTTCAGGACGTGCTGCTTGGCGCTCTGCATGCCGAAGGAGACCCGGTTGAAGCCGCCCTCGCGGAGCGCGGCGAGGTAGGCCGGGTCGACGGACTCCGGATTGGCCTCGGTGGTGATCTCCGCGTCGTCCGCGAGCCCGAACTCCTCCCTGATCGCCGCCAGCATGCGCACGAGGTCGGCGGCGGGCAGCAGCGTGGGCGTGCCGCCGCCGACGAAGACCGTGCGCACGGGACGGGGGTCGTCGCCGAGGACCTTGCGGGCCTGGCGGACCTCCTCGATCAGGTGGGCGGCGTAGTTGTCGCGGGAGGCCAGCGCCCCGCCGGAGCCGCGCAGCTCGGTGGCGGTGTAGGTGTTGAAGTCGCAGTAGCCGCAGCGGGTGGCGCAGTACGGGACGTGCAGGTAGAAGCCGAGCGGGCGGTCGGCTGCGCCTTCCAGGGCGTGGCGGGGCAGCGCCCCGTCGTCGGGCACGGGCTCACCATCGGGCAGTACGGAAGGCATACCGACCATTGTCGCTCGCCGCGGGAGTTTCCCGGACCGGGCGGCTTCTCGCCCGCCGGTCCGTTCAGTCCGCGTGCAGGACCAGCAGGGCCACGTCGTCGTCCGGGGGCTGCTCGGCGAACTCGTGGACGGCCCGCCGGATGCGCTCGGCCGTCGCCTCGGCGGGCAGCCCGGCGCACCCGGCCAGCACCCGGGCCAGCCCGTCCCCGTCGTCGAACATCAGCGGGCCCGACCGGCGCTCGGTCACCCCGTCCGTGACGCAGAGCAGGGTGTCCCCGGGCGCGAGGTCGAAGCCCTGGCTCTCGTACGCCACGTCCTCGACGACCCCGAGCAGCACCTGGGGCTCGGCGGCCGGGCGTACGGAGCCGTCGGGGCGCAGCAGCAGCGGCAGGGGGTGCCCGGCACTGGCCACCGTGCAGCGGACCCCGCCGCCGGGGAGCGGCACGACCTCCCCGTACAGCAGGGAGAGGAACCGTGACTGGGTGCCGTCGTGGAGCTGCTGGCCCCCGGCGGCGGCGACCATCAGGGCGGCGGCCTCGGCGGCCTCCATGGCGTCGTCGAGGAGCAGCCGGTTCAGCCGGTCCAGGACCTCCCCGACGCCGAAGCCCTCCCGGGAGAGCAGCCGCAGCCAGGGGCGGGCGAGGCCGGTGACGACGGCGGCCTCGGGGCCGCTGCCCTGGACGTCGCCGAGGACGAAGCACCAGCGGTCGCCGGGGCACGGGAAGATGTCGTAGAAGTCACCGCCGACCACCCCGTCGTCGCTGGGTTCGTAGACGAGGGCGCTGGTGACGCCGGGGATCTCGGCGACCTTGCTGGGGAGCAGGCCGCGCTGGAGGATCCGGCTGATGGTGGCCTGGCGGGTGTAGGCGCGGGCGGCGCCCACGGCGAGGCCGAGGCGGCGGACGAAGTCCTCGATGAGCGACGCGACGGCCTCGGGCACCTGGGCGACGCCCTCGCGGCCGACGAGGACGGTGCCGAGCGCCCGGCCGCCCGCGGTGATACGGAAGGCGAGCGCCGCCCCGTCCCGGCCGCCGGGGTGCGGGGGCGGCGCGGGAGCGGCTTCCCGGCCCTCCCCGTCCCGTTTCCGGTTC
>NZ_JAAXYC010000366.1 GCF_018619185.1 Streptomyces sp. McG3 | reverse complement strand
CCCCCGTACCCGCCGGCCCGGACACCACCGGCACTCCCTTCGACGCCGAGGGCACCGTCCTCGTCACCGGCGGCACCGGCACCCTCGGCAGCCTCCTCGCCCGGCACCTCGTCACCGCACACGGGGTGCGCCACCTGCTGCTCCTCAGCCGCGGCGGCCCCGACGCCCCCGGCGCAGCCGAACTGGCCGGCGACCTCACGGCCCGCGGCGCCAGGGTGCGTATCGTCGCCTGCGACGCAGCCGACCGCGAGACCCTCGCCGCGGCCCTCGCCGACATCGATCCCGCGCACCCGCTGACCGCCGTCGTCCACACCGCCGGTGCGCTCGCCGACACCGTCGTCACCTCCCTCACCGACGACCACGTCGACCAGGTGCTCCGCCCCAAGTCCGACGCCGCCCGGCACCTCCACGACCTCACCGCGCACCTCGGCCTCTCCGCCTTCGTGCTCTTCTCCTCCGCCGCCGGCGTCCTCGGCACCGCAGGCCAGGCCAACTACGCGGCCGCCAACGCCTACCTCGACGCACTCGCCGTCCGGCGCCGGCAGGAGGGCCTGCCCGCCGTCTCGCTGGCCTGGGGCTACTGGGAGCAGGCCAGCGGCCTCACCGGCCACCTGGACCGCGGCGACGTGCTGCGCCTCGCCAGGACCGGCGTGGCACCCATGACCACCGCCCAGGGCCTCGCCCTCTTCGACGCCGCCCTGCACGCCCCGCACGCGGCGGTCGTCCCGCTCGTACTGGACCGTGCCGCCCTGCGCGACGCCGCCCGCAGCGAAACGCTGTCGCCGCTCCTGCGCGCGTACGCGCCCCGGCCTCGGCGCCGCACCACCGCCGCTGCCGCCCGGGGGACCTCCGCCGTCAGCGACCTCGCGCGCCGGCTCGTCGGGCTGACACCCGAGCAGCGGGAGCACACCCTGACGGAACTGGTGCGCGCCCAGGCCGGCGCGGTGCTCGGCCACGACTCGGCGGCCGCCGTCGACGCCGGACAGCCCTTCCGCGCCCTCGGCTTCGACTCACTCGCCGCCGTCGAACTGCGCAACCGCCTCAACACGGCGACCGGCCTCCGCCTCCCGGCCACCACCGTCTTCGACCACCCGACACCGGACCGTCTCGCCACCCACATCGGCACCCTGCTCGACGGCGGTGCGGAGCCGCGCACGGAGCCGAGTGCCGCGCGCGCCTCCGCCGTCGACGAGCCGATCGCCATCGTCGGCATGGCCTGCCGCCTTCCCGGCGGTGTGGGCTCCCCGGAGGAGCTGTGGCAACTCGTCGCCGACGGCGTCGACGCGGTGTCCCCGTTCCCCACGGACCGCGGCTGGGACATGGACGCCCTGCTCGGAGCCACCGACGGGACCGGCGGCACCTCGTACGTCCGCGAAGGCGGATTCCTCTACGACGCAGCTGACTTCGACGCGGGGTTCTTCGGGATCTCGCCGCGTGAGGCGCTGGCGATGGATCCGCAGCAGCGGCTGCTGCTGGAGACGTCCTGGGAGGCGCTGGAGCGGGCCGGGATCGACCCCACCTCGCTCAACGGCACCCGCACCGGCGTCTTCACCGGCGTCATGTACCACGACTACGCCAGTCGCCTCGACCGCGTGCCGGACGAGGTCGGCGGCTACCTCGCCACCGGCACCTCCGGCAGTGTCGCCTCGGGCCGGGTCGCGTACACCCTGGGTCTCGAAGGTCCGGCCGTGACCGTCGACACCGCGTGCTCGTCGTCGCTGGTCGCCCTGCACCTCGCGGCGCAGGCGCTCCGTCAGGGCGAGTGCACCATGGCCCTCGCCGGCGGCGTCACCGTCCTCTCCAGCCCCAGTGTCTTCTCCGAGTTCAGCCGACAGCAGGGCCTCGCCACCGACGGGCGCTGCAAGTCGTTCGCCGATGCCGCCGACGGCACCGGCTGGGCCGAGGGCGTCGGCGTCCTTCTCGTGGAGCGCCTCTCCGACGCCCGCCGCAACGGTCACCGCGTGCTGGCGGTGGTGCGGGGTTCGGCGGTGAACCAGGACGGTGCGTCCAACGGGCTCACCGCCCCCAACGGCCCCGCCCAGCAGCGAGTCATCCGCCAGGCCCTGGAGAGCGCCCGTCTGTCCCCGACCGATGTGGATGCAGTGGAGGCGCACGGTACGGGGACGAGGTTGGGTGATCCGATCGAGGCGCAGGCGTTGTTGGCGACGTATGGGCAGGGGCGTGAGGGGGGTGAGGCGCTGCTGTTGGGTTCGTTGAAGTCGAACATCGGTCATGCGCAGGCGGCTGCGGGTGTGGCTGGTGTGATCAAGATGGTGATGGCGATGCGGCATGGTGTGTTGCCGCGGACGTTGCATGTGGACGATCCGTCCTCGCATGTTGATTGGTCCGCGGGGGACGTGTCGTTGTTGACGGAGTCGCGGGAGTGGCCGGAGACGGGTCGTCCGCGCCGCGCCGGCGTCTCCTCCTTCGGCGTCAGCGGCACCAACGCCCACGTCATCCTCGAAGCCGTCGAGCACACGGACGCCCCCGCGCAGTCCAAGCCCGCCGTGGGCGGGGGAGCGACCCCGTGGGTCCTGTCGGCCGCCTCGGACGACGCCCTGCGCGCCACCGCCGAGAGGCTGCGCGCCCACCTGCGCTCCGTGACCGACGCCGATCAGGACCTGCTCTCCGTCGCCGGCGCCCTGTTGCGTTCGCGGGCGCGGCTGGAG
The DNA here is from genome assembly GCF_018619185.1 of Streptomyces sp. McG3. Lineage (GTDB taxonomy): Bacteria > Actinomycetota > Actinomycetes > Streptomycetales > Streptomycetaceae > Streptomyces. The sequence goes on along the minus strand of NZ_JAAXYC010000366.1, from coordinate 4,516 downwards.
CATCGCGCGGTGGTCGTGGGCCATGACCGTGAGGAACTCCTCGCGGGCCTGTACGCGGTCGCGGCGGGTGAGCCGGGTGTGGTGTCGGGTGTCGCGGGTGCGGTTGCGCGGCCGGTGTTCGTGTTCCCGGGTCAGGGTGCGCAGTGGTCGCGGATGGGGCTGGAGCTCGCGGATGCCTTCCCGGTGTTCGACCGGGCGTTGGGTGAGTGTGCGGATGCGCTTGCGCCGTTCGTGGAGTGGGATCTGCGGGTGGAGTTGGCCGGGGATCTGGCTCGGGTCGATGTGGTGCAGCCTGCTTCGTGGGCGGTGATGGTGTCGCTGGCCCGGTTGTGGGAGTCGTTCGGTGTGGTGCCGGCCGCGGTGGTGGGGCATTCGCAGGGGGAGATCGCTGCGGCTGTGGTGGCGGGTGCGTTGTCGTTGGAGGATGCTGCCCGGATCGTCGCGGAGCGCAGCCGGGTGATCGGTGAACGGTTGGCGGGCCGGGGCGGTATGGCGTCGATCGCGTTGCCTGCCGCGACGGTACGGGAGCGGGTTGAGGGGTTCGGTGACCGTCTGGCGGTCGCCGCCGTCAACGGGCCCTCCTCCACGGTGGTTTCCGGTGAGCCCTCCGCGCTCGACGAACTGCTGACGGTCCTGGAGGGTGAGGAGGTACGCGTTCGGCGTATCGCGGTGGACTACGCCTCGCACTCCTCCCACGTCGAGTCGATCCGCGAGGAACTCCTCGACGTCCTGGCCTCGATCGCGCCGCGTTCGGCGTCGGTGCCGTTCTATTCCACGGTCACCGGCGGCCTGCTGGATACCGAGGTTCTGGATGCCGCTTACTGGGTGCGGAATCTGCGGCAGACGGTCGAGTTCGAGGCGACGACGAAGGCGTTGATGGCCGACGGGCTCACCGCCTTCGTCGAGTGCAGTGCGCATCCCGTTCTCGCCGTGGGTGTGGAGGAGTCCGCGTCCACCGTGGTCGGGTCCCTGCGTCGGGACGACGGAGGCGCTGAGCGGTTCGTGACGTCGCTGGCGCAGGCCTTCGTCCACGGACTGCCCGTTGATTTCGGTCCGTTGACTCCTAGCTCCGCGTCGGTGGACCTGCCGACGTATCCGTTCCAGCGCAGTCGTTTCTGGCTGGAGGCGGGTGAGCTGCCGGCGTCGGCGGGTGGGTCGCGGGACGAGGTGGAGGAGCGGTTCTGGGAGGCCGTCGAGCGCGAGGACCTGGAGTCGCTGGCGGTTTCGCTGGATCTCGACGGTGAGGATCTGCGGCCTCTGCTTCCGGCTCTGGCGTCCTGGCGGCGGGCCGGCCGTCAGGAGTCCGTGATCGACTCCTGGCGCTACAAGACCGCCTGGCGGCCCGTTTCCGGCACTTCCGTGCCCGTGTTGTCCGGAACCTGGATCGTCGTGGTGCCCGACTCCGCCGGCGATGACGACACGACCGCCTCCCTCGTCCGCATGCTCGGTGGGCGGGGCGCCGACGTCGTCACCCTGACCGTCACGGAGGACGACGCGGACCGGACTCGGCTCGCCGCGCGCATCCGGGAGGCGCTGACCGGGCGTCACGACCTGCGGGGCGTGCTGTCGCTGTGGGCGCTCGACGAGACGCCCACGGAGACGCAGCCGTTGGTGTCGGCGGGCCTCGCGGGCACCGTCTCCCTCGTGCAGGCACTGCGCGACCTCGACATGGCCGCCCCGCTCTGGTGCCTCACCCGGGGTGCCGTCGCCACCGGCCCCTCCGAGACGCTGACCAGCGCCGTACAGGCGCAGGTGTGGGGTGTCGGACGGGTCGCGGCTCTCGAACAGTCCGGCGTCTGGGGCGGCCTGGTGGACCTCCCCGACACCGCCGACGAGCGCGCGCTGCGCAGGCTCTGCGGCATCCTCGCGGAGCCGGCCGGGGAGGACCAGCTCGCCGTCCGCGCCACCGGAGTCCTCGCCCGGCGCATGGTGCGCGCCTCTCTCGTCCGCACAGCTCCGCCCCGCCGCTGGCGGCCCGACGGCACGGTGCTCATCACGGGCGGACTCGGTGCCCTCGGCGCCCACGTGGCACGGTGGCTCGCCCGCGAGGGCGCCCCGCATCTCGTCCTCACCAGCCGGCGCGGCGGCGATGCCCCAGGGGCCGCTGACCTGGCGCGGGAGCTCACCGCCCTCGGCGCGCGGGTCACCGTAGCGGCCTGCGACATCGCCGACCGCGACGCCGTCGAAGCACTCGTCACCGGTCTCGCGGACCAAGGCGACCCCGTGCGCGCCGTCATGCACGCCGCCGTACAGGCGGAACTCGCTCCGATCGCCGACGCGACCCCCGACCACTTCGCCGCGCTCCTGGGGGCCAAGGTCGCCGGCGCCGAACATCTCGACTCCCTGCTCGGCGAGGACGTGGACGCCTTCGTGCTCTTCTCGTCCATCGCCGGCTTCTGGGGCAGCGGCGACCACGCGGCCTACGCCGCGGCCAACGCCCACCTGGACGCTCTCGCCGAACGCCGCCGCGCACGAGGCCTCGCTGCCACGTCGATCGCCTGGGGGATCTGGGACGCGTACAACGACTGGGACTCCCTCAGCGCCACCGAGCGCCGTACGATCACCGACCGCGCCGTACAGCAGGGCCTTCCGCTGCTCGACCCGGAGGCCGCGTGCACCGGACTGCGGCAGGCGCTCGACCACGACGAGACGTTCGTCGCGATCGCCGACATCGCCTGGGAGCCCTTCGCCACCCTCTTCACCTCGGTCCGTCCGAGCGCCCTGATACGGGAGATCCCCGAGGCGACCGCATCGGATGCCGTCGCACCCGGCGGCGCCACCGGCCACGACGCCGCGACGCTGCTCCGCAGGCTCGAAGGGCTGCCCCGCGAGGAGCGGGAACGTGAACTCGTCAACCTGGTATGTTCCCAGGCCGCAGCCGTCCTGGGCCATGCCACGACCGACCAGGTGGGTCTGGACCGGGCCTTCCGTGACCTGGGCTTCGACTCGCTCACCGCCGTCGACCTCCGTAACCGCCTCAAGGCCGCCACCGGGGAGCGGCTGCCCGCGACCGTCGTCTTCGACCACCCGACCCCCGCCGAGTTGGCCGCCCACCTCCACGACCGCTGCTTCCCGGACGCCGACGGCCGGCCGGAGCAGGGCGCCCCGGCCGTGACGGCTGTCGCCGCGCTCCACGACGAGCCGGTCGCGATCGTCGGCATGGCGTGCCGGCTGCCCGGCGGTGTCACCACCCCGGAGGAGCTGTGGCAGCTGCTCCGGGACGGCGGAGACGCGATCACCGGCTTCCCTGAGAATCGTGGCTGGGACCTGGACGGCCTCTACGACCCCGACCCCGCCACCCCCGGAAAGACCTACGCCCGCGACGGTGGTTTCCTCCACGACGCAGCCGACTTCGACGCGGGGTTCTTCGGGATCTCGCCGCGTGAGGCGCTGGCGATGGATCCGCAGCAGCGGCTGCTGCTGGAGACGTCCTGGGAAGCGATCGAGCACGCCGGAATCGACCCCACGATCCTCAAGGGCACCCGCACCGGCACCTTCATCGGCGCCAACCCGTCGGACTACCGGGCGGCCATGGGACAGGCGCCCGTTGGCTACGAGGGCCACCTCGTCACCGGAGGCCACAACAGCGTCGTCTCCGGCCGGATCGCCTACACCTTCGGCCTCGAAGGCCCGGCCGTCACCGTCGACACCGCGTGCTCGTCGTCACTGACCGCGCTGCACCTCGCCGCGCAGGCAGTGAAGCAGGGCGAGTGCGACATGGCCCTCGCCGGCGGAGTGGCCATCATGTCCACCCCCGAGGGCTTCATCGGCTTCAGCCGCCAGCGGGGCCTCTCGCACGATGGCCGCTGCCGCACCTTCTCCAGCGACGCCGAGGGCATCGGCCTCTCCGAGGGCGTCGGAGTGATCCTCCTGGAACGCCTGTCGGACGCCCGCCGCAACGGGCACCCGGTACTCGCCGTCATCCGTGGCTCAGCCACCAACCAGGACGGTGCGTCCAACGGCCTGAGCGCCCCCAACGGGCCGTCCCAGCAGCGGGTCATCCGCCAGGCCCTCGCCAACGCCGGCCTGACCACCGGTGACGTGGACGCCGTCGAGGCGCACGGCACCGGTACCACGCTGGGTGACCCGATCGAGGCGCAGGCGTTGCTGGCCACCTATGGTCAGGGCCGCGCGGACGGGGACCCGCTGTACCTGGGTTCGCTGAAGTCCAACATCGGGCACCCGCAGGCTGCCGCAGGCATCGCGGGTGTGGTCAAGACCGTGCTCGCCCTCCAGCACGGCGTCCTGCCGCGGACGTTGCATGTGGAGGAGCCGTCGCCGGAGGTGGATTGGGCTTCGGGTGCGGTGGAGTTGTTGGTGAGTGAGCGTGGGTGGCCGGAGACGGGTCGTCCGCGTCGGGCGGCGGTGTCCGGGTTCGGTATCAGTGGGACGAATGCGCATGTGGTGTTGGAGCAGGCGCCGGTGTCGTCGGATCTGGCGGAGCCGGGGCCGGTGTCCGGGGTCGAGCCGCCCGAGTCCGCTGGTGCTGTGGTGCCGTGGGTGGTGTCGGCGCGTT
>NZ_JAAXYC010000365.1 GCF_018619185.1 Streptomyces sp. McG3 | reverse complement strand
GGTGGGGGCGGTGGCGGTACGGGGCTCGGTGCGCCGCCGGCCGTCAGCATCTCGTCGTACAACTGGGACGAACCCTGCGGCCAGCACTATCTGGTGGACCGGGGACCCGAGAACCTGGACCCGCCGCCCGCGCCGCAGGACCGGCGCGGCTGGGCGGAGTCGTACGGCGGGGTCGACGCCGGGAACATGCTGCTCCAGCTCACCGTGCAGGGGACCTCGCGCGAGGCGGTGGTCCTCAAGGGCATGAACATCCGGGTGATCTCGAGGAAGGCCCCGCTGCCCTGGTCGGCGTACCTGATGGGCAACGGCTGCGGCAGCGGGATCATGCCGCAGACCTTCGCGTCCCACCTCGACGCAGGGCACCCCACCCTCCGGCCGGTGCCGGGGACGCAGGGGGACATCGAGGTTCCGGCCGTGGACTTCCCGTACCGGGTGTCGTCCGAGGACGTGGAGGTCTTCAACCTCGACTTGAAGGCCGTGAGTTACGACGTCACCTGGTACCTGGAGCTGGAGTGGAGCAGTGGCGGCAAGGAGGGCGTGCTGCGGATCGACGACCAGGGGAAGCCGTTCCGCCTCAGCGGGATGAAGGGGCGGCCGGAGTACCTCTACGGCAACGAGGAGGTCGGGTGGCAGCCCGCGGCCTGACGCGCGTCCCGGTCCGGTTCCCGTCCGCGCTCCGAGCGGCTCGTACGCGCCCCTCGCGGCGGAGGGCCGATTCCGTCCGGATTCGCACAGGAGTACAGTCGCCGGGTCCTCGCGGTCCGTCCGGCTCCGGCCGGCCGGCCGTGCCCGCCCGCCTCCCCACCAGGTGACCCATGTCCGCTACCGCCGAAGCCGAAGCAGAAGCCCTCGACCCCACGGCCCTGGACGCCCGCACCTGCGAGGAGCGGTCCCTGCGGCTCAGACGCAGACTGGAGCGGCTGATCGGGATCGCCGCCACCGAGGGGAACGCCCTCGTGCCGCTCCGTAACGGCGACGCCATCTTCGGGGCGATGCTGGACGCCATCAAGGGCGCCGAGCACACCATCGACCTGATGACCTTCGTCTACTGGCGGGGTGACATCGCCAACGAGTTCGCCGAGGCGCTGGCCGACCGGGCCCGCGCCGGGGTCCGGGTGCGGCTCATGCTCGACGGGTTCGGGTCGCGGCTCATCGAGAAGGACCAGCTGGCCCTGATGGACGAGGCCGGGGTCACCGTCACCTGGTTCCGCAAGCCCCTCTACCTCTCGCCGCTCAAGCAGAACCACCGCTGCCACCGCAAGGTCCTCGTCGTCGACGAGCGCACCGCGTTCACCGGGGGCGTCGGGATAGCCCAGGAATGGTGCGGCGACGCCCGCAACGAACGCGAGTGGCGCGACACCCACGTGAAGGTCACCGGGCCCGCCGTCGACGGGCTGGCCGCCGCGTTCGCCCAGAACTGGGCCGAGTGCCACGACGAACTCTTCGACGAGCACGACCGGTTCGTCACGGAGGAGCACGACGGCGACGCCGTCGTCCAGGTGGTGCGCGGCTCCGCCTCCTTCGGCTGGCAGGACATGCAGACCCTGATCCGGGTCGTCCTGGAGTCCGCCGAGGAGCGCATCCGCCTCACCACCGCCTACTTCGCGCCCGACGCCTACTTCACCGGGCTCCTCTGCGCCGCCGCCCGGCGCGGAGTGGAGGTCGAGATCCTGCTGCCCGGCCCGCACACCGACAAGCGGGTCTGCCAGCTCGCCGGGCAGCGCTTCTACGAGGAGCTGACCGCCTGCGGCGTGAAGATCTACCAGTACCAGCCGACGATGATGCACACGAAGTCCCTCACCATCGACCGGGTCGCCTCGCTCATCGGCTCCACCAACTTCAACCGTCGCTCCCTCGACCACGACGAGGAAGTCATGCTCGCCGTCCTCGACCAGGACTTCACCGCGACCCTCGACGGCCACTTCGAGGAGGACCGGGAGAAGAGCGTGCTGATCGAGCGCGGCCGGTGGAAGCGCCGCGACCTCCTCCAGCGGGCCCGGGAAGCAGCCGTCGTGCCCATCCGCCGTTTCCTCTGAGGCCGGCCGGCCCCCGGAGGCGTGCGCGCGCGCTCGCCGGGGCAGGTGGGGAGGACGACCGTCGTCCTCCATGTGAAGGGAAGGCCCCATGAGCACCGGCGCAGCCACCTCACCGGCACCGTCCGCCGCGGTGATCACCGAACCCCTGCCCGACCTTCAGCTCCAGCTGCTCATCCAGCTCCTCGACGAGGACCCCCGCTCCAGCCTGCCCCTCACCCTCACGCACCCCGGCGGCCTCCTGCACGGGGACGTCATCGGGCACGAGCAGTGGAAGGCCGAGTGGGCCAGAAGCCTGCGCCAGGTCGAGGGCGAGGGCGCCAACCTGCTCGCAGAATTCCCCGAGACGGTCGACCAGGGCGTACGGGAACTGCGCGCCGACGAGGACGCGGAGACATCCCGGCTGCCCCGCTGGATCCATCTGCGGGACGTCACGCTCGTCGTCGGGTCCATGAACCCGGTCTCCCTGCCGCTGTGGCGCGGACGCCTCGCCGACGTGTCGGGATGGGCGCTGGGCCGCCCGCAGTAGGCGGCCCCGGACCGCGCCGAAGACAGCGGGAGGCTCTCAACTCCTGCCCGTTGCTTACGCTTTGGGCATGACCACAGAGAACCTCCCGGTCGACGGGGCGCCGGACCCGCCCGTCACCTTCATCAACGTCTTCGAGATCTCCGCCGACGAACTCGACGCGTTCGTCGAGAAGTGGGAGGAGCGGGCCCGCCTCATGCGGGAGAAGCCGGGCTTCGTCGACTCGCGGATGCACCGGGCCCGCTCCTCGGACTCCCGCTTCCAGCTCGTCAACGTCTCCCACTGGGAGAGCCAGGAGGCGTGGGAGGCCGCCACCGCCGACCCCGACTTCGCCTCCCGCACCCGGGCCGCGCGCGAGCGGACCGCGCGGCCGGTCACACCGAACCCGGCGGTCTACGACGTCGTCGTGGAACTCACCGCACCCTGACCCGGACGGACCTGCCCACGTACGTACGGACGCTTCGGGTCAGAGCCGCTCGGGCGTCCGGATGCCCAGCAGCGCCATCCCCTGGTGCAGGGTCCGGGCGGTCAGCCCGACCAGGAAGAGCCGGTTCTCGACGACCTCCGGGGCGTTGTCCGGGCTGAGCACCTGGCACTGGTCGTAGAACGTGGTGAGGTGGGACGCCAGCTGGTAGAGATACGCGGCCAGCTTGTGCGGCTCGTAGCCCGCACCGACCTCGGCGAGGACCTCGCCGAACTGGTCCAGGTGCAGACCGAGCGCCCGCTCCGCCGGGGCCAGCTCCAGCTCCGGGTGGGCGGCCGGGACCGCGCCCTGGGCCTTGCGCAGGATCGACTGGATCCGGGCGTACGCGTACTGGAGGTACACCGAGGTGTCGCCGTGCAGCGCCACCATCTGGTCCAGGTCGAACTTGTAGTCCCGTACGGCGGAGGTCGACAGGTCCGCGTACTTCACGGCGCCGATGCCGACGTACCGGCCGTTCCCGACGATCTCCTCCTCGGACAGGCCCACCTTGTCGGCCTTGTCCCGGACGACCGCGGTGGCCCGCTGAACCGCCTCGTCGAGGAGGTCCTCCAGCCGCACGGTCTCGCCCTCACGGGTCTTGAACGGCTTGCCGTCCTTGCCGAGGACCGTGCCGAACGCGAGCTGCACGGCCTTGACGTCCTCGTTCAGCCAGCCCGCCCGCCGGGCCGTCTCGAAGACCATCTTGAAGTGCAGCGACTGCCGTGCGTCCACCACGTACAGCAGGGTGTCCGCCTTGAGGTCCCGCACCCGGTTCCGGATCGCGGAGAGGTCGGTCGCCGCGTAGCCGTAGCCGCCGTTCGTCTTCTTCACGATGAGCGGGACCTGGTTGCCGTCCGGCCCCTTCACATCGTCGAAGAACACGCACAGCGCACCCTCGGAGCGGACGGCGACGCCCGTCTCCTCCAGGATCCGGCAGGTCTCCTCCAGCATGTCGTTGTAGCCGGACTCACCGACGATGTCCGGGTCGTCGATCACCATGTCCAGTTTGTCGAACACCGAGTGGAAGTAGATCTTCGACTCGTCGACGAAGCGGTGCCACAGCTCCAGCGTCTCGGGGTCCCCGGCCTGGAGGGCCACCACCCGGTCCCGGGACCGGGCCTTGAACTCCTCGTCGGCGTCGAACAGGGCCCGCGACTCCTTGTAGACCCGGTTCAGCGTCGACATCGCCGCCTCGCCGTCGCTCGCGCCGCCCTCGTGCTTCAGCGCGCCCGGGTGCTCGATCAGATACTGGATGAGCATCCCGAACTGGGTGCCCCAGTCGCCGATGTGGTGCCGCCGGACGACGTTCTCGCCGGTGAACTCCAGGATCCTGACCACGGCGTCGCCGATGACCGCCGACCGCAGATGGCCGACGTGCATCTCCTTGGCCACGTTCGGCTGGGCGTAGTCGATGACCGTCGTCCCGGCGTTCTCCTTCAGCGGCACGCCGAGCCGGCCCTCGCCGTCCGCCGCCCGGGCGGCCAGCGTCTCGACGATCGCCCGGTCGGTGAGCGTGACGTTGAGGAAGCCGGGCCCGGAGACCTCGATGTCCTTGATCAGCCCGCCCGCCGGGAGGGCGTCGGTGACCTGGGCGGCCAGCTCCCGCGGATTGCCCTTGAGCTTCTTGGCGAGCGCCAGGATGCCGTTGGCCTGGAAGTCGGCCCGGTCGCTTCGGCGCAGCAGCGGGTCCGCGGCGCCGGCATCCGGCAGAGCTGCCGTCAGGGCGTCCGCCAGCTGCTGCTGGAGCGTGGAAGCGAGGGAAGGGACCGAGGCCATGTCTGGCTGCCGTTTCCGTAGGGGGTACGAGGGATTCTCTTGGGTGTCCAAGGGATCTCCCCAGTATCCCACGGGGCGTAAAGCCGTTTTCGCGCTGCGGGGGGTAGCTGGGAGAATGGTCCGTACCCCATCGGGAAACGACAGACGAGAGAAGGACGTGCCGACCGTGGCCGAGAGTCAGACCAGCACCGAGACCGACTGGGTCTCCCGCTTCGCGGACGATGTCATCGCCGAATCGGAGCGTCGTGCGCCTGGCAAACCGGTCGTCGTCGCCTCCGGCCTGTCCCCGTCGGGCCCGATCCACCTCGGCAACCTCCGCGAGGTCATGACCCCGCACCTGGTCGCCGACGAGGCCCGCCGCCGCGGGTACACCGTGCGCCACCTCATCTCCTGGGACGACTACGACCGCTTCCGGAAGGTCCCGGACGGGGTCCCGGGCGTGGACAAGACCTGGGCGGAGCACATCGGCAAGCCGCTGACCTCGGTGCCCGCCCCGGCCGGCTCCGCCCACCCGAACTGGGCCGAGCACTTCAAGGCCGCCATGACGGCGGCCCTGGACGAGCTGGGCGTCGAGTACGACGGCATCAGCCAGACGGAGCAGTACACCGCCGGGACCTACCGCGAGCAGATCCTGCACGCGATGAAGCACCGCGCCGACATCGACGCCGTCCTGGACCGCTACCGGACGAAGAAGGACCCCGCGGCCCAGGGCAAGGGCGGCAAGAAGCCGCAGCAGCAGAAGAAGGTCGACGAGGCCGAGCTGGAGGCCGCCGAGGGCTCCGGCGCCGCCGCCGAGGACGACGGCAGCGGCAACACCGCCGGCTACTTCCCGTACAAGCCCTACTGCGGCAACTGCGAGAAGGACCTCACCGTCGTCACCTCCTACGACGACGACACCACCGAGCTGAACTACACCTGCTCGGCGTGCGGCTTCGCCGAGACGGTCCGGCTCAACGAGTTCAACCGCGGCAAGCTCGTGTGGAAGGTCGACTGGCCGATGCGCTGGGCCTACGAGGGCGTGATCTTCGAGCCCAGCGGCGTCGACCACTCCTCGCCCGGCTCCTCCTTCGTCGTCGGCGGCCAGATCGTCCGCGAGGTCTTCGACGGCGTGCAGCCCATCGGGCCCATGTACGCCTTCGTCGGCATCTCCGGCATGGCCAAGATGTCCTCCAGCAAGGGCGGGGTGCCCACCCCGGCCGACGCCCTGGAGATCATGGAGGCGCCGCTGCTGCGCTGGCTCTACGCCCGCCGCAGGCCCAACCAGTCGTTCAAGATCGCCTTCGACCAGGAGATCCAGCGGCTGTACGACGAGTGGGACTCGCTGGGCCGCAAGGTCGCCGACGGCACGGTGCTGCCCGCCGACGCCGCCGCGTACTCCCGTGCCGTCCGCACGGCGGCCGGGGAGCTCCCCAGCACCCCGCACCCGCTGCCGTACCGGACGCTCGCCTCGGTCGCCGACATCACCGCCGGCGCCGAGGACCAGACGCTGCGCATCCTCGGCGAGCTGGACCCGGCCAATCCGCTGACCTCGCTGGACGAGGCGCGCCCGCGCCTCGACCGGGCCGAGAACTGGATCACCACCCAGGTCCCGGCCGAGGCCCGCACCATCGTCCGGGACGAGCCCGACAAGGAACTGCTCGGCTCGCTCGACGACCAGGGCCGCGAGTCGCTGCGCCTCCTCCTGGCGGAGCTGGACGCGCACTGGTCGCTGGACGGGCTCACCACGCTCGTCTACGGCGTGCCGAAGACGCTGGCGGGCCTGGAGCCGGACGCCAAGCCGACCCCCGAGCTGAAGGCCGCCCAGCGGTCCTTCTTCGCCCTGCTCTACCGGCTGCTCGTCAGCCGCGACACGGGGCCCCGCCTGCCCACGCTGCTGCTCGCGGTGGGGGCGGACCGGGTGCGCAGGCTGCTGGGCGCGTAGCGCCGTCGCGGTACGGACGACGAGGGCCGCCGCCCGGGAATCCCTCCCGGGCGGCGGCCCTCCGCCGTGCTGTGGGGTTGTGCGCCTACGCCTGTACGTCTTGCCTTCAGGCGCTCTGGTCGGCGGTCACGCGCCGCATGTAGAGGTCCCTGAACTGCGGCATCAGGTCCTGGAGCAGCTCGGTCGACCGGGGGTGGTGCACGTCGTGCCGGTCGGCCAGGTGGATGTCGAGGGTCTCGACGTTCGGGTACTGGCCCTCCTGGTCCGTGTACGCGCTGAACTCCTCGTAGGCGCGGTCGGCGAAGTCGTTGTCCTCCTGGGACCACTCCTCCAGCTGCGGCGCGTCCTCGGGCCCGGGGGCGGGCACGGCGGGCGGCTCCTCGTCGGCGGCCTGCTGTACCGGCTCCGGTTCCGTGGGCGGCTCCTCGCGGGGCTCCTCACGGCGGGGGTGCGGGACCGCGCCGATCGTGCCGACGTTGCCG
>NZ_JAAXYC010000364.1 GCF_018619185.1 Streptomyces sp. McG3 | reverse complement strand
GGTCGGAGATGTGTATAGGAGACAGGAACGGGACCGGGAGCGGGCGCGGGCCTGGACGCTGGGGCGGGTGCTCCAGAACGGGCTGTGGGCGGCCGAGGACGGGGAAGGCCGGATCTCCCCCGACCACGCGGAGATCGGGCGCCGGCTGCTGGGGCGGTGAGGGCGTGCGGGCCGGGCCCGGAGTCAGGGGCAGGAGCAGTGGCAGGAGCAGGAGCAGGAGCAGGGGCAGGAGCAGAGCCGGGGCCGACGGTCGCAGGGCCTGACGGCGCTACGGCTCCAGGACCACCTTGCCCATCGTGCCCCGGGTCTCCAGCGCGCGGTGCGCGGCGGCGGCCTCGGCGAGCGGGAAGCGCTGTACGGCGGGACGCAGCCGGCCGGACGCCGCCTCGGCGAGGGCACGGGTCTCCAGCGCGCGCAGACCGCCGCCCCTCTCGATCATCTCCGGCCCGAGGACCGACCCGGACGTGATGCCGCGTTCGGCCAGCTCCTCGTCGCTGAAGGTGAGCGGCCCCCCGTCGAGGAGTCCCCCGCCCGACCAGCCGTAGACCACGTGCCGTCCGCCGGGGCCGAGGAGGTCCACGGCGGCGCGGGCGGTGGTCCCGCCGACGGAGTCGTAGACGACGGTCGCCCGCAGCCCCGCCGCTTCGAGGTGGTCGCGGGCCCGGCGCGGCCAGTCGGGGCGGGTGTAGTCGAGGGCGAGGTCGGCGCCTTCGGCTTCCGACCGGGCCACCTTCGCCGGGCCCCCGGCCAGCGCGATCACGGTGGCCCCCGCGTTCCTCGCGTACTGGACGACGAGGGTGCCGATCCCGCCCGCCGCCGCGGTGACGACGACCACCGAATCAGGGCCGAGCGGGGTGAATCCGAGGACGCCGAGGGCGGTGCGGCCGGTGCCGATCATGGCGACGGCCCCGGCGGCGTCGAGCCCCTCGGGGATCTCGTGGAGCCGGTCGGCCTCGGTGACGGTGAGTTCGGCGTACCCGCCCGGCGCCATGCCGATGTGGGCGACGACGCGCTTGCCGAGCCAGTCGGCACCGACTCCCTCGCCCACCGCCTCGACGGTTCCGGCGACCTCGCGGCCGGGGACGGTGGGGAGGCCGACGGGCTCCGGGTAGGGGCCGCGCTCCCCCTCCCGCAGAACGGTGTCCAGGAGGTGCACCCCGGCCGCGGCCACGGCGATACGGACCTGGCCGGGGCCGGGGACGGGGTCCTCGGTCCTCTCGTACACGAGGTTCTCGGCGGGGCCGAAGGCGTGCAGGCGTACGGCGTGCATGAAGGTCTCCCGGGGGTCGCGCTGCGGGCTGGCTCGGCTGTGTGCCGTGCCCGCCGCGGGCTGTGCCTCCACCTTCGTACCTCAAGTCCGATTGAGGTCAACCCCGGTCCCGGGCTCCCGTCCTGGAGCGCTGTCCGGCGGCCTTCACGGCGAGCAGGGCGGCTTCGATGCCGCTGGTGAAGGAGACCTCGCTGAGGAGTCCGGGGGCGGCGACCTGGTCGCCCGCCAGGAAGATCCCGTCGCCCCGAACGACGGAGGGCCGGTCCCGCCAGGTGGTGCCCGGGCGGTCGACGGCTCCGGTGCGGCCGTCGGCGAGGGCCTCGACGCGCCAGGTGGTGCGCTCCCGCCAGCCGGGGAAGCCGAGGTCGAGGAGTTCCTCGGCCCGCGCGGCCCCCTCCGCCCGGCGGGCGTCCTGCCCGATCGGGAACTGGCCCTGGAGCAGCTGCTCGCCGGCCGGGGCGAGGCCGGGATCCTGGGCGGTGAACCGCTCCAGCCAGCCGGGCGCGTCCAGGTCCGACACGACGAAGGCGTCGCCGCGCCGGGTGCGCACCGCCAGGTCCAGCAGGACGGTGCGGCCGCTCTCCCAGGTGAGGGACGCGTCGTCGAGGAGGACGCGGGCCGCGTCGAGGGAGGTGGCGACGACGACCGGTCCGGTACGGCCCAGCTCGCCGAGCTTCCGGGCATCGACGCGGGCGGCGGTCTCGATGCCGACCCCGAGGCCCCGGGCGTGGCCGGCCAGCCGGTCGACGAGCGGCGCCCAGCCGCCGACCGGGTAGTGGGCCTCGGGCGGGAACGAGGCCAGGCGGTGCAGGCGCTCCTGGACGAAACGGGCGGAGAGCGACCCGGGGTCGTGGTGGAACAGCGCGGTCGCGGCGAAGTTCGCGGCGGCCCGGGCGCCCTCCTCGCCGACCTGTCCGGCGGCCCACTCCAGGAAGGCGCCGTCGACCGGGGCCGTGCGGGGGGCCCGGCGGGCGAGCCGCAGCAGAGCCACGGGCGGGGTCCGGCGGGCGGCTCCCGCGCGGCGGAAACGGAAGCGGAGGCCTTCGAGGGGCGGTACGGAGACGACGGCGCCGAGAAGACCGCGCCGGGCCAGCCAGGTCCAGTGCGGCCCGCGCCGGTACAGGGCGTGCGGGCCTTCGTTGGCGCGGTACGGCCCGTCCGCGGTCCTCGCCCGGCCGCCGAGGGTCCGGTGGCCCTCGTGCAGGGTGACGCGCGCACCGGACTCGGCCGCGGTGATGGCGGCGGTGAGGCCGGCGAGGCCGCCGCCGATGACGTGGATGTGTTCCATGGCTGGATCTCCTTCGCGTCTTTGATGATGCGACGGATCGGGGGCGGCGGCTCGTGACACGGTCGCCGGGGGGTTGTCAGTGGGGTGCGTCACGATGGGGGCATGGCAGCGAGCGAGGGCAGGACGACCAGGGCGGCCGGGGCGACCAGGGGCACCAGAGCGACCAAGGGCAAGAAGGACACCATCGCGGCGGCGCGGCGCCCGGAGGTGCGGCTGCCACCGCTCGTTCCCTACGACGGCGAGGGCCTGGAGCCGGACGGGGACTACGACGGAGTGCGGTTCGACGGGGTGGACCTGGCGGACGCGTCGGGCCGGGGCGCCCGGTTCATGGACTGCGCCCTGGACGGCTGCACCCTGGACCGCGCGGAGCTGGCGCGGGCCCGCTTCATCGACGCGGTGCTGACGGGCGTACGGGGTGTGGGCACCGATCTCGCGGAGGCGTCGCTGCGGGACGTGGAGGTGGTGGACGCGCGCCTGGGCGGGGTGCAGCTGCATGGTGCGGTGCTGGAGCGGGTGGTGGTGCGCGGCGGCAAGATCGACTACCTGAATCTGCGTGAGGCCCGGCTCAAGGACGTCGTCTTCGAGGGCTGTGTGCTCTCCGAGCCGGACTTCGGGAACGCGCACCTGCTCCGCGTCGAGTTCCGGGACTGCGTGCTGAAGCGGGCGGACTTCAGCGGGGCCCGGATGGAGTCGGTGGACCTGCGCACGGTGGCCGAGCTGGACATCGCGCGGGGTGTGGACCGGCTGGCGGGCGCGGTGATCAGCCCGTTGCAGCTGATGGAGCTGGCTCCGGCGTTCGCGGCGCAGATCGGGGTGCGCGTGGAGGCGTGAGGGCCCCGGGCGGCGTCGCGGGCCTCACATACGCGGGAAGCGGGCCTGGAGGTCCCAGACCACGGGGTTGTCGGCCAGGCCCTCGTGCATGTCGGCCAGGTCGGCGATCAGGTCGTGCAGGAAGTCACGGGCCTCGCGGCGCAGGAGGGAGTGGCTGAAGGTGAGCGGGGGCTCGTCCCCGGGCATCCAGTCCGCCTCGACGTCGACCCAGCCGAAGCGCCGCTCGAACATCATCCGGTCCGAGGACTCGGTGAAGTCCAGCTCCGCGTACTGCTGCCGGTGCGAGCGGTTGCCGCGCGGGTCCTGGTCGATCTGCTCGACGATGTCGCACAGCGCCCACGCGAAGTCCAGGACCGGCACCCATCCCCAGGCTGTGGACACCTCGCGGTCCGCCTTGGTGTCCGCGAGGTAGACGTCGCCGGAGAACAGATCGTGCCGCAGCGCGCGGACGTCCGCGCGGCGGTAGTCGGTCTGCGGGGGGTCGGGGAAGCGGCGGGAGAGGGAGTAGCCGATGTCGAGCACGGATCGATGGTGTCATGCCCGTCCGGGGCGGACTGCCACGATCGGGTGAAGCGCTGTGCATATGCCGGACGCATATGCCGACAGCTCTCCGGCCTCCTGCCTGTGGTCAGTCCGCCCCATGAGGCTCATCATCGGATCTTCCAGGAGAATCCGGGTTTGTTCGCGAGTGCCTTCCGCACCTCGGGCATCCCCTTTCCGGAACCCGTCGCGGTGTCGCTCATGGACACGGATCTCACGGAGATCAGACCGCTCGAACGGCACGTGGACACGCTGCTGCGCATCGATGTGGCGGTCGGGGGGCGGTGTCACCGTGCCGCAAGAAGCACGGCAGCGGATCACCGCCCGCGAGGACCTCGCGGTGCTCGATGTGTGGTTCGAGCGGGCCGTCACGGCGACGGCCGTCGACGCGGTGCTCGCGGAGATCTGATCGCCGGGTTCGTCCCGGAGGTCCTGCCCTCGCGGGCACTCCGACGACGTCCGGTGTCCGTGGGCCGCCCGGTGCGGGTCAGTCGGCCACGGCCTCGATGATGGCGAACGGCGCGGCTTCGGTGAGCGGGGTGACCGTCGTGAGGGTCAGGCCCGCGCGGCGGCACACCTCCGCGAAGTCGTCGCGGGTGCGCTCCCGGCCGCCCAGGTTCACCAGCATGTTGAGGTCGCTCAGGTAGGTGACCCCGCCGTCGGTGACATCGGCCCGGATGTCGACCGCGTCGGGAAGCACGGGTTCCACGATCAGCACGAGACCGCCGGGCGGCAGCACCTCGCGGCAGTGGCTCAGGATCGTGACCACCTGGTCGTCCGTCCAGTCGTGCAGGACGCTCTTCAGCAGGTAGAGATCCGAACCCCCGGGCACCGAGTGGAAGAAGTCTCCGGCGATCAGGGAGCACCGGCCCTCCAGCCCGTGCCGCGCCACCGTGTCCGGCGTCCCGGCCAAGCCCTCCGCCGTGTCGAGGACGACACCGGTGAGGCCGGGATACGCGGCGAGTACACCGGCCAGGAGGGTCCCGTCGCCCCCGCCGACGTCCGTGACCGTGGTGAACCGGCCGAAGTCGAAGGCGTGCGGCAGGGCGGCGGCGGTCTCCGACGCGGCCTGGCTCATCGCCGCGTTGAACTCCGCGGACAGCTCGGGGTGCCGGGCCAGGTGACTGAAGAAGTCGGTGCCGAACACGCCGTCGAACGCTACCTCGCCGGTGCGGACGCTGTCGTCCAGGTGCTCCCAGGCACGGACGACGGCCGGCTCGGTGAACATCCTGACGAACGAGGCGAGCGAGTCGGGGCGGCCGGGGTGCAGCAGCGCGCCCGCGGGGGTCACCGAGAAGGATCCGGGGGCAGGCTCCCGGAGCAGTCCGAGCCCGGTCAGGGCGCGCAGCAGCCGCTCCATGGGCTGGGGTTCGGCTCCGGCGTCCGCCGCCACCTCGATGGCCCGGCGCGGCGCGTCGCCCACCAGTTCCACCACCCTCAACCGGGCCGCCGCACGCAGGGTCTGTGCCGCCATGCTCCCGAACGCCAGCCGGACGACCAGATCGCGGTCGGCCGTCTCCGCTGCCGTGACATCGGTGTTCGTCATGGGTGTTTCCTCTCGACTGTGTGCGGTGCGCGTGCGGTGTGAAGCGCTGTGGGTACGTGCGCCGGGTACGTGAGCGGAGGTCAGCCGGCGGACGTGGACCTGCCGGCCAGAGCGCGTGGCGTGCACCCGGCCAGGGCCGTGACGTCGCGGTGGAGGTGGGACTGGTCGGCGTATCCGCACGCGAGGGCGACGGCGTCGGCGCTCTCGCCCGCGCAGAGGGCCCGGGCGGCGTGGTCGAAGCGGACCAGCATGGCGGCGCGTTTGGGCGTGAGGCCGATCTGGTCGGTGAACCGGGACCACAGCCGCTTGCGGCTCCACCCGAAGGACGCGGCGAGACCGGCGACCCGTACCCGGCCACGGCGGGCCACGATGGTGTTCCAGGCGGCGGCGACCTCGGGCGACACCGGCGGTGTGCCGGCGGCCCGCCGTGCGAGGAACGCGTCCGTCAGCGCCAGGCGTTCCTGCCACGTCGTGGCGTCGGTCAACTGCTCGCGGAGGTAGCGGGCGGGCCGCCCCCACAGGTCTTCCAGACCGTTGACCGACCCGTCCAGTTCGCGCGGGGAGACGCCCAGTACCGCATGGGCGGCCGGCGGCGGCAGACACACCTCGACGCACTCGACGTGCTCGCCCCGGACCCGGGCCGGGCCGGGCGACAACGAGGCGACGAAGCTGCTCAGCGGCCGGCGCGCCGTGGCACTCTCCACCGTGAGGGGGGCGTCCCCGAGCCCGATGACGACGACCACGACGGGCTGGGGGAGCACCTGCATGTCCAGCCCGACGGACGCGCGGTCGCGGAAGCCGGCCATCCGGACCCCGTCGAGCGCCGTGCCGCCGGGGAAGTGGGCGACCTCCCAGCCGTGCTCGGCATCCTGCTCCCGAGCCGCGGGACCCACGTGGTTTCTGCGCATGCCCCTACCGTTGCCGATTGCGGCGCGCCTGTCTTGGACGAAAGTTCCGGAGTCACCCGGTCCCGCTGTGCCGCGATACGGCCCAGCGGATCACGCGGACTCCGCGCCCCGGCTCACGGCAGCAGCCGCTGCTCCTTCGCCACCGACACCGCGCCCGCACGCGTGTCGACGCCGAGCTTGTCGTAGATGCGGCCCAGGTGGGTCTTGACCGTGGCCTCGCTGATGAACAGGGCCCGGGCGATGTCGCGGTTGCCGAGGCCCTGGGAGAGCTGGGCCAGGATGTCGCGTTCGCGGTCCGTGAGGCTGGGGCGGGGGCTGCGCATCCGGGCCATGACCCGGCTGGCGACGGGGGCCGAGAGCGTGGTGCGGCCCTGGGCGGCGGACCGGATCGCGGCGAACAGTTCCTCGGGGCGCTCCGCCTTCAGCAGATAGCCGGTCGCCCCCGCCTCGATGGCCCGGGTGATGTCGGCGTCGGTGTCGTACGTGGTCAGCACCAGGACGTGGACCGTGCCGTCGGCCGCGATGCGGCGGGTCGCCTCGACGCCGTCGATGCCCTCGCCGAGCTGGAGGTCCATGAGGACGACGTCCGGGGTGAGCCGGGCGGCCAGGACCACGGCCTCCTCGCCGCTGCCGGCCTCGCCGACGACCTCGATGTCCGGTTCGCTGCCGAGGAGGGCGAGCAGTCCGGCGCGGACGACCACGTGGTCGTCGCAGAGCAGGATGCGTACGGGGGGCGTCTGCGGGCCTTGGCCGGTCATGCGGGGTCCTCCGGGGCGGTGAGGGGGGCGGGCGCGGGCGGGAGCACGGCCGAGAGGGCCGTG
>NZ_JAAXYC010000363.1 GCF_018619185.1 Streptomyces sp. McG3 | reverse complement strand
GAGGGGCGGGGCGGGTGACGACGACCATGGCGGCGTCGTCGTCCAGGTGTCCGCCGACGTGGCGCAGCAGGTCGCGCCGGAAGCGGTCGAGGAAGGCGTCGGGGTCGCTCCCGCTCCAGCCGGTGATGCGGTCGGTGAGCGGGTAGAAGGCGCCGGTGGTGTCGCGGGCCTCGGTGACGCCGTCCGTGTACAGCAGCAGGAGGTCTCCCGGCTCGAACGGGAAGCTGTCGACGTGGTAGCGGGGGTGCGCCAGGTCGCCCAGGCCCAGTGGGGGCGCGGGGCGACGGACGTCCATCGTCGTCGGCCGGCCGTCGCGCAGGATCACCGGTGGCGGGTGCCCGCAGGAGATCATCCGGACCGGGCCGTCCCGGTCGGGGATGTCCAGGACGGTGGCGGTGATGAACGTCTCGCCGTAGCGGCTCGTCTCGCCCGGTTCCATCAGGTCCCAGCACACGCTCCGGTCGAGGTAGGTCACCAGCTCGTCCAGGTCCGCCCGGCGGTGGGCGGCTACGCGGAACGCTCCCAGCAGCAGGGCGGCGTCGTTGACCGCGGTCATCCCCTTGCCCTGCACGTCGCCGACGATCAGCCGGGTCCCGGAGGCGGTCCGGGCCGCCGCGTACAGGTCCCCGCCGATCCGGGCCTCGGCCTCGGCGGCGAGGTAGAGGGCGGAGGCGCGCAGGGGGCCGAGCTCCCGGGGCAGCGGCGGCAGGACCACCCGCTGGGCGACCTCGGACACGTACCGCACCTGCGTCAGCTCCCTCGCGCGGCGTTCCCGCAGGACGCAGAAGACCACCAGGCTCGTGCCGACCAGGATCAGGGCGATGATCTGTGCCTCGTGGTTGGCCGAGAGCAGATCGTCGGGGTCGCGGATGACCCCGATGAGCGTCTGGGCGACGACCGCCAGTGCCGCGACCAGGCCCACCGTCCTGGGCCCGCCGAACGACGGCGTGATCGCCGGGGCCGCGACGAGCAGCGGACCGAGATGGATGTCGGGCGGGGCGAGAACATCGATCACGGACACCGCGACGATCCACGCGATCGGGATGGCGACCAGCGCCCACCGGGGGCGGGGGCCTGTGCGGCGCTCGGACATGCCTCCTCTCTACACCGCCCCCGCAGGGTCCGCACCGGCAGCGGGGGCGGGCCGCGCCGCCGGGGCGCGCGGGTCGCGCCGGTGGCGGAGGCAGGAGGGAAGGGCGGCCCGGTGCGTCACGCCCGTACGGCGGCGCCCGGTGTGCTCGCCGGGGGCTTCCGCGCGCGCCGCAACCTCAGCAGAGCCTTCTGGAGCAGCAGCGTCAGTGTGCCCGCGAGGATGATCCCGCCGAGGTTGGCGAGCAGCTGCTGCCCGGAGCCGACGGTCTGCTGGTAGTCGGAGTAGCTGAACGCGACGGCCGCGTTGGCGGCGGCCGGGACGGTCGTCACCGAGATCGCCACCCCGATCAGCGCCCCTGACTTCGCGGAGGTGAGCGAGAGCGTCCCGGCGATGCCCGCGAGGAACGCCACCACGAACGACATCCAGTCCGGGTGCCAGATGAACCCGGTGTTGGGCCGGGGCTTGTCGATCATCCCGCTGTTGAAGAGGCCGAAGGCGTCCATCAGCCAGGCGAAGCCCGCGGTGATCAGCATCGCCAGAGCGAACCCGCCGATCAGCGCCCACAGCGACCGCGCGACCAGGCGCGGGGCGCGTTGCACCAGGGCCGTGGAGATCCCTGCCAGTGGCCCGAACTCCGGGCCGACCGCCATCGCGCCCACGATCAGCACCGCGTTGTCGAGCATCACCCCGCAGGCGGCGAGCATCGTGGCGAGGGCGAGGAAGGAGACGTAGGTGATGGAGAACGTCGACTCCTCGTGCGTCGCCTCCGTCAGCTCCTCCCACAGCACCGCGTCGGCGCCGTCGCCCGGGGCCTCCTCCTCCGCCCGGTCGGCGTGGTCGGAGAGCGTCAGCTCCATGTTCTCCATGGTGATCGACCCGGACCTGTCGATGCCGAGCCGGCGCAGCGCACCGATCAGCTCGTCGCCTGCCTCGCGGGCCACGTCGCACATCACCACGTCGCCGGCGGGGGAGCGGGCGGCGCCCGGCAGGACCACCAGATGGGCGGTGCCGACGGTCGTCTTCAGCAGGGCGACGACCTCGTCCGTGGTGTCGGCGGGCACGATCAGACGCAGGTGCAGCACGCGGCGGCCGCCCTTCCGGGGCGCAGGGGTCAGAGCTTGCGCAGGGACAGCTTCTGGACCTTGTGGTCCGGACCCTTGCGGAGCACCAGGGTGGCACGGCCGCGCGTCGGAGCGACGTTCTCCAGCAGATTCGGCTTGTTGATGGTCCGCCACATGGTGCGCGCGTAGTCCAGCGCCTCCTCCTCGGAGACCTGGGTGTACTTGCGGAAGTACGAGGACGGGTCCTGGAACGCGGTGGCGCGCAGCTTGCGGAAGCGGTTCAGGTACCAGGTCTCGATGTCCTCGGCCCGCGCGTCCACGTACACGCTGAAGTCGAAGTAGTCGGCGAGCCCGACCCTGGTGCGGCCGTCGCTGCCGGGCAGCG
The DNA here is from genome assembly GCF_018619185.1 of Streptomyces sp. McG3. Classification (GTDB taxonomy): domain Bacteria; phylum Actinomycetota; class Actinomycetes; order Streptomycetales; family Streptomycetaceae; genus Streptomyces. Next base: position 4,711 of record NZ_JAAXYC010000363.1, on the reverse strand, counting down.
CGGGCTGGAGGACGTTGAGGCCCTCGACGATGAGGATGTCGGGGCGGCGCACGGTGAGCCGCTCGTCGGGGACGATGTCGTAGATCAGGTGCGAGTAGACGGGCGCGGTCACCTCGTCCTTGCCCGCCTTGATGTCGGCGACGAAGCGGGTCAGGGCGCGCCGGTCGTAGGACTCCGGGAACCCTTTGCGGGAGGTCAGCCCGCGCGCCCGGAGCTCCTTCATCGGCAGCAGGAACCCGTCCGTGGTCACCAGCTCGACGCGCGGGTGCTCGGGCCAGCGGGCCAGCAGCGCCTGGAGGATGCGGGCGCTGGTGGACTTGCCGACGGCGACACTGCCCGCGACCCCTATGACGAACGGGGTGCCGCGCTGCGCCCCGTGCCCGTTCCCGGCGTCCCCGAGGAAGGTGTTCAGCGCGCCGCGCAGCCCGGAGGTGGCCTGGACGTACAGGTTGAGCAGCCGGGAGAGCGGCAGATAGACGTCCCGCACCTCGTCCAGGTCGATGACGTCCCCGAGCCCCCGCAGCCGCTCCACCTCGTCGGCGGTCAGCGGCAGCGGGGTCTTGTCCCGCAGTGCGCTCCACTCGTCGCGCGAGAGGTCGACGTACGGGGTCGGCGCGTGCTCGGTGCGACGGTGGGTGCTCCGTGCGGGTGAGGTGATCACCTGTTCATTGTTGCGGGAGTTTTAACGGAGTGGGGGGTGGGGTCGGTCACGTGGGTGGCGGTGGCGGTGCGGGTGCCCCGGGCGGGGCCGTGGCCCGGCCCGCGGGAAGGCCGCGGGCCCGGTGTCCGCTCCCCTGTGCCGGACACCGGGCCCGCGCCCGGGTTCTGTACGCGCCGTACGGTCAGGGCTTCTGGCCCTTGGCGTCGACGACGGCGGCCTTGGTCCTCGCAACGTCGAGCAGCATGTCTCCGCGCTGGTAGACCATGAGTTCACGCCCGCTGGAACTGGGGAACTCGTATGTCCTGGTGACCACGTCGCGCCTTCCCGCGTAGCTGTAGTCGACCGGGTCGATGAGGATCTCGCTCCGGATGTCCTGCCCGTCGTGCTGGCGGGTCACGGCGATGACCTGGCGGCCGGAGGCGTCCCGGATCAGGTGGTCGGTCACCTCGGCGCCGTCGACCGTTGCCATCGCCCGGTAGATGCGAGCCAGCGCGTCGGGCGGGATGGGGTACGACTCCAGCAGGACGGAGAGGGCGCGGAAGCTGTGCTCGTCCTTGGCTTCGGGGGGTCCGTCCAGACCGCTGCCGGTGGGGAAGACCTTCCGCAGTTCCGCGAGGAGGGCCTCGGGGTCCTCCGGGAGATCAGCGGCGATCTTGTAGGACTCGCGGGCGGTCCGGTGGTCCGTGTCGGACTCGTCGTTCTCCGCGACCTCGTCGTGGTACGGGATCCAGGAGGGCTCGGGATCCGGCACTTCCAGGGTGCCCGTCACCTCGGGGTCCGACCCGTCCTTCCTGGTCGGCTGGGCCGGTACTCCGCCTACCTCCCAGAGGTAGATCCACTGGTCCGCCCGCGGCTCCGGGGGCACCTCCTGCCGGTCCAGGAAGTCGGCGGCCCGCCCCAGGGCGGCGGCCGGGCCGGACAGGTCGAGGTCGCCCGCCACGGTCGCCGGGGCCGACGGCCGGGGCGCGGGGGTGTCCACGATCTGGGTGATGAACAACGCCGCCGCGGTGATCGCCACCACCGCGCCGAGCGAGGCGACCCGCCAGTCGGCCCGCAGCCTGCGCGTTCGGCGGCTCCTGCCCGCGATGGCGTCGGTCAGGAGTGCGCGCCCGGGGGCGAGGGCGGCGCGGTCGGGTACGGGGGCGTCGGCGCGCAGCTCACGCAGCTGGGTCATTTCGTCCATGACGGGGTCAGCTCCTGTTCGGCCGAGGTGAACGCGGGGTCGGTGTTCAGGGACTCGCGGACCTTGCGGCGGGCCCGGTTCAGGCGGGATCTGACCGTGCCCAGCGGTATCCGCAGCGCGTCGGCCACCTCCTGGTAGCCGAGGTCCGCCCAGGCGACGAGCAGCAGGACGTGCCGGTCGCCGGGGGAGAGCGAGGCCAGCGCCCCCGCGAGCGGGGCCTGTACGGCCAGCCGGTCGTCCGAGCGGTCGCTCCAGGACGCGGCCACCGGGTCGTGGCCCGTCCGGGCCAGCGCCTTGAGTGCGCGGACCTCGGTACGGCGGTGCTTGCCGATCAGGTTGGCGGCGATGCCGTACAGCCAGGGCCGGGCCAGCCGGTGGGCGGTGTCGTAGCGGTCCCGGGTACGGAACGCGATGAGGAACGTCTCCGCCGTGATGTCGTCCGCCGCGCCCTCCCCGAGGCGGCGGGCGGCGTAGCGGTGGATGTCCGGGGCGTGCCGGTCGTACAGCCCGGCGAACAGCTCGGGCTCGTCGAGGGATTGCGTGATGACGTCGGCGTCGTCTCCAGCCCGGCCCTCGCTCTCGCTCTCGTTCTCGCCCTCGTGCTTGGTGCCGGGGCGGGCCGGAGGTGGTCCGGTCACTGCGCCTCCAGGGGTGCGTCGGTCGGTGTGGCTGTCACCCCTGTTGTCCGCAGCGGCCGGAAAGGTTCACGGGCGGAAAGGTTCGCGGGCGGGCAGTCCACGGGGTTCGCGGGCGGAAGGCGGACGGGCGGTGAGGCGTCCCGCGGGACACCTCACCGCCCGTCCGTTCCTCGTGCGGGCCCGCCCGCCCCTACGCGTCCTGCGGGTACCAGCGCAGCTCGACCGTGTTGCCGTCCGGGTCGAGTACGTACACCGAGGTGGCCGAGCCCCGGGCCCCGAAGCGGGGGACCGGGCCCTCCTTCACCGTGAACACCCCGGAGTCGATGACCTCCTGCCAGTCGAGCGGGTCGACGACGAGGCAGATGTGGTCCACGTTCGACTCGCCGCGCGGACGGTCCAGCAGGTCGATGATCGTGGTCGGGCTGACCCGGACCGAGGGGAAGGGCACCTTGCCCGCCCGCCACTCCTCGACCCGTACGGGCTCCAGGCCCAGGGGCCCGCAGTAGAACGCGATGGCCCGCTCGACGTCCCCGACGTTGAGGACGAGGTGGTCGAAGGCCTTGACCCGCACGGTCGGCGGTACGGACATGGCTCAGGCCTCCGATGCGTACGTGGCGAAGTCCGCGCAGGTCGCCCGGGCCGCCGGGCCGCAGCCGAGGCGGGGGCCGTCGTCGGTGTCGCGGCTGCTCCTGAACCAGGTCGGCTCGATGCTGTTCATGTCTCTCCCAGCGGTATTCCGATGAACTCCCGTGACAGTAGAGGGTGGCTCCGTCACGCCGCTGCCGCCTTGACCGCGCTTTGACTGCGCTCTGCAAAGGTCTGGGCATGGCTGACATCACAGCGGACCCCGTGGACGTGGGCGGTGCCCTTCCCCGGGCCGGGTACGTGATCCTGACCGAGAGAACCCCGTGACCAGGCCGGCGGCACCTCGGCCGCGTCCCGGTGACAGCGAACCCGGCTCCGCACTGCCGCCGCCGGCCTGGGACAGGGCCGTCGTCCTGGGCGGCGGCTACGCGGGCCTCCTGGCCGCCCGTGTCCTGACCGGGCACTTCCGCCAGGTCACCGTCATCGAACGCGACCCGCCTCCCGCGCCCGGTGAGCCCGCGACCCGCCCCGGCGTCCCGCAGGCCCACCACCCCCACGCCCTGCTGGCCCGCGGCGCCGAGCACCTGGAGGAGCTGTTCCCCGGGCTCCGCGAGGAACTCGCCGCCCGCGGCTGCCCGGTCGAGGACTTCGCCGCGGCCACCCGCATGCTGTTCCCCACCGGCTGGGCGCCCCGCACCCCGGTCGGCTTCGACGTCCAACTGGTGGCGCGCCCCGCGCTGGAACAGGTGCTGCGCGAGAGGGTCACCGCCCTGCCGTCCGTCGCCTTCCGCTACGGCGTACGCGCCGAAGCGCTGCTCCTGGACCAGCAGCCGGGCGGCGTGGGGGTGACGGTCCGTCCGCGCGACGGCGAGGGGCGGGACGAGGTGATCCAGGCGGACCTGGTCGTCGACGCCACCGGCCGCGCTACCCGGCTGCCCCGCTGGCTCGCGGACGCCGGCTACCCCCTCCCCGACACTCTCGTGGTCGACGGGAAGGTCACCTACGCCTCGCGCTTCTACACCTTCCGGCCGGACCCGGGACAGGACTGGTTCGCCTCCTACCAGCCCACCCTCGCCCCGCACTCACCGCGCGGGGGCGTCGCGGCCCGTGTCGGTCCCGACCTGTGGCAGCTCGGCCTGATCGGTGCGGGCGGCCAGGCCCCACCCGCCGACGAGGACGGCTTCCGCGCGTACGCCGCGGCCCTCGACAACCCCGACTTCGCCCACATCATCGACCACGGCACACCCCAGGGCCCCGTCCGGCAGACCCGCTCCACCGTCAACCGCTGGCACCGCTACGACCGTCTGCCCCGCTGGCCCGGACGCCTCATAGCCCTCGGCGACAGCATCTGCGCGCTCAACCCCGTCTACGCACAGGGCATGACCGTCGCCGCCCGGCAGGCCACCCTCCTCGACTCCCTCCTCACCCGCCACGCGCACACGGCCCGCACCAAGGGCACGCCCGGCGCACTGGACCGGCTGGGTCCGGCGTTCCAGCGACAGGCCGCCGCTCTCGCGCGTGGCCCGTGGCTCCTCAACACCTCCGCCGACCGCGCCTGGCAGCCCGCCACCGCCCCCCTGGGCACGCGCATCGCCACCCGCTACCTCGCGGCCGTCACCGCGCGCCTGCCCCACCATCCCGCCC
>NZ_JAAXYC010000362.1 GCF_018619185.1 Streptomyces sp. McG3 | reverse complement strand
CTCCCCCACCTCCTCCCCTTTCCGGCCGGCGGAGGTTGTATTGATGCCCTCCACGTGCACGCAAAGCGCAAGCGGGAACCTGAAATTCCGACCAGAATCCGCCGCTGACCGGCAAAAACGGGGATGGGTCCGGGCGAATACCCGGCCCCACCCATTTCTGCGGGCCCGGAACACGACCTGGCACGCGGACCGGAACACGCCCGCACCGCCCAGGTGTACGCCGCCTCTCCCCGGGCACACGCAGTCCAGCGGAAATATCGTTCGGTGGACACATCAATAACGCATCGCCGGTCCACCGAACACGAATGAACTGGGTGACCTTCGCGAAAGGGGCCACAATGAGCGACTCCCTGTGGGGCTATCAGCCGTCGAGCGGTCACACCGTGGGCGCCGATCTGACCGGCTATTCGGTCGAGGCCACCGACGGCGGTATCGGAAAGGTCGACAAGCACTCCGACGAGGTGGGTTCGGCCTATCTGCTCGTCGACACCGGAGTCTGGATCTTCGGCAAGGACGTCCTGCTGCCCGCCGGCACGGTGAAGCGCGTCGACACCGACGACCGCAAGGTCTACGTCGACCTCACCAAGGAACAGGTCAAGGAGTCCCCGGAGTTCGACCGCCACGCGCAGGCGGACGACCCGGGCTACCACGAGCAACTGTCCGCGTACTACCTGGCGTACCGCATCATGTGACCCGGCGTACGCCCCCCGAACGGCGGCGGGCCCGACCCCGAGGAGGGGTCGGCCCCGCCGCTTCGTGCGGCGTGCTCCGCCCGTCCTCAACGCGGCAGCTGCCCCTCCCTGTTGATCTCCGTCACCCGGGCCCGCAGCACCACTCCCGGTGACGCCGGCCGCACCGCGTCCGGCGGGCATTCCCACTCCGGCCCGCCGCCGGGCGGCCGCAGCCGTACGTTCGGCCCGGACCGGCCCGTCACCCGGCCGACCCGCCCGTCCCGCGCGTCCACCGCGAACTCGCCCGCCGCGGGCAGCACGCCCGGCCCGTGTCCGTCACCCGTCATGACCGCTCTCCTTCTCCGCCAGCACCTCGCACAGCCGCAACGCGGTGTCGATGTTGCAGCGGCCCAGGTCGACCAGGGGCGCCGGTTCGTCACCCGCACACGAGACCGGATCGATCCGCAGGGACGGCAGCTTCACCCCGAACTCCGCAAGCCCTTCCCTCAACTGCTCCACGGCGTCCTCAGCCACCCGCACCCGGTCCGCCGCCGCCCTGCGCCGCTCCATCGCTTCCATGCCGCACACCTTCCACTCTGAGTGATGGCCATGCATACCCAGCGTGTCCAACGCGCAGTTGGTCCGGAAGAGGCGCGGTTCGGGCAACCGCTTCACCACTACCGACGGTTACCTTCACGCGGCCACCGCCGGGCTGCCGCCCGAGCCTCCTCGCCCCGGCCCCCGGCCGATCCCGCACGCATGCCACCCCTCCCCTGGAAGCGCTCTCAGTGCTGTCGGCGCCCGGCGCTAGGCTGTAGACGATCCGGCGGCGACACCGAGCACGCGCACAGCATCCCGCGCACCCCCACGCACCAGCCCGCGTATCGCCGCCCCCGTCGACGAGGAGCGACCGCCTTGCCCGAGCAGTCCCCCGGGTCCCGGCCCACCCTGGAAGCCGTCGCGGCACGTGCGGGGGTGTCGCGGGCCACCGCCTCTCGGGTCGTCAACGGGGGCGACGGAGTCCGCAAACCGCTCGTGGACAAGGTGCTCAAGGCGGTCGACGAGCTGGGCTACATCCCGAACCACGCGGCCAGGACCCTGGTGACCCGGCGGACGGGAGCGGTGGCCGTCGTCATCGCGGAGCCGGAGATACGGATCTTCTCCGACCCCTTCTTCTCGCAGCAGATCCGGGGCATCAGCAAGGAGCTGACCGCCCACGACACCCAGCTCGTCCTGCTGCTGGTGGAGGGGCCCGGAGATTTCGACCGGATCGCCCGCTATCTGTCCGGCGGACACGTCGACGGGGCGCTCGCGTTCTCGCTGCACACCGACGACCCGCTGCCCGCGATCACCCGGCGGGCGGGGATCCCCACGGTGTACGGGGGGCGGCCCAGCTGGACCGCCGATCCGGGGGACCAGGCCGTCCCGTATGTGGACGCGGACAACCGGGGCGGCGCGCGGGTGGCCGTGCGGTATCTGAAGGACCTCGGGCGGGAGCGGATCGCGCACATCGGCGGACCGCCCGACCAGACCTCGGCGATGGACCGCCTCGACGGCTACCGGGACGTCCTGCTGGACGTGGACCCGACGCTCGTCGCCGAGGGCGCGTTCACCGTGGAGAGCGGGGCTCGGGCGATGGCGGAGCTGCTGGAGCGACGGCCCGACCTGGACGCGGTGTTCGTCGCCAACGACCTGATGGCGTCGGGTGCGTTGCGTGTGCTGCGGGAGCGCGGAGTGGCCGTGCCGGAGCAGGTGGCGATCGTCGGGTTCGACGACATGGACTCGGTGGCCGAGACCACCGATCCGCCGCTGACCACGGTCAACCAGGACATCGAGGGGCAGGGCCGGCTGATGGCCCGCCTGCTGTTGCGCGGCCTGGACCGGGACCGTACGGGCAGCGGCCCGGCGCCCGACTCGGTGATCACCCCGACGACCCTGGTGCGACGGGCCTCGGCCTGACCGCGCCCGCCACGCGAACGCGGAAGTGCGGCGGGCCTCCGCCCTGAGGAGCCGAAGACCCGCCGCACGAATCGTGCCCGTACGCTCACGCCCTACACGTACAGATCCCGCCAGTTATCCGGTTGTCCGGATGGTGCGCGCGGACCCGTACGTACAGGTCCGCGCGCCCGATCCGTAACGGATCCCGCGCGGCCTACACGTACGGGATCTTCAGGACGGCCGCGTCCGTGCCCGTCTGCACCTGGGACGTGCCGCTGCCGAGCGCGTTCCAGACCTCCAGGCGGACCGTGCCGTTCTTCAGTTCGCCCAGGCTCCCGGTGACAGCCTGCGCACCGGACGCCTGTGTGTACTCCTCCCACCCGTTGACCGGGTCGGTCGCGAAGTAGCGGAAGGTCTCGGCCCGGTCGAACGTGCCGTCGCCGGTGAGGTCGTAGCTGACCCGGACCTGCGGGGCCAGCCCGACCTTCGTGCCCGCGTCCACCCGGAGGCGGAACGCGGTGGCCGCGCCGGAGGCGACCTTGCCGTTGACCTTCTTCACCTCGTAGACGGTCGGCCGGTACGGGGTGCCGTCCCGGTTGACGCCGTCGGCCGAGGCGACGGTGTCCGCGCCCGCCGGGTCGGTGGTGGCGGTGGTGAGGACGCCGCCGGACTTGAGGCGGAAGGTGTTCCCGGTGGACGGGCCGGGCTCCTCCGGGTCGGGGTTGCTGCCGCCGGGGCCCGTGCTCGTCGCCGTCGAACGGGCGGGCACCGACAGGGTCTTGCCGTCGGAGAAGGTAACCGTACGGGCGGTGGAGCCGTGGTTGTGGGCGGTGTAGGTGCGCGTCCCGTTCTTGGAGAAGACCGCGGAGGTCGGGATGTCGCCGCTGACCGTCATGTCGGGGGCGCCCACCGCGTTCAGGGTGTTGATCCAGTGGTAGGTGTGCGCCTTGGACTCACCCTGCTCGGGCTCGTAGTTCCCGTTCACCCCGTCCCACTTGGCCTTCGCCGCCGCCGGGTCCGAGAGCGACTCGAACTGCCAGAGCAGGTCGCGCCACTCCTGTGCGGGCCCGCCGTTCTCGCGCTCCATCTCGGCGATGTTCCGCTTGATGGCCGCCTTCTCGCGGGCCAGGTGGAGCGAACCGCCGGTCACCGGGAGGACGTTGATGCCGTGGATCTCCTCCGGGTTGGCGGTCCACCAGGTGGAGTACGCGCCGCCGCTGCCCCAGACCATGCCGACCGTGTCGTGGCCGAAGGAGGCGGGGAAGACCTGCTGCGAGGCGTCGAACCAGTACTGGGTGATCGCCTCGGACTCGGTGGTCAGCAGGTAGCTGCCGAGGTCGCGGAGGTTGTTGTCGCCGGTGGCCGAGCCGAAGAGCACCAGGGCGGCGCTGAGGTTGATGGACTCCGAGGAGGACTCCTGGTTGTTGCCCGCCGCGAAGCCCTGGTGGCCGGAGGCCCAGCTGTGGCCCGCGTACACGTCGAAGCCGCGCAGGAAGGGGTAGGCGGAGTCGGTGCGGCTGGCGTTGGCGGTGTCGCGGATCAGGTGCTTGATCATCGTGCCCCAGGCCGAGTCGGCGACCCAGGCCTGGTCGTACTGGGCGATGATCGCCGCCGCGTAGACGTAGTAGCTGTAGTGGAAGTGGTGGTCGTTGAGCTCGGTGTCGCTGCCGTACGAGGCCGGGTAGCCGGTGAGCGTCTTCCAGTCCTTGTCGTAGCTGAACTCACTGGCCCCGCCCGCCGTGAACCACTCCTGGAGCCGGCCCTTCATCAGGCCGAGGAGCTTGTCGCGGGTGGCGGTCTCGCCGATCTGGTCGGCGACCGGGACCAGTTGGGCGAGGCGGCCGAGCGCCTTGCCGGTCCAGTAGGTGTCGGCGGCCCCGGAGAACGGGTCGGAGGCGTTCGCGACCTCGTTGAGGTAGCCGGCCAGCCGGGCCTTGTCGACGCCGCTGGAGGCGGGCAGCGCGGGCACGACGCCGTTGTTCTTCTGGCTGGTGGTGAAGGTGGCGGACTCACGCACCTTCATCGTGCCGCGCGGCGACACGTACGTGTAAGGGGTCAGCGCGTCGGTGGTGTGCAGCCACTGGTGGCGGTAGAGGGCCTGGAGGGTGCCGCGTTCGGTGCCCTCCTTGGCCTCGGTCGTCAGGCTGTAGGTCGCCCGCACGTTGCCGCCGGTGGACTGCCAGGCCACCTGGGAGCCGGTGACGAAGCTGAAGGCGTACTTCTTGTAGGTCGCGAGCGCGTCCGTGGAGGGCAGCACGGCGAGCGAGAAGTAGTCCTTCCCGCCGAGACCCGCGGTGATCGCGGTGCCGGAGACGTTCCAGTCGCTGCCGGTCGGGGCGAAGAGGGCGTAGTGGTGCCCGGCGACGGTGATGCCGAGGACGTTGCCCTGGTCGGAGAAGACGGTGGGCGCGGAGGCGGTGGTGATGCGGGCGTCGCCGCCGGAGCCCTTGGCGTACACGAAGGGCATGCCGTGGCCGATGGTGGCCCGGAAGGTGCGGGAGCCGTCGGCCCAGTAGGGCGTCACCGTCCAGTCGGACCAGGCGTCGGCCTTGGTGTCGGGCGAGTTCAGGCCGCTGAGCCCGACGGTGAGGTCGGCCTTGTGGGCGTACTCGTACTGGCGGCCGTCGCCGACGATCGCGGGCGTGGTCGGGTAGCCGACCTCCAGGCCGGAGGCCTTGGCCTGGTACGTGAGCGGGTGCCCGTACATGGGTGTGCTGTACGGGTTGTCGCCGTAGCGCTGGTAGGCGAGCGAGGACCACCAGTCGTTGGTCGGGACCGGCTTGCCCCGCGCCGCGGTGGTGAGCTTGGGGGTGACGGGCGCGCCGGTGTTGGTGGTCGGGCCCGAAGTACCGGCGGGGCGGGAGTCGGAGTAGCTGCCGGCGCCGGCGGGGATGGTGGCGGCGGCAGCGGGCGATGCGGCGGGGCCCAGCCCCACGGCGGCCACGGCGATGGCCAGGAGTGTCGCCGCGGCAGGTCTGGAGGCAAGTCTGGAGAGGGAGGTTCGCACGAGCAGCACCTCGATCATGGGGGGGCGAAGAGCGCGTTCGAGAGCGCTCTCAAGTGCCAAGGAACGTAAAACTCCTGAAACGTAAGTGTCAAGAGAACGCACACAGACGGCAGTTGCATGGACTCCGGCTGTAACCCCAAGCCGTTATGCGTTCGAGTCTTGACGGGGCGGGGGTGGTGGGGGACGCTCCAGACGCAGGTTTTGAGAGCGCTCTCAAGGCGCTCGGTTCATCCCGAAGCCAAGGGAGGCTTCCCATGCCCATCGCCCGAGCCGCCAAGAGAGCCACCGCCCGCCTCGGCGCGGTCGTCCTCGCCGGGGCGCTCCTCGCCGCCTGTGGATCCAGCGACTCGTCGGACTCCTCCGACAGCGCGGGCGGAAAGGTCACGCTCAACGTCGACCTCTTCGGGTCCTTCGGCTTCAAGGAGGCCGGGCTGTACGAGGAGTACCAGAAGCTCCACCCCGAGGTGACGATCAAGCAGAGCGACACCCAGGACGAGGCGGACTACTGGAAGTCGCTCCAGACCCGGCTGGCGGGCGGCGGCGGTCTCGCCGACGTGCAGGGCGTCGAGGTGGGCCGCATCGCCTCGGTCACCCAGCAGCAGTCCGACAAGTTCCAGGACCTGAAGGAGTTCGGGGCCGACAAGCTCAAGGGCGAGTTCGCCGAGGCCAAGTGGTCGGCGGCGACCACCGAGGACGGCAAGATCCTCGGCCTCGGCACGGACGTCGGGCCCGAGGCGATGTGCTACCGCACCGACCTCTTCGAACAGGCCGGGCTGCCCACGGACCGCGAGGAGCTCGCGTCGAGGTGGGCCACCTGGGACGGCTACCTGGAGCTGGGCAAGCAGTACAAGAAGAAGGCCCCCGCCAAGAGCGCCTGGCTGGACAGCGTCGGCTCGCTCTACGGGATCATGATCGGCCAGGAGAAGGAGCGGTACTACGACGCCTCCGGCGAGCTGATCTACGAGAAGAACCCGGCGGTCAAGGAAGCCTGGGACACCTCCGTGGAGGCGGCCGAGGCGGGACTGAGCGCCAAGCTCGACCAGTGGTCCCCGCAGTGGAACCAGGCCTTCGCGGCCGGTTCGTTCGCGACGATCCCGTGCCCCGCCTGGATGCTCGGCTACGTCAAGGGCCAGGCCGGCGACGCGGGCAAGGGCAAGTGGGACATCGCCAAGCTCCCCGGCGGCGCGGGCAACTGGGGCGGCTCGTACCTCTCCATCCCGCGTGCGGCCAAGCACAAGAAGGAGGCGTACCAGCTGATCGAGTGGCTGACCGCCCCCGAGCAGCAGGCGAAGGTCTTCCAGAAGCAGGGCAACTTCCCGTCCTCGACGGGCGCCATCGAGACGATCGCGGGCGCGGAGGACGCGTACTTCTCGGGCGCCCCGATCGGCCGGATCTTCGGTGAGGCGGCCAAGGAGTCCCCGGTACAGGTGCTGGGTGTGCACGACCAGAACGTGATGCAGCAGATCACGAACGCGCTGAGCGAGGTCGAGCGCAAGGGGACGTCGTCGGACAAGGCGTGGCAGACGGCGAAGAAGGGCGTGGACAACGTGATCGGCTGACGCCGCTCACCGCCCCACCGCCGCACCCCCGCAGGTCAGGGGCCGGCCCGCCCGCGCACGGCGGACGGACCGGCCCCGCCCCCGTAC
>NZ_JAAXYC010000361.1 GCF_018619185.1 Streptomyces sp. McG3 | reverse complement strand
GAACCGGGGAGGAGGGCAGGGGTGCCGACGAGGACCACCCCGGACGCCCGCCCCGCGACTCTCTGGGCCGCCCGCTCCCCGAACTCGCCCGCACCGGACCGGAGTCACTGGCCTGGACCGGGGCCGCCGCCGGGGCGCTCCTGCTCGGCGGGGCCGCGCTGCTGCGGTATGCCCGCCGGGTCCGCCGCACCACGGACTGACCGGCCGCCGCCACCGCAGGTGCCCTGGTGGGACCGGCGCCCGGGCGTTGGCGGGAGCGGAGCCCGTGACGCCGCCCGTTCACCCGCGTCTGCAACCATCGGGCCGTGGACTACCCGAACGACCAGGCACCTGGCGCACCGATCCGCTCCGGCATCCCCGAGCACGGCCGCATCCCGAAGTACTACGCGGTCAAGGCCCGTATCGCGGTGCTGCTGGACGCGTTGGGCGAGGGCGGGCTCCTGCCCACCGAGCGCGAGCTCGCCCAGCGGCACGAGGTCGCGCGCGAGACGGTCCGCCAGGCCCTGCGCGAACTCCTCCTGGAAGGGCGGCTGCGCCGGCAGGGGCGCGGCACGGTCGTCGCCGGTCCCAAGCTGGAGCAGCCGCTCTCGCTGGCCAGCTACACCGAGGGCGTCCGTCGTCAGGGCCGCCGGCCCGGCCGCCACCTCATCGGCCTGGACCGCTTCCCCTGCCCCGAGGCGCTCGCCGCCGAGATCGCGGTCGAGCGGGGCGAGCCGGTCTGGCACCTGGAGCGGGTACTGCTCGCCGACGACGAGCGCGTCGGCCTGGAGAGCACGTACGTCGGTGTCGCCCGGGTCCCGGGCCTGGACACGGAGTTCGACCCGGACTCCTCCTTCTACTCCTACCTCCGCGACCGCCTCCAGATCGCCTTCGGCGACGCCGACGAGCGGATCGAGACCGTACTCGCGACCCCCCGCGAGGCCCTGCTCATCGGGACCCCGCCCGCCCTGCCGATGCTCCTGATCCACCGGCTCTCCCGGGACGCCGACGGCCGGCCGCTGGAGCGCGTGCGGACCCTGTTCCGGGGCGACCGCTTCTCCTTCTCCGCCCATCTGCGAGGCGAGGAGCGGAGCTGAGAGGGGCCGGGACCGGGACCGTGGCCTGCTGCACCACACGACCCGCAAGATCACGAGAAGATAACGGGTCTGGTCCAAACTTGCGAGGTCGTTCACCGTCCCGTCGGTGAACGGACGCGTGCGGGACACCCGTCCCGAGGAGCGTGGCCGTCGTGAGAGTCATCGTCGTAGGAGCCGGCGTGGTGGGAACCATGCACGCCTGGCACGCAGTCAGCCGCGGCCACGAGGTCGTACAGATCGAGCGCGAGAGCGAGGCGCGCGGGGCATCGCTCCGCAATTTCGGACAGATATGGGTCAGTGGCCGGGCCGGCGGCGAGGAGCTGGAGACCGCCCTGCGCGCCCGCGAGCTGTGGGAGGCCGTCGGGGAGCGGGTGCCCGGACTCGGCTTCCGGGCCTGCGGTTCGCTCACCCCGCTGCGCACCGCACGCGAGGTCGCCGTCGCCGAGGCGGCCGTCGCCCGGCCCGACGCGGCGGCACGCGGCTACAAGCTGCTCACCGCCGGCGAGGCGCGGGCGCTCAACCCCGCCCTGCGCGGCGCGTTCACCGCCGCCCTGTGGTGCGAACGGGACGCGGCGGTCGAACCCCGCACCGCCCAACTCGCCCTGAAGGAACACCTGCTGGCCTCCGGCCGGTACACCTACCTCGGCGGCCGTGAGGTGCGTGACGTCGTCGGGACCGCCTCCGTACGCGACGACCACGGCGACGTCCACACCGGTGACGCCGTGATCCTCGCGACCGGCGCCTGGCTCGGCGGCCTGGTCCGGGAACTCGCCGGTCCCGAGCTGCCCGTGCGCCGCGTCCGCCTCCAGATGATGCAGACCGACCCGCTCGGTGAACCGCTCACCACCTCCGTCGCCGACGCCGACAGCTTCCGCTACTACCCCGCCTACCGGGGCGAGGCGCTCGACGCCCTCAACGCCGGACAGGCCCAGGACCCGGTCGCCGCCGAGCACCGCATGCAGCTCCTCATGGTGCAGCGCCGCGACGGCGGGCTGACCATCGGCGACACCCACGAGTACGAGCACCCCTTCGCCTTCGACACCGTCGAGGAGCCCTACGAGCACCTCACCCGGGTCGTCGAGGCCTTCCTCGGGCGCCCGCTGCCGCGCGTCCGCCACCGCTGGGCGGGCGTCTACGCCCAGTGCACCGACACCTCGCGCGTCGTCCACCGGCAGCAGGTGTCCGACGGGGTCTGGCTCGTCACCGGGCCCGGCGGGCGCGGTATGACGTGCTCACCCGCCATCGCCGAAACGACCGCCGACCAACTGGGCTGGTGAACCACATGACTTCCCCGACCGACATCACGCGCGACCCCTACCGCCTCGTCGTCCTCGACATGGCCGGCACCACCGTCGCCGACGGCGGCCTCGTCGAGCAGGCCTTCTCCGCGGCCGCCCAACGCCTCGGCGTACGCCCCGGATCCGACGAGCATGCCCGCCAACTCGCCTACGTACGGGCCACCATGGGTGAATCCAAGATCACCGTCTTCCGGCACCTCTTCGCCGGCGAGGAGGGCGAGGACGGCCAGGGAGGCGAGGGCGGCGAAGCCAAGGCCCAGCGGGCCAACATCGCCTTCGAGGAGGCGTACGGAGAACTCGTCGACGGCGGCCGCATCGCCCCGCTCCCCGGCGCCCGCGAGGCCATCGAGCGGCTCGCGTCCGAAGGCCGCACCGTCGTCCTGACCACCGGGTTCGCCCGCACCACCCAGGACGCCATCCTCGCCGCCCTCGGCTGGCAGGACCTCGTCCCGCTCACCCTCTGCCCCGCCGACGCGGGCGGCCGGGGTAGGCCCTTCCCGGACATGGTGCTGGCCGCCTTCCTGCGCACCGGAGCCGTGGACGACGTCCGGCGGACCGTGGTGGCCGGCGACACCTCGTACGACATGCTCAGCGGCGTACGCTCCGGCGCCGGGATCGTCGCCGGGGTCCTCACCGGCGCCCACGACAGGGACCAGCTCACCCGGCACGGCGCGACCCAGGTGCTCGGGTCCGTCGCCGAGCTGCCCGACCTCATCGCGCGGGCCGAGGCGTGAGCGCCCCGGCACCCGCCGCCCCCAGCGGCATCCGCTTCGAGGGCGTCACCGTCGCCTACGGCGGAAACGTCGTCCTCGACCGGCTCGACCTCACCGTCGAACCCGGCGAGGTGATGGCCCTCCTCGGGCCGTCCGGCTCGGGCAAGACCACCGCCCTGCGCGCCGTCGCCGGGTTCGTCCGGCCCGCCTCCGGGCGGGTGTTCCTCGGCGGCCGGGACGTGACCGCCCTGCCCCCGCACCGGCGCGGCATCGGCATGGTGGTCCAGCAGTACGCCCTCTTCCCGCACCTCAAGGTCAAGGACAACGTGGCCTTCGGGCTCAAGGCCCACCGCACCCCGAAGGCCGAGATCCCCGGCCGGGTCGCCGAGGCCCTCGAACTCGTCGGCATGGCGGCGTACGCCGAGCGCCACCCGCGCGAACTCTCCGGCGGCCAGCAGCAGCGCGTCGCCATCGCCCGTGCGCTCGCCATCCGCCCGGGCGTCCTGCTCCTCGACGAACCGCTCTCCGCCCTCGACGCCCGGCTACGCTCCGGGATGCTCGCCGAACTGGCGCGACTGCACCGGGAGTTGCCGGACGTGTCGATCCTGTACGTCACCCACGACCAGGTCGAGGCCCTCACCCTCGCCGACCGGATCGCCGTCATGGACCGGGCCCGGCTCCAGGACTGCGGCACCCCCCAGGAGCTCTACCGCCGCCCGCGCACCGAGTTCACCGCCTCGTTCGTCGGCAACGCCAACCTCCTCCCGGTCACGGTCACCGGTGCGGGAGCCGTCGAGTTCGGCGGCCACGCGCTCGCCGCCCCCACCGACACCGCCGCCCCCGGAGCCACCGCGACCCTCTGCGTCCGGCCGCACCTGGTCGGCCTCGGCGACGGACCCAACGCGCTCACCGGCAGCGTCACCGAGGTCCAGTGGCGCGGCTCCACCCACCGCGTCCACGCCGACGTCGACGGCCACCGCCTCATGGCCGACCTCCGCGAACTGCGCGAGCCCCCGGCCATCGGCGACCCGGTCACCCTGCACTTCGCGTCCGAGGACGCGGTGCTCCTCCCGGCGGGAACGGCGGGAACGGCGGGAACGGCGGGAGCAGAAGGAACCGAGGGAACCATGGGCGCGGCGGGAACGGCAGGAGGAGCCGGAGCCGGGGGAGGAACCGGAGCCGCGGGAGCGGCCGGCCCGGCGGGCGCCGCGGTCGCGCCGGAGAAGGCGGGGGTGCCCGGTGGCTAGTGCCGTCCTCGACCGGAAGCGGACGGCGGGTCCCGGGCAACCGGACCCCGCCCCCGCACGGTCCCGCTCCGTCCCCACCTGGGTCTGGGCGCTGCCGCCCGTCGCCGTCCTCGCGCTCGCGTTCCTCTACCCGCTGGCCCTCGTCGTCCAGCAGTCCGTCACCCCCGACGAGGGCGGCGTCTCGCTCGACCCGTACGCCGACGTCTTCGCCTCCGAGGTCTTCCGCGACGCGCTCACCACCACCGTGTGGCTCGCGGTCGGCTCGACCGTGGGATGCCTCGTCCTCGGGTTCGTCCTCGCGCTGATCATCGCGTTCGTCCCGTTCCCCGGCGGGAAGGCGGTCGCGCGGTTCATCGACGTGTTCCTCTCCTTCCCGTCCTTCCTCATCACCCTGGCCCTGCTGTTCATCTACGGCTCCGTCGGGATGGCCAACGGGCTCTGGACCGACGTCACCGGTGCGGCCGAAGGGCCCTTCCACTTCCTGACCACCCCCTGGGGCGTCCTGCTCGCCGAGATCACCTACTTCACGCCGTTCGTGATGCGCCCGCTGCTCGCCGCTTTCTCCCAGCTCGACACCGGACAGCTGGAGGTCGCCTCCTCACTCGGCGCCGGGCCCGTCCGGATCATCCGGCAGGTCATCCTGCCCGAGGCGCTCCCGGCCCTCGCGGCCGGCGGCAGCCTCGTCCTGGTGATGTGCCTCAACGAGTTCGGGATCGTCCTGTTCACCGGGGCGAAGGACGTCACGACGCTGCCGATGCTCGTCTACAGCAAGGCGATCCTGGAGTCGGACTACCCGGCCGCCTGCGTCGTCGCCGTCGTCAACATCGCGATCTCCGTGGGCCTCTACAGCCTCTACCGGGTGGTGAGCCGTCGTGCTGGTGCATAGCCGGGCCGGGAAGTGGGCCACCTGGGCCGTCTTCCTCCTCCTCTTCGTCCCGCTGTTCGCGGTGCCCCTGCTCGTCATCCTCGCCGCGTCCCTCGCCACGAACTGGTCCGGCGCCTTCCCCTCCGGACCCACCGTCGAGCGCTACTCCGCCGCGACGAGCGGCGACTCCCTCCAGGCGCTGACCACCAGCCTGGTCACGGCCGTGGCCGCGAGCGTGCTCGCGCTCACCCTCGGCGGCTGGGCCGCGCTCGCCGCCGCCTCTCTCCGCAAGCGCGGAAAGCGGCTCCTGGACGCCCTGTTCATCCTGCCCGTCGCCGTGCCCTCGGTGGTCGTCGGCCTCGCGGTGCTGGTGGCCTACAGCCAGCCGCCCGTCCTGCTCAACGGGACGCGCTGGATCGTGATCCTCGCCCACACCGTCCTCGTCACCGCGTTCGCGTACCAGTCGGTCTCCGCCGCCGTACGCCGTCTGGACCCGATGTACGAACAGGCCGCCGCCGGCCTCGGGGCGAGCCCCGCCCGGGTCCTGTGGCGGATCCGGCTGCCCCTCCTGCTCCCCTCGCTCACCTCGGCCGCCGGGCTCTGCTTCGCCCTGTCCATGGGGGAGTTGAGCGCCACGATGATGCTCTACCCGCCGGACTGGACCCCGCTGCCGGTGCAGATCTTCGCCGCCACCGACCGGGGCTCGCTCTTCACCGGCGCCGCCCTCGCCGTGGTCCTGATGACGACGACGCTCCTCGTCCTGGCCGCCGTCTCCCGCATCCGGACCCGCGCCTCCTACCGCTGATCCCCGCCCCCGTACTTCCCCCTGGAGAATCCCCATGCGCAACCGTGTCCGTGCCCTCGCCCTCCCCATGGCCGGCGTCGCCGCCGTCACCCTCACCGCCTGCGGCGGCTCCTCCGCCGCGTCCGACGAGAAGTCCGTCACCGTCTACAGCGCCGACGGCCTCAAGGGCGAGAACGGCGACGGCTGGTACGACAAGGTCTTCAAGGACTTCGAGAAGAAGACCGGCATCGAGGTGAAGTACGTGGAGGGCGGCTCCGGCGAGATGGTGCAGCGCGCCGTCCGCGAGAAGTCCAACACCCAGGCCGACGTGCTCGTCACCCTGCCGCCCTTCATCCAGCAGGCCGACGCCAAGGGCCTCCTCACGGCGTACGAGCCGAAGGGCGTCGACCAGGTCGACGGCGCCGACCGGGCGGCCGACGGGAAGTGGACCTCCGTCGTCAACAACTACTTCGGGTTCATCCACAACAAGAAGGAGCTGAAGAGCCCGCCTGCGACCTGGGAGGACCTGCTCGACCCCGCGTACAAGGAGAAGGTCCAGTACTCCACCCCCGGCGTCGCGGGCGACGGCACCGCCGTCCTCATCAAGGCGATGCACGACTTCGGCGGGCAGGAGCCGGCCATGGCGTACCTGAAGAAGCTCCAGACCAACAACGTCGGCCCGTCCGCCTCCACCGGAAAGCTCGCCCCCAAGGTCGACAAGGGGGAACTCCTCGCCGCCAACGGTGACGTCCAGATGAACTTCGCCCAGTCCAAGGACATGCCCAACCTCGGCATCTGGTTCCCCGCCAAGGGCGACGGCAAGCCCACCAGCTTCGCGCTGCCGTACGCGGCCGGCCTCGTCGCCAAGGGCCCGCACAGCGAGAACGGCAAGAAGCTGCTCGACTTCATGCTCTCCGAGCAGGCCCAGCGCGACGTCAGCGCGGTCGGCGGGGGCTTCGCCGCCCGCAAGGACATCGAGGCCACCGACGCCAACGCCGTCGAACTGGCCCGGCTGATGGAGGGCGTGGAGATCTTCGAGCCCGACTGGGCGGACATCGGCGCCAACCTGGACACGTACATCGACGCCTGGAAGTCGGCCACCGGAAGCTGACCGGACACCTCCCCGCCACGGATTCCTGCGAGGGTCTGGACTCGGCCCGATTATCTCGCGAAGGTAACGGGTCTGGTCCAGCAGGTTCAGCAGGCCCAGCAGGCCCAGCAGGCCCAGCAGGTTCAGCAGGCCCAGCAGGCCCAGGAGTTTCAGCAGGCCCAGCAGGTTCAGAAGGCAGTTCACGCCCAGCCCCGTCCGACCCGCCCCCTCCCTGGAGGATCACGTGTCC
>NZ_JAAXYC010000360.1 GCF_018619185.1 Streptomyces sp. McG3 | reverse complement strand
CTCTCCGCCGGCCTTCCGGCCCTGCCGCCCGCCGCCCCGCCCGTCCGGGCTTTCGCGTCCGCGCGAAACAGTAACGGTCCCGGCGACGGGGTCCGGAGACTCCACCTCATGCGCACCTACCGCGAACTGTTCCGGACCCCGGAGTTCTCCCCCTTCTTCGCCGCCGTCTCCGTGCAGACGGCCGCCCAGACCGCGACCGGTCTGGCGCTGGGCACCCTCGTGTACACGCGGACGGGCTCACCCCTGCTGTCGGCCCTGGCGATGTTCGGCCCGTCGCTGGCCCAGGTGGCCGGGGCGCTCACCCTGCTGTCGGCGGCCGACCGGCTGCCGCCGCGGGCCGCGCTGACCGCCCTGGCGCTGCTCTCCGCCGGGGCCGCCTGCGTCCAGGCCGCTCCCGGACTGCCGCTGTGGGCCGCGTTCGCCGTCCTGCTGGTGGTGGGCGCGGCCTCGTCTCCGGGCGGGGGCGTACGGTACGGGCTGCTCAACGAGATCGTTCCGCGCGAGGGATTCCTGCTCGGCCGCTCCGTGCTGAACATGACGGGCGGCGCGATGCAGATCTGCGGGTTCGCGGTGGGCGGGCTGCTGGTCACGGTCTTCTCGGCGCGCGGCACGCTGCTGATCGGGGCGGGACTGTACGTCGTCGCGGCGGCCGTGACCCGCTTCGGACTGACCGCCCGGCCGCCCCGGGCCACCGGCCGCCCGTCGGTCCGGGAGACGCGGCGGACGAACGCGCTGCTCTGGTCTTCCGTGCCGCGCCGGTACGTGTTCCTGGCGCTGTGGGTGCCCAACGGGCTCGTCGTCGGGGCCGAGTCCCTGTACGTCGCGTACGCGCCCGGGCACGCCGGGCTCCTCTTCGCCGGCGGGGCCCTGGGCATGCTGGCCGGGGACACGCTGGTCGGGCGGTTCGTCACCGCACGCCGGCGGGCGCGGCTGGGGGCCCCGCTCCGGCTGCTCCTCGCCGCGCCCTATCTGCTCTTCGCGCTGCGCCCGGAGCTGCCCCTCGCGCTGGCGGCGGTCGTCCTGGCGAGCGTGGGTTTCGCCGCGAGTCTGCTGCTCCAGGAACGGCTGATCGCCCTCACCCCGCAGGAGCTGAGCGGCCAGGCGCTCGGGCTCAGCTCCTCGGGGATGCTCGCGATGCAGGGCGTGGGGGCGGCCGTGGCGGGCGGCATCGCCCAGCTGACCTCCCCCGCCACGGGCATGGCGGCGGTCGCGGGGCTCTCGGTGGCGGTGACGCTGGTGCTGGCCCCGGGGCTGCGTGGCCGGGCCGGGGACGCCGGGGGCAGACTGCCGGTAGCGGACGGATCACCGCGAGCGTCCCGTACACCCCGCACGGAAGAGACGACATGAGCGACGAGACCAGGCGCAGCCAGAAGGAAGCCATGCTCTCCGGCGAGCTCTACATCGCCGACGACCCCGAACTGGCGGCGGAGGCGCGGCACGCGGCCGTGCTGAGCGAGCGCTTCAACGCCACCTCGGCCGCCGACCCCGAGGCCCGGCGCGCCGCCCTCGCCGAGCTCCTCGGCGAGCTGGGCGAGGACGTGGAGGTCCGGCCGCCGCTGCGGGTCGACTACGGCTACCAGACCACCATCGGCCCCCGGACGTTCATCAACTTCGGCGCGGTCCTCCTGGACGTCGCCCGCATCACCATCGGCGCGGACGTCCAGATGGGCCCGAATGTCCAGCTGCTCACCCCGACCCACCCGATCGACCCCGAGCAGCGCCGCGCCAAGTGGGAGGCCGCGCAGCCGATCACCATCGGCGACAACGTCTGGCTGGGCGGCGGGGTGATCGTCTGCCCCGGGGTGACCATCGGCGAGAACACCGTGGTCGGGGCGGGGGCCGTCGTCACGAAGGACCTGCCCGCGAATGCGGTGGCGGTCGGCAACCCGGCCCGGGTGACCCGGAAGATCGGCGAGGCGGCGGCGGAGGCGTAGGGCCCCGGGTCCCCGCAGCACTCCGGTCTCCTGCGGCCCGCCGCGCGTAACCCCTCGGGTGCTACGCGGCCCGCCAGGCGTCGGTGACGCACGAGACCTCGAAGTGCCACCAGCCCTCGTCCCGGCCACGGGCGAGCAGCTCCTTGACCCCGCGCAGGTCCGCGCCGCCCGGCACGGTCAGGGCGACCAGCGGGAACCCGGCGCTGAAGACCTCGCCGGTGAGCCCGTAGCCGGCGAGGCGCTCCTGCACGGCCCGGGCGTCGCGCCCGAGCGGTCCGTCCGGCAACGGCAGCACCCGTACGGTGCAGTTGCCCGAGTCGGCCACGCGGCCGACGGCCCAGTGGGCCCCGTCGCCGTCCGTGCGGAACCGTACGGTCTCGCCCTCGGCGACCCCGTCCTGGAGGAAGGGCGCGTTGTCCACCCGCGCGGTGTCCGGGCCGAGGCGGGTCGCCCACAAGCCCTCGGTGTCGTACGGCGGCAGGCCCTCGCGCGGGACCAGGCGGAACCAGACCTTGATCTGATCGGCTCCACGGGGTGGGCGTTCCGGACCGGCGGGGGAACTCATGGCCCCATCGTCCCCCGCGTGCGGCGCGCCCGCCTGTCCACCCCGGCGACCAGGCACGACGTCAGGTTCTGAAGCCAGGGACGGTCCCCACCGACCCTGAGTCATCAATTCCCCAACACCGGCAGCCAGTTGTTGGATCCAGGGTCATCTCCTGATGCTCCTGGTGCACACCTCTTGACGCGTACAGGCCCACGGGGGAAACATCGCCGTAACGAGAGAGCGCTCTCCCAGCGCCTCCCCACAGAGCTCTCTCGTCCGTTCGTCGTGCACACGTACCACGACCCAGGAGACGTACCCCATGCATGCTCCCCCCACCGCACCACGCACCCGCCGCCGCACCCGGGCCCTCGGATTCGCCGCGCTCGCCGTGGCGATGCTGATGTCCGTACCCACCGCGCAGACCGCCTTCGGCGAGGAGGTCCAGGCGGTGCCGGGCGGCGGCGACCTCGGTCCCAACGTCCATGTCTTCGACCCCTCCACGCCCGACATCCAGGGCAAGGTCGACGAGATCTTCAAGAAGCAGGAGTCCGATCAGTTCGGCACCGACCGCTACGCGCTGATGTTCAAGCCGGGCACGTACGACAACATCAACGCGCAGATCGGCTTCTACACGCAGATCGCGGGTCTCGGGCTGAACCCGAACGACACCACGTTCAACGGTGATGTGACCGTGGACGCGGGCTGGTTCGACGGCAACGCCACCCAGAACTTCTGGCGTTCGGCGGAGAACCTGACCCTGAACCCGGTCTCCGGCACCAACCGCTGGGCGGTCTCCCAGGCGGCCCCGTTCCGCCGGATGCACGTCAAGGGCGGCCTCAACCTCGCCCCCGACGGCTACGGCTGGGCCAGCGGCGGCTACATCGCCGACAGCAAGATCGACGGACAGGTCGGACCCTACTCCCAGCAGCAGTGGTACACCCGCGACAGCTCGGTGGGCGGCTGGGTCAACGGCGTCTGGAACATGACGTTCTCGGGCGTCGAGGGCGCACCGGCCAACAGCTTCCCGGAGCCGCCGTACACCACGCTGGACACCACGCCCATCTCCCGCGAGAAGCCGTTCCTCTACCTCGACGGCGACGACTACAAGGTCTTTGTCCCGGAGAAGCGCGAGAACGCGCGCGGCGTCTCGTGGGCCAACGGGACACCGGCGGGCGAGTCGATCCCGCTGGACCAGTTCTACGTCGTGAAGGAGGGGGCGGACGCCGCCACCATCAACGCGGCCGTGGAGCAGGGCCTGCATCTGCTGTTCACGCCCGGCGTCTACCACATCGACGAGACGATCAACATCGACCGCGCGGACACCGTGGCGCTCGGCCTCGGCCTGGCCACGATCATCCCGGACAACGGGGTGACCGCGATCAAGGTCGGTGACGTGTCCGGCGTGAAGCTCGCGGGCCTCCTGGTCGACGCGGGTCCGGTGAACTCGGAGACCCTGATCGAGGTAGGCCCCGAGAACGCCTCGGCGGACCACTCGGCGAACCCGACCTCGCTGCAGGACGTGTTCGTGCGGATCGGCGGCGCGGGTCCCGGCAAGGCGACCACCAGCATCGTCGTCAACAGCGACGACACGATCATCGACCACACCTGGGTCTGGCGTGCCGACCACGGTGAGGGCTGGGGCTGGGAGACCAACCGGGCCGACTACGGCGTCCGCGTCAACGGCGACGACGTCCTGGCCACCGGCCTGTTCGTCGAGCACTTCAACAAGTACGACGTGGAGTGGTACGGCGAGCGCGGCCGCACGATCTTCTTCCAGAACGAGAAGGCGTACGACGCACCCAACCAGGCCGCCATCCAGAACGGCGACACGAAGGGCTACGCCGCCTACCGCGTCGACGACTCGGTCGAACAGCACGAGGGCTGGGGCATGGGCAGCTACTGCTACTACAACGTCGACCCGACGATCATCCAGGAACACGGCTTCAAGGCACCGGTGAAACCCGGCGTGAAGTTCCACAGCCTGATCGTCGTCTCGCTCGGCGGCAACGGCCAGTACGAGCACGTGATCAACGACGTCGGATCCCCCACGTCCGGCCCGGACACGATCCCCTCCCAGGTCGTGAACTTCCCGTAGCCGGTTCCGGCGCGGGAGAGATACGGGAGCGGGGCCCGGCTGCTGGTGAGCGCCGGGCCCCGCTCCGCTGTCCGCGGGGCAGGCCCTGGGGCCTTTCGTCTGGATCAGCCCTGCATGATCCAGACGAGAGGCCCTACAGGTGCAGCGCCACCGCCCCGTGGGCCGGGACCGTGATCGTCGCCGTGCCGTCGTCCGCGACCGTGGTCCCGTCGCCGTCGCAGGCGCCGGGGGCGGCGGCGACCACGTTGCAGTACGTGCCCGCCGGCAGCGTCGTCGTGAAGGTGCGGTTCAGCTCCGCGTCGCCGTTGTTGATGGCGACGAAGCCCTTGCCCGCGCGGGCGAACGCGAGGGAGGAGGAGCCGTCGTCCCACCAGTCGGTCAGTTCCGCGCCCGCGACGGCGTTGTGGAAGCCGACCATGCCCGTGACCGCCTGCTGGGCGTGTGTGCAGGTCCACGCGCCGGAGCCGCAGTCGGCCGCGCCGCCGTCCGGCGGGCCCGCGTCCTTGTCGGTCCAGGTGTAGCCGGAGAAGACGTTCGGGGAGCCGTAGGGCGAGGCCAGCATGAAGACGTTGGCCAGGGTGTAGGCCGCGCCGTCCTTGTGGGTGAGGGTGGAGCCGTTGCGCTCGGTGTCCCAGTTGTCGACGAACGTACGGGCGGAGGCGCCGGCCAGCTTGCCGTCGGCGATCGACTTCAGGCCGGGCAGGCCGCCGCCCTGGAAGGCGGACTTGAGGTGGCCGCCGTAGCGGAACTCGTCGACGTCGCCGATCGAGGTGTACTCCTCCGGCTGGACGGCCTCTCCCCCGCCGTGGATGACCTCGGTGACCCAGAATCCGGGGTCGGCCATCTTGCCCTTGATCGCGGCGACGTCGTCGGCGGACATGTGCTTGGCGGCGTCGACGCGGAAGCCGTCGACGCCGAGCGAGCGGAGGTCGGAGAGGTAGCCGGCGATGGTCGTACGGACGGCGTCGCTGCCGGTGTCCAGGTCGGCGAGGCCGACCAGTTCGCAGTTCTGGACGTCGCCGCGGTCGCCGTAGTTCGCGATGTCCTCGCGGCAGGTGTGGAAGTCCTGGTCCCGGAACGTGCCGGGGTAGTCGTACTTGGTGTACGACGTGCCGCCCGTCCCGGTGCCGGAGCCGGCGGCCATGTGGTTGATCACCGCGTCGGCGACGACCTCGACCCCGGCCGCGTGGCAGCTCTCGACCATCGCGGCGAAGGAGTCGCGGTCGCCGAGGCGGCCGGCGATCTTGTAGCTGACCGGCTGGTACGAGGTCCACCACTGGTCGCCCTGGATGTGCTCGGTTGCGGGCGAGACCTCGACATAGCCGTAGCCGGCCGGGCCGAGGGTGTCGGTGCAGGCAGTGGCCACCGCGTCGTACTTCCACTCGAAGAGGGTGGCGGTGACGGTCTTCTCGCCCGGCGGGGTCGCCTGGGAGGACCAGGGGGCGAGGGCGGTGAGGCCTCCGGCGGCGAGCAGGCCCGCCAGGGTTGCGCGTGCGGCGCGGGAACTCAATTGCGGCTCCTTCGGTCGCGGGTACGGGCGTTCGCCCGTGCCCGGCGTGGGCAGCCACGCGCCTGGCTGCCGTGGGGGGAGTCCGGAGCCTGCCCGTTCAGGAATGGACACGTCAAGACGCTTGCAACAGTTTCCAGTTTGTTTCTGAAAGTTCTTACGAAGTGGAGGAGTTGGGGAGACGCCCGGTCTCCCGGCCTCCCTGACGCCCGGCCTCCCGGCCTCCCGGCCTCCCTGGCGCCCGCGCGCCCGCGCGCGCCCGCCGACGACTCCGCCCCCGGCCGGAGGCGTTCCCGGGCGGGGGCGGAGGGTGGAGCGCTGTCCGGTCCGGGCGTCAGCCCTGGCCGGTCAGGTCGATGGTGACCGTGCGCTCGGCAGGGGTCTTCCCGGCCAGGGCGGTCTTCATCGCCTGGGCCACGTCGTCCGCGCCGACCTGGTACTCCTTGCCGTCGCCCTTGACCGCCATGATGCCGTCGAAGACGCCGTCCAGGAGCTTGTCGATCGCCGGCTTGTCGTAGACGTCGACCAGCCGGCCGTCCACGGGCTTCATGGAGAGGATCTGCGGCAGCGACCGGGCCGGGCCGAACTGGATCTCCTTGGGCCCGGCCTTGATGGTGATCAGGCCGGACATCGCGGGCTCGGCGAACTCCTTCATCGCCCGGTCCAGTTCGGCCTTGGTGATGGTGGGCTCGCTGGTGGTGACCGGGAGTTCGACCAGCCGGGCCTGCCCGGTCTGCACCTGGGCGCGGTAGGCGTCCCGGACCGAGATCAGGGACTGGCCGGCGTCCAGCGTCCTGCCCGGCTTGCCCGGCACGGCCACGGCCTTGTTCGGCTCGAAGCGGATCGTGCCGTCACTGGCCGAGCCGGAGGCGCCGGCCAGGTCGGTCAGGGCCACACCGAGCTTCTCCTCGTCGACCGGGATCACCGGGTCGGCGGGACGTTCCCCGCCGAACAGCGAACCGATCACCGAGACGGGGTTGTAGTCACTGCCCGCCGCACCCCGCACGGTCTCCTGGCCGTCCAGGGTGAGCCCGGCCTTCTCGGGGTCGAGCTTCTCCTCCTTGCCGTCCACCGACAGCGTCAGAGGCGTCTTGGCCCGCTCCCCGAGGGCGGCTTCGAGCTTGGTGACCGCCTCCTCCTTCGTGCCGCCGCCGATGTCGACGCCGAGCACCGTGGTGCCCTTGGGGACCTCGGAGTGGTTCAGCAGGAGGCCCGCCCCGTACGCGATGCCGACCAGCACGACCGCGGCCACCCCGAGGAGGACCAGCTTGGAGCGCCCCTTCTTCGCGGGGGCGGGGGCGGCGGCCTGGGA
>NZ_JAAXYC010000359.1 GCF_018619185.1 Streptomyces sp. McG3 | reverse complement strand
CCCCGTGACCCCTGTCTCCGGCTGCCCCGTCACCCACGGGTCCGTCCCCCTGTCCGGGCCCCGCTTCCAGAGCGACCCGGTCCAGCTCTACCGGGAGATGCGGCGCGACCACGGGGCGATCGCCCCGGTCGTCCTCGACGGCGACGTGCCCGCCTGGCTCGTCCTCGGCTACCGCGAACTGCACCAGGTCACCGGCGACCCGGTCCTCTTCAGCCGGGACTCCGACCTGTGGAACCAGTGGGACCGCATCCCCGACGACTGGCCGCTGCTGCCGATGATCGGGCGCAGGCAGCCCTCGATCCTCTACACGGTCGGCGAGCGCCACAGCGTCCGCGCCATGATGATCAGCAACGCACTGGAGGGCGTAGACCCGTTCTCCCTGAAGCGGTACGCGGAGGAGTTCGCCGACGAGCTGATCGACCGGTTCTGCACCAAGGGCTCGGTCGACATCATCGCGGAGTACGCCAAGCTGCTGCCCGCCCTCGTGCTGGCCAGGATCTACGGCTTCTCCGACGAGGAGGCCCACCCGCTGGTCGGCGCGATCAACGACATGATCGACGGCCGGGAACGGGCGCTCGCCGGACAGCAGCACCTCGGCACGTCGATGTTCCAGCTGCTGGCCGACAAGCACGCCGAGCCCGGTGACGACGTCGCCACCCGGATGCTGGCGGACCCCGGCGGCTTCACCGACGAGGAGGTCGCCCAGGATCTCATGGTGATGATGGCGGCCGGCCACCAGCCGACCGCCGACTGGATGGGCAACTCGCTGCGCCTCATGCTCACCGACGACCGGTTCGCCGCCTCGCTCTCGGGCGGCCGGCACAGCGTCGCCGAAGCGATGAACGAGGTCCTCTGGGAGGACACCCCCACCCAGAACGTGGCCGGCCGCTGGGCCGCCCGCGACACCCACCTCGGCGGGCGCCACATCCGCGCCGGCGACCTGCTGCTCCTCGGCCTCGCCGCCGCCAACGGCGACCCGCAGGTGCGGACCGACGGCTCGGCGCTGACCGGCGGCAACAACGCCTTCCTCTCCTTCGGCCACGGCGAGCACCGCTGCCCGTTCCCGGCCCAGGAGACCGCCGAGGTCATCGCCCGTACCGGCATCGAGGTCCTCCTCGACCGGCTCCCCGACGTCGACCTCGCCGTCGCCGCCGAGCGGCTCACCCGCCGCCCGTCGCCGTGGCTGCGCGGGCTGACCGACCTGCCGGTGCTCTTCACACCCACCCCCGCCGTCGGAAGACCCGGAAGCTTCGGAGGCCCCGCATGACCCGCATCGCGCTCGACCCGTTCGTCACCGACCTCGACGGCGAGAGCGCCGCGCTGCGGGCCGCCGGCCCGCTGGCCGAGGTGGAGCTGCCCGGCGGTGTACACGTGTACGCGGTCACCCGCCACGCGGAGGCCCGTGCGCTGCTCACCGACAACCGCGTGGTCAAGGACATCAACGTCTGGAACGCCTGGCAGCGCGGCGAGATACCCCAGGACTGGCCGCTGATCGGTCTGGCCAACCCGGGCCGCTCGATGCTGACGGTCGACGGGGCCGACCACCGCCGTCTCCGTACGCTGGTGGCGCAGGCGCTCACGGTGAAGCGGGTGGAGCGGCTGCGCGCCGGGATCGAGGCGCTGACGCACGCGAGCCTGGAGAAGCTGGCCGCGCTGCCCGCCGGACAGCCGGTGGACCTGAAGGCCGAGTTCGCCTACCCCCTCCCCATGAACGTGATCAGCGAGCTGATGGGCGTGGACGCGGCGGACCACCCCCGGCTGAAAGAGCTGTTCGAGAAGTTCTTCTCGACGCAGACCCCGCCGGAGGAGGTCCCGCAGATGATGGCGGACCTGGGGACCCTCTTCACGAAGATCGTCGACTCCAAGCGGGCGAACCCGGGCGACGACCTCACCAGCGCCCTGATCGCGGCCTCCGAGGACGGCGACCACCTCAGCGACGAGGAGATCGTCAACACGCTGCAACTGATCATCGCCGCCGGGCACGAGACCACGATCAGCCTGATCGTCAACGTCGTGGAGGCGCTGGCCACCCACCCCGAGCAGCGCGAGAAGGTGCTGAACGGGGAGATCGGGTGGGACGGCGTGATCGAGGAGACGCTGCGCTGGAACACCCCGACCTCGCACGTCCTGATCCGCTTCGCGACGGAGGACATCGAGGTCGGCGACAAGGTCCTGCCGAAGGGCGAGGGCCTGATCGTCTCGTTCGGCGCGCTGGGCCGCGACGAGGAGATTTACGGCCCGACGGCCGGCGAGTTCGACGCCACCCGCACCCCGAACCGCCACATCGCCTTCGGCCACGGCCCGCACGTCTGCCCGGGTGCGGCGCTCTCCCGCCTGGAGGCGGGCATCGCGCTCCCGGCCCTGTACGAGCGGTTCCCGGAACTGGACCTGGCGGTGCCCGCCGCCGAGCTGCGCAACAAGCCGATCGTGACCCAGAACGACCTGCACGAACTGCCGGTGAAGCTGGGCTGCCCGTTCGGCCACGACGCCTAGTCCTTCCTTTTCCCCGGACGTCCACGGGCCGGAGCGCGCGTCTCATCCGACGGACACGGTTGCTGAGCCGTACCGCCGAGGGACTACGCTCCGTCCCGTGGCCGACATCCAGATTCCCGCTGACATCAAGCCCGCCGACGGACGCTTCGGCGCCGGTCCTTCCAAGGTGCGGACGGAGGCGCTCGACGCGCTGGCCGCCACCGGCACCTCTCTCCTCGGTACGTCCCACCGCCAGGCCCCGGTCAAGAACCTGGTCGGCGAGGTACGGGACGGCGTGCGCAGCCTCTTCTCCCTCCCCGAGGGTTACGAGGTCGTCCTCGGCAACGGCGGCTCCACCGCCTTCTGGGACATCGCGACGCACGGACTGATCGAGTCGAAGTCCCAGCACCTGAACTTCGGCGAGTTCTCGTCGAAGTTCGCCAAGGCCGCGAAGCTCGCGCCCTGGCTGTCCGACCCCACCGTCATCGCCTCCGACCCGGGCACCCACCCGGACCCGAGGGCCGAGGCGGGCGTCGACGTCTACGCCTTCACCCACAACGAGACCTCCACCGGTGTCGCGGCCCCGGTCAAGCGCGTCGCGGGTGCCGACGAGGGCTCCCTCGTCCTGGTGGACGCCACCTCCGGTGCGGGCGGCCTGCCGGTCGACATCACCGAGTCCGACGTCTACTACTTCGCCCCGCAGAAGTCCTTCGCCTCCGACGGCGGCCTGTGGATCGGTGTGTTCTCCCCGGCCGCCCTGGAGCGCGCCGCCCGGATCCACGCCTCGGGCCGGCACATCCCGGAGTTCTTCTCGCTGCCCACGGCGATCGACAACTCCCTCAAGAACCAGACGTACAACACCCCGGCGCTCTCCACGCTCTTCCTGCTGAACGAGCAGCTGAAGTGGATGAACACCCAGGG
The DNA here is from genome assembly GCF_018619185.1 of Streptomyces sp. McG3. Classification (GTDB taxonomy): domain Bacteria; phylum Actinomycetota; class Actinomycetes; order Streptomycetales; family Streptomycetaceae; genus Streptomyces. The sequence continues at coordinate 4,061 of NZ_JAAXYC010000359.1, read as the reverse complement.
CGGCCTGGACTTCACGACGGGCCGCACGGCGGCTTCGTCGGGCCACCTCTACGGCTGGGCCGACGAGTCGAAGTACGCCACCCCGTTCGTCACGGACCCGGCGAAGCGCTCGCAGGTCATCGGCACGATCGACTTCGCGGACGAGATCGACGCCGCGGCCGTCGCCAAGGTGCTGCGCGCCAACGGCATCGTGGACACCGAGCCGTACCGCAAGCTGGGCCGCAACCAGCTGCGCGTGGCGATGTTCCCGGCGATCGACCCGGCGGACGTGCAGGCGCTGACGGCGTGCGTCGACTACGTGATCGAGAAGCTGTAGCTTCCCGGTCCTCGACCGTACGGAGACGGCCCGGCACCCACGCGGTGTGCCGGGCCGTTTCTGTTTCACTCGACCGGGCGGCATATGCCAGAAGCGCGATCTTGGGCTGTCCCGTCCTACGATGATGCTCTCGACACCAGCCCATTCCAGGAGGCCCGCAATGTCTGCAGCAGCAGTCGAGCACCCCTGTGACGATGAGCCGGAAACGCTGCTGGAAACGGCCAACCGTCTCATGGAGCAGCTTCCGGGGCATCGCGTCGAGATCATCGGAGGCGTCATCACCGTGGCACCACCCCCGGACGGCCCGCACGCCGACGCCCTGACCACACTCATGGTCCCCTTCCTCGCCGCCGGTCTGCACGGCGAGGAGTCGAGAGTCCTCCAGGGCATCGGCCTCTGGCTCCCCAGCGGACCCGAGGACTACGTGATCCCCGATCTGGCGATCGTCGACGCCGACTACGGCGAGCACCCGATCGAGAACAACAGCTACGACCCCGCCTGCTTCCGCCTGGTCCTGGAGGTCACCTCCGGGAACTACCAGAACGACCTCCGCAACAAGGTCATCGCCTACGCCCAGGCCAAGATCCCGGTCTACGTGATCGTCGACCGCAAGCACGGCCGGGTCCATGTCCTGACCGAGCCGCTGCCCGGCGGCTACGACCGTCACGAGGTCTACGCCCCCGGCCAGGAGGCCCCGCTGCCCGCCTCCATCGGCGCCGAAGTCTCCCTGGACGTCGACGAGCTGGTGCGGGCGGGCCGCCCGAAACGCTGAAGCCGCGGCCTACTCCCCCGACGCCCCCACCAGCACCGCACGCAGCGCGGCTATCCCCGCCAGCCACGCCTGGTCCTCACCGGCCTCCGCCCACAGGTCCAGCGGCTCCGCGTTCTTCGCGGTGAGGCGGTCCAGGGCGCGGACGGCCAGCGGGCGCAGGTCGGCGGGGAGCCGCGGCAGGGGCTCCTTCGGGCCGTACGCGGTGGTGACGGGCTCTCCCCCGGGGCACTGCGCGGCGATCAGCGCGGCGGCGGCCACCGCCTCCTCCCCGCAGTCCGCATAGTCCTCCGGCCCGGTGTCCGCGACGGCGGTCAGGACGTCCCGGAGCACGTCCGCCTTCTTCCCGGGCTCCGCGTCGTCGACCCGCCCGCCGAAGTCGGCCGCGGTGTCGTTGTCGAAGTGGCCGATGTCCCAGGCGCCCATGGGTCCCCCTCAGTCCGCTGTGCCGGTCACCCCTTCGTGCCGGTGTCCCCATCCTCACAGCCGCCACTGACAATCGGCCTCCGCGCCAGCACGAACCCCTGCGGCGCCCGCTCCGGGAACGGCCCGTCCGTCTCCCGCTCCCGCCACACCCGGGACACCACCTCCAGGCCCGCCTCCCGCAGCAGCCCGGCGATCCGCTCGGGCTGCCGCCGGTGGAAGTCGAGCGAGACCTCCATGCCCCACGCCTCCGTCAGCCGACGACTTCGGGGAGAGGAAGAGGGCGCGCGCCTCCCCCCTCCCCCCCCGCCACTTCAGTCGCTGACCTTGCTGCGTGACTGGTACAGCAGGTCCTGGTATTCGGGGTGCCGGGCGATCCATCCCGCGTAGAACGGGCAGGTGGGCAGTACCCGCAGGCCGGCGGCGCGCGCCTCGTCCAGGGAGGCGCGCGCCAGCGCCGACCCGACGCCCCTGCCCTCGTACGCGGGCGAGACCTCGGTGTGGAGGAACGCGATGAGTTCCGCCGTACGGAGGTAGTCGGCGAACCCCGCGACCTCGGTCTCCCCGTCGACCCGGGCCTCGTACCGCTTGGCCTCGGGAACGTCCTTCACCTCGACTGCCATGTGTCGTCCTCTCTCCGTTCGTCCGCACGCCGGCCCGGTCCGGGTGGCGCGTCGTCGTCCTACCAGCTCCGGCGTCAGCCGGCACTTCCGGCGCGCCCGGCGGCGAGGAGCTGCGTCTCCCAGGCGAAGGCCACCCCCGTGGCGCCCCCGTGCCGGGCCTGGACCTCGGCGGCCCCCGGGATGGTCTCCTCGCGGGCCCAGTCGCGCTGCCACTCTCCCATCACGGCCAGCCACGTGATCGGCACGACGCCCGCCTGGACCATGCGCCGCACCGCCATGTCGTGGGCCTCGGCCGACACACCCCCCGACGCGTCGGTGACGGCGTAGACCTTGAACCCCTCGCCCGCCGCCTGGATGGCCGGCATGGCCAGGCAGATCTCCGTCCAGAGCCCGGCCAGGATCAGCTTCTTCCGCCCGGTCGCCTTGACGGCGTCGACGACCCGCTGGTCCTGCCAGGTGTTGATGAAGGTCCGGTCGATCGGCTTCTGCTCCGGGAACACGTCCTGGATGCCCTGGATGATCAGTCCGCCGCGCTCCTCCAGAACGGTCGTCAGGATGGTCGGCACGTCGTAGACCTTGGCGGCCTTGGCGAGCCCGACGACGTTGTTGACGATCATCGTCGGCTCATGGCTGTTCAGATTGGCGAACTGGAAGGGCTGGTGGTCGATCAGCACGAGGACGCTCTCCTCCGGCGTCAGCAGCGCGTCGAGTCCGGCCTTGTTCTGGGTGCTCATGGGATACCCCTTCTGGAGCTTCACGTGTGCCTGCCGCAGCTATTTAGTTGACGTGTCATCCACACTAGACATCGATGATTGACGCGTCAACTAGTCATCGTGGCGGCCGATCTGCCGAGGGGTACGGGAGGCTGGTCGCCCGATGGGGAGATCAGCCCCGTCCAGGCCATGGCTGAGCCGCCGACCGTCTCGCTACGCTCCTCGCATGGACGCACCGCCACACTGGCTGACCCCGGAGCAGCAGGCCGCCTGGGACAGCTTCATCCGCATGCAGGAGAAGCTCATCGGACGGCTCTCACGCCAGGTACAGGCCGACTCCCACATGTCTCCCGCCGACTACATCGTGCTGGCCAAACTCACCGAGGCCGGCGGACGGATGCGCTTCATGGACCTGACCAAACTGGTGGAGTGGGAGAAGAGCCGTATGTCCCATCAGGTGGGGCGGATGGCGAAGCGCGGACTGGTGACCAAGGAGGACTGCCCCGACGACGGCCGCGGAGCGTTCATCGTCGCCACCTCGGCCGGCCGGAAGGCGATCGAGGACGCAGCCCCCCTGCACGTGGAACATGTCCGCCGACTGTTCATCGACGCCCTCACCGAGGAAGAGCTGGACGCCCTCTCCCACATCGCGAACCGCGTCCTCACGCACATGGAGAAGCAGCCCGACTGACCGGCTCCGGGCAGCGCCGCGAAGTACCGCACCGGGCGTCGGGACAAGACGGCTTGTCGCTGCGGGCTCAGACAGGTCTGAGCAGATCGCGAAGGTTGCTCATGCGCGCCTTGACGTCGGCGACCTCAGCGGCAGGGATCGAGACCTCTCCGCCCGACGAGTGGGTATCGCGGCACGGGCGGCAGAGGCCGTCGGGGAGGGCTTGCGGTGGTCCGGGGCGGCCGCAGTCGGTGCATTCCACGAGGAGGTGGCGGGTTGGGGCAGGGGCGGCGGGTTGGGCATTCTCCGGGGCCAGCCGGGGCGGCATCTTGTCGGTGAGGCGGCGGCGGAGGAGGCCGAGGGGGCTGTTGACCTGGGCGGGGAGACCTGCGGTCAGGGCGCTGGTCAGGAAGTCGACGCTCACGCCCCGCGCGAGCCATTCCGCCGCCTGCCCTTCCAGCGCGGCACAGTCGTCGGCGGAGAGGGCGAGGCGGTGATCGTCACGGCCGAGACGGGCCAGCGCGAGGTAGGCGGGGCTGGTTCCGAC
>NZ_JAAXYC010000035.1 GCF_018619185.1 Streptomyces sp. McG3 | reverse complement strand
GTGGTGCGGCTGCCGGGCGGACGGGCCCTGGTTCTGGAGGAGCCGCTGGGGCCCGCGGCGGGGGCCCGGCTGTGGTGGGCGCGGACGCCGGAGCGGGTGCCGGAGCTGTTGCGGCGGTACGGGCGGCCGATCCGGTACGGGTACACGGAGCGGGATCAGCCGCTGTCGGCGTATCGGACGGTGTTCGCGACGCCGTCGCCGGACGGGAGCGGTTCGGCGGAGATGCCGAGTGCCGCGCGCCCGTTCACGGCCCCGCTGGTGGCGGCGCTGGTGCGCCGTGGGGTGCTGTTCGCTCCGCTGTCCCTGCATACGGGGGTGGCTTCGGCGGAGGCGCACGAGCCGCCGTACCCGGAGCGGTTCGCGGTGCCCGCGGCGACGGCGTGGCTGGTGAACGCGGTGCGGGCGGCGCGCGGTGAGGACCGGGCGGCGGGCGGCCGGGTGATCGCGGTGGGGACGACGGCCGTGCGGGCGCTGGAGTCGGCGGCGGGGGCGGACGGCGTGGTCCGGCCGGCCGTGGGGTGGACGGATCTGGTGGTGACGCCGCGGCGGGGCGTGCGGGTGGTGGACGGGCTGCTGACCGGGCTGCACGAGCCGGAGGCCTCGCATCTGCTGATGCTGGAGGCGGTGGCGGGGCGCGAGGCGCTGCGCCTCGGGTACGAGGCGGCGCTCCAGGAGCGCTACCTCTGGCACGAGTTCGGGGACCTCCACCTCATCCTGCCGGATGAGGAACGTGACGCTCCGAATTGCTCCAGCAACGAGTGGTGAGACCGTTACGTCGCCGATGTGAGCCCAGGCATAGGGCCTACGTCACTTACGAACGCACCTAGTGGGCACATAAGGGCGATTTGAGCAGGCCCACGCGGGGGTCAATTCGGACGAACAGGACCCTGTTCCACTACCCGCCTTCGTACGTCACACCTTTGCCACACGATTTTGCTGCCGCTAAGAATTGCTCTCGTCCCCGACGGAGGTACGCATCACCGCCTCCGGTCTCGTCCTCCGTGAGGACACCCTGAGCATTCGAAGAGGTAGCCCTACATGTCTGCGACTCGCATACCCAGCCGTGTCCGTCGTCTGAACAAGGTCCAGAAGATCTCCGTGGCCGGTGTGTCGGCCCTTGGCGTCGCCGCCCTGACCTTCTCGCTCGTCCCGTCGAACGCCGAGGCCGAGGTCGCCCCGCAGGCGGCAGCCGCCGCCGCACCGGTCGCCTTCACCAGCGCCGCGGGTTCCGCCCAGGCCAAGACCGTGCAGAACAGCATGCTGGAGCAGCACTCCACCGCCGAGCAGCTGGTGAAGGCCGCCGACGCCGCCAAGGCGAAGGCCGCCGCCGAGACCAAGGCCGCCGCCGCGAAGGCGAAGGCCGCGTCCGAGGCGAAGGCCAAGGCCGCCGCGGACGCCAAGGCGAAGGCGAAGGCCGCCGCCGACGCGAAGGACAAGGCCGCCAAGGCCAAGGCGGACGCGAAGAAGCGCGGCACCGAGGCCGCGAACCGCTCCACCCCGCGCAAGCCCGTCTACGCGAACAACCTGGACGGCTGGATCCGCGAGGCCATGGCGATCATGAAGAAGGAAGGCATCCCCGGCTCCTACGAGGGGATCCACCGCAACATCATCCGGGAGTCCAGCGGTAACCGCTGGGCCATCAACAACTGGGACATCAACGCCCAGAACGGCATCCCGTCCAAGGGCCTGCTCCAGGTGATCCAGCCGACCTTCGACCGCTACCACGTGGCGGGCACCAAGAAGGACCTGTACGACCCGGTCGCCAACATCGTCGCCGCCTGCAACTACGCGGCCGACCGCTACGGCACCATGGACAACGTCGACAGCGCGTACTGAGCCCAGCCGTACACACGCCGGAGGCCGGCACCCCGAGGGGTGCCGGCCTCCGGCGTCGTTCCGTCCCGGCGGGACTCTACTTGCGCATGACCTCGGGCTCGTGGCGCCGCAGCAGACGCGCGACCGCGATGCCGCAGATCACGCCGAGCGCGAGCAGCACGGTGATGTTGATGCCCCACTGGCCGGCGGTGTGCTCCCACAGCGGGTCGAGGTCGGTGGGGTTCTTCGGGTCCCACGGGGGCATCAGGTGCGCCAGGTCCAGGGTGGTGCCGGCCGCGGCCATCGCCCAGCGGGACGGCATCAGCCAGGCGAACTGCTCCAGGCCGGGCGACCCGTACACCTGGAAGAGCACGCCGGTGAAGACGACCTGGATGATCGCGAACATGACCAGCAGCGGCATGGTCTTCTCGGCGGTCTTCACCAGCGAGGAGATGACCAGGCCGAACATCATCGAGGTGAAGCCCAGCGCGATGATCGAGATGCAGATCTCGACGGCCGGCGGCATGATCAGGCCCTCCGCGGGCAGATCGCGGGTGGCGAAGCCGATACCGCAGATGATCACGCCCTGGAAGGCGGTGATCACGCCGAGGACGATCACCTTGGACATCAGGTACGCGGAGCGGGACAGGCCGGTGGCCCGCTCCCGTTCGTAGATGACCCGTTCCTTGATCAGCTCTCGTACGGAGTTGGCGGCGCCGGAGAAGCACATGCCGACCGCGAGGATCAGCATGATCGTTCCGGCCTTGCCGTTGAACCGGGACGGCGGGTCGGGCTCGGCGAGACCGAACTCCGCCGGGATGACCACGCTGACCACGCCCAGCACGGCGGGCAGGATCAGCATCAGGCCCATGAAGCCCTTGTCGGACGCGATGACGGAGGAGTATCTCCGGATCAGCGTCCAGAGCTGCGCCATCCAGCCCTGCGGCTTCGGCGGGCGCATCTGCTGCGGGGGCGGCATGTTGACCGGCTGGGCCGCGACCGCGTCGATGTCGGCGGCGTACATCTGGTAGTGCTGCGAACCGCGCCAGCGGCCCGCCCAGTCGTAGTCGCGGTAGTTCTCGAAGGCGGAGAAGACGTCGGCCCACGTGGTGTAGCCGAAGAAGTTCAGCGCTTCCTCCGGCGGACCGAAGTAGGCGACGGAACCGCCGGGGGCCATCACGAGGAGCTTGTCGCAGATCGCCAGCTCGGCGACCGAGTGCGTGACCACGAGCACCGTGCGGCCGTCGTCGGCGAGGCCGCGCAGCAGCTGCATGACGTCGCGGTCCATGCCCGGGTCGAGGCCGGAGGTCGGCTCGTCCAGGAAGATCAGCGAGGGCTTGGTGAGCAGCTCCAGGGCGACCGAGACGCGCTTGCGCTGGCCGCCGGAGAGCGACGTGATCTTCTTGTCCTTGTGGATGTCGAGCTTGAGCTCGGCGAGGACTTCGGTGATCCGGGACTGGCGCTCGGCCTCGGTGGTGTCCGCGGGGAAACGGAGCTTGGCCGCGTACTTGAGGGCCTTGGTGACGGTCAGTTCCTTGTGCAGGATGTCGTCCTGCGGGACCAGACCGATGCGCTGGCGCAGCTCGGCGAACTGCTTGTACAGGTTTCGGTTGTCGTAGAGGACGTCACCCTGGTTGGCGGGCCGGTAGCCGGTGAGCGCCTTGAGCAGGGTGGACTTTCCGGAACCGGACGGGCCGATGACCGCGATCAGCGACTTCTCGGGGACGCCGAAGGAGACGTCCTTGAGGATCTGCTTCCCGCCGTCGACCGTCACCGTGAGGTGGCGGGCGGAGAAGGAGACCTCACCGGTGTCGACGAACTCTTCCAGCCGGTCCCCGACCAGGCGGAACGTGGAGTGGCCGACGCCGACGATGTCGTTCGCGCCGATGAGCGCGGAGCCGGACTTGTGGAGCGGCAGACCGTTGACGTACGTGCCGTTGTGCGAGCCGAGGTCGCGGATCTCGAAGCGGCCGTCGGGTGTCGCGTGGAACTCGGCGTGGTGGCGGGAGACCTGGAGGTCGGAGACGACCAGCTCGTTCTCCAGCGCACGGCCGATGCGCATGACCCGGCCGAGGGCGAGCTGGTGGAACGTGGTCGGGCTGCGGTCGCCGTAGACCGGCGGTGCCCCCGCGGCACCGCCCTGTCCCGGTCCGGCCGGATGCCCGGGGCTCTGCTGGTGCGGCACCTTCTGGTGCGAAGGCTGCTGCGGCGGGACCTGCTGCTGCGGCGCCTGCGGCTGCTGCGGCCAGGCCTGCTGCTGGGCAGGAGCTTGGTGCTGGGCAGGAGCCTGGTGCGCGGGCGCCTGCTGTCCGTGCCAGCCCGCGCCGCCCCCCTGGGGCTGGTGGTGCGGCTGCTGCACCGGTGCCTGCTGAGCACCGGCCGCGTGCCCGCCGGCGACACCGGCTCCCGCGGCGGGGCTGAGGCTCACCCGCGGCCCGTCGGTGGCGTTGCCCAGACGCAGCACCGAACCGGGGCCGATTTCCACCTGCTGGATCCGCTGACCCTGCACATAGGTGCCGTTGGTGCTGCCGTGGTCCTCGATGAACCAACTACGGCCGCTCCAGCTGATCGTGGCGTGCCGCCACGACACCCGGGCGTCGTCGATCGCCAGGTCGCCCTGCGGATCACGCCCAAGGGTGTACGACCTGGACGGATCGAGCGTCCAGGTGTTGCCATTCAATTCCAGTACGAGTTCCGGCACTCCGCGCCCCACTAGTTGTCCCCCGTGTTACCCCCGTCGCAGGGAGTCTAGGGATGCTGAACATCGTGGGGAACTATTCCAGGACCAGTCCCCGATCCGAAAGTCGGGCGGGTGAAGAGCGCGCGGAGACCTGCGCGAACGCCTCGATACCGGGGAGCGAAACAGCCACGGAACGGATGAAGTGCGGATGAAGGTCCGGTTACCGACCGGAGAAGGTTCATCGACCGCATAACGGCGGATACAAGACGGCTGGTGTGTCCGAGCGCAAGACCCGTACCGGCCAGATCCGCGACGTCCCACGTCCCCGGGCCGAGGCCACGGAGAACGCCGCTCGGCTCGGCGGACGTCGCCGCGGCGAATTCGGTCCGGCACTCGGGACGGGCGGCCGGTGGAGTCGGTGGGACCGATACGGTGGGAACACCATGAGCGCATCTCAGCCACCTCAGCCCCTCTCGTCCTCTGAGCCCCCTGAGCCCCGCCGGGTCGACGGCCCCGGCGACGGGATCCCTCCGGGCGGCGACGCACCCACGCTTCTCGTCAAGATCTTCGGCAAGGACCGCCCCGGCATCACCGCGGGGCTCTTCGACACCCTCGCCGCGTACGCGGTCGACGTCGTGGACATCGAACAGGTCGTCACCCGGGGCCGCATCGTGCTGTGCGCTCTGGTCACCTCGCCCACCGCGGGCGGGGCCACCGAGGGCGATCTGCGGGCGACCGTGCACAGCTGGGCCGACTCCCTGACGCTGCAGGCCGAGATCATCTCCGGCATCGGCGACAACCGCCCCCGCGGTGACGGCCGTTCCCATGTGACGGTGCTGGGACACCCCCTGACCGCGGAGTCGACCGCCGCCATAGCGGCCACCATCACCTCGACCGGCGGGAACATCGACCGGATCTTCCGGCTGGCGAAGTACCCGGTCACCGCCGTCGAGTTCGCGGTCTCGGGAACCGGGACCGCTGAGCTGCGGACCGCGCTGGCGACCGAGGCGGCGGAGATCGGCGTGGACGTCGCGGTGGTCTCGGCCGGGCTGAGCCGCCGGGCCCAGCGGCTGGTGGTCATGGACGTCGACTCCACGCTGATCCAGGACGAGGTGATCGAGCTCTTCGCGGCGCACGCGGGCTGCGAGGAGCAGGTCGCCCGGGTGACCGAGCAGGCGATGCGCGGCGAGCTCGACTTCGAGCAGTCGCTGCACGCCCGGGTCGCGCTGCTGGCCGGTCTGGACGCCTCGGTGGTGGACAAGGTCCGCACCGAGGTACGGCTCACCCCCGGCGCCCGCACCCTGATCCGTACGCTGAAGCGGCTCGGCTACCAGGTCGGCGTCGTCTCCGGCGGCTTCACCCAGGTCACGGACGACCTGAAGGAGCGGCTCGGCCTCGACTTCGCCTCCGCCAACACCCTGGAGGTGGTGGACGGCAAGTTCACCGGCCGGGTCGTCGGCGAGGTGGTGGACCGGGCGGGCAAGGCCCGGCTGCTGCGGAGCTTCGCCGAGCAGGCGGGGGTGCCGCTGGCCCAGACGGTGGCGATCGGGGACGGGGCGAACGATCTCGACATGCTGAACACCGCCGGGCTCGGCGTCGCGTTCAACGCCAAGCCGATGGTCCGGGAGGCGGCGCACACCGCGGTGAACGTTCCGTTCCTGGACACCGTGCTCTATCTGCTCGGCATCACCCGCGAAGAGGTCGAGGCGGCGGACGCTCTCGTCGACTGACGGCCCCGGGCCGCCGCCCCGCGCCGCCGGTTTCGGAGTCGTACGCGGATGCCTCGGTCGCGGGGTCGCACACGGTCGTACGCAGCGGGGCCCCGGCACAGATCGTGTGCCGGGGCCCCGCGCGTTCGTGTATCGAGCGGTACCGGGTGGCCGGCCGTCCGGCGTCCGGTGCGGCGCTCAGTCGTTCGGCGTCCAGTACTCGGTGAGCTTGCCGGCTCCGTGCTCCACACTCTTCCAGGTGCCGGGGAACTCGACCACGGCGTAGGCGGCGGTGGGGAAGCCGTCCCGGGTCATCCGGGCCAGGGTGTCGCCCTCGGCCGATCCCGAGAGCGCGTCGGCGGCCCCGTGCATTCCGGGGTTGTGGCCGATGACCAGGAGGTTGCGCACCTCGTCCGGGGTCTCGTTGAACAGGGCGATCAGTTCGCCGAGGGAGGCCTCGTACAGCCTCTCCTCGTAGACGGTCCGGGGTCGCTGGGAGAATTCATGGACCGCCAGCTTCCAGGTCTCCCGGGTCCTGGCGGCACTGGAGCAGAGGGCCAGATCGAAATCGATGCCGGAATCGGCGAGCCTGCGGCCGGCCACGGGCGCGTCCTTGCGGCCGCGCTCGGCCAGCGGACGCTCATGATCGGAAGCCTGTGACCATTCCGCCTTGGCATGCCGGAGAAGGACGATCCTGCGAGGTGTCTCGACGCTCATACACCTCAGCTTCGCATGAAACGCGGCCTCTGGCGCAGGGTGTTGACGTGCTGGTCCGGGGAGACGGCGCGCTGGTCCGGGGCTGGTTCGCCTCAACGGGACAGCAGCTGGAGGGTCCGCTCGATCAGCTGTCCGAGCGCGGGATCACCGCTGGTGGCGGCCTGGGCCTGTCCGGGGCTGAGGATCATCAGCAGCAGAGCGGCGAACGCTATGGCGGGCAGGGCGACGGCCCACCAGGGCAGCCGGATCTCGACACCGTCCGCGGCCGGTCGGTGGGACCTGGTGTGCGTCGGTGTCGGCATGTCCGCCTCCGTCAAGTCATCGGGTCGTCACCGAAGAACTTAACGACCGGAGGCGGCCGGCCCCATCCGGTGACCCACCCACTTCACCCTGACCCTGGCCCCCTAGGGGAAGGGGGTGCTAGCCCCACCCTCGGGGTTTTCCGGGGTCCCGCGACGCTCCTCGGGCGACAGGCCCTCGGGCGTCAGGGTGAGGCGATCGTGGCGATCACACCGATGACGACGGTGATGAGGAGCATCGCCCCGAACACGAGGAGAAGCTTCTTCTGGCCGTTCTGGGGATTGGGATCGAGCACTGGCATGAGGTCAGTGTCGCATCTCAGCATTCGTCCTCGATCGTCCGGTCCCGGCCGGCGAGGATCCCGGCCACCATCTGGGGAATCATGAGGCCCGCCATCAGCGCGATCGGCAGACCCCAGCCGCCGCTGTGCTGGTAGAGCACGCCGACGAGCAGCGGACCGGGGATCGAGAGCAGGTAGCCGGTGGACTGGGCGAAGGCGGAGAGCCGGACGACGCCCGCGCCGGACCGGGCCCGCATGCCGATCATGGTGAGGGCGAGCGGGAAGGCGCAGTTGGCCACGCCGAGGAGCAGGACCCAGGCCCAGGCACCGGCGGCGGGAGCCAGGTAGAGGCCGGCGTAGCCGATCAGACCGCACAGGCCGAGGACGACGACGATGGGGCCCTGCTGCTTGAGCCGGGAGGCGACCCGGGGGATGACGAAGGCGAGCGGGACGCCCATGGCCATGGTGACCGCGAGCAGGAGTCCGGCCGTGCCGGCGGAGACCCCGGCGTCGCGGAAGATCTGCGGCATCCAGCCCATGGTGATGTACGCGGCGGTGGCCTGGAGCCCGAAGAAGCAGGCGAGGCCCCACGCGGTGCGGCTGCGGGTGATCCGCAGAGCCGGCGCCTCGGTGTGCGCGGCGGCCGGACCCGGGGCGGGGACCGGCTGGCCGGGGGCCGGGGTCCGGTCGCGCACGAGGACGATCCAGGGCAGCACCGCGACGGCGGCGAGCACGGCCCAGACGACGAGTCCCGTCTGCCAGTCGCCGCCCAGCGCCCCGGTGACGGGGACGGTGACGGCGGCTGCCAGGGCGGTGCCGAGGGCCAGGGCCATGGAGTAGAGGCCCGTCATGGTGCCGACGCGGTCGGGGAACCAGCGCTTGACGATCACCGGCATCAGGATGTTGCTGACGGCTATGCCCATCAGGGCCAGCGCGCTGGCGGCCAGGAACCCGGCGGTGGAGCCGATGTACGGGCGGATCAGCAGGCCGGCCGCGATGGCGACCATGCCCGCGCAGACCACGGCGCCCGCGCCGAAGCGGCGGGCCAGGCGCGGCGCCATGACCCCGAAGACCGCGAAGCAGAGCGGCGGTACGGAGGTGAGGACGCCGGCCACGCTCCCGCTCATGTGCAGCCCCTCGCGGACCTCTTCGAGGAGGGCGCCGAGGCTGGTGATGGCGGGGCGGAGGTTCAGGGCGGCCAGGACGAGTCCCACGGCGATCAGGCGCAGCAGCCACGGCGCGGGCGCGTCGGCCGCCCCGGGAAGCTGCTGGGCCCGGGTGTCGTGGGGCGTGCGCGCGGCGGGGCCGCGGTTCAGGGTCGGGGTCTGCGTCTCGTCGTCCGGCATGAGGCCATCATAGAATCATGGGATGATTGATTGTCCAATCACGTGACGCTCCCGGATTCCCTGAGAGAATCCGGGTCGGACCCGACAGCTCACGAGCAAGGAGCATCATGGCGCTGACGTCTCCACGGCGTTCGGCACTCGCCGACCAGGTGATCGCCCAGCTGAGGAATCAGATCACCTCGGGCGAGTGGCCGGTCGGTTCGCGGATTCCGACCGAGCCCGAGCTGGTCGAGCAGTTGGGCGTGGCCCGTAACACCGTCCGTGAGGCCGTGCGGGCCCTCGCGCACAACGGGCTGCTGGACATCCGGCAGGGCTCGGGCACCTATGTGATCGCCACGAGTGAGCTGGCCGGGGTGATGCACCGCAGGTTCGCGGCCGCCGATCCGCGTCATATCGCGGAGCTGCGCTCGACGCTGGAGTCGTCGGCGGCCCGGCTGGCGGCGGCCCGGCGCACCGAGCGGGATCTGCGGCAGCTGGACAGCTTGATGGCGCGGCGCGAGGAGGCCTGGTCGTCGGGGAACGCGGAGGCGTTCGTGGCGGCGGACGCGACGCTGCACCTCGCGGTGGTCGCGGCCTCGCACAACGACGTCCTGACCGGGCTCTACGCCGACCTCGGGGATCTGCTGCGCGACTACCTGCGCGGCGACGTGGGTCCCGAGCTGCGGCCGGAGAACCATATGGACCACGGCCGGCTGGTCGAGGCGATCCGGGCCGGGGACGCGGAGACGGCGGCGGCCGAGGCGGCGAGCCACGCGCTGACCTGCCTGACGGACCGGGTGTAGCGGCACCCCGGGTCACGTACGGCGAAGGCGGAGGCCAAAGGCACCGCCCGGATCAGACGGGGGCGGGTCGGTGGCTGACCCACGCCGTGGCGATCTCCTTCCAGCAGCGGTCCTCCAGCCGTACGGTCCGGCCGGGCTCCACCGCCACCGCCGCGCCGTCCGCGTCGACGTCCCACCAGCGGTCGCACTCGGTGTGCAGCCGGACCAGGTCGGTGGACGGGTAGGGGTTGTGGCAGTAGGCGACGACCCGGGAGCCCTCGACGGAGGTACGGCACTCCGAGCCGGCCGGTTCGGGCTTCGGGGGCTCCGCTTCCGTACCGGAGTCGGCTCCCCTGGCGGCGTGGACGCCCAGAGGGACGGCGAGGGCGGCGGCGACCACCGGGGCGGCCAGGAGGAGACGGGTTCGGCGGCGCGTGGGACGCACGGCGATCTCCCTCCCGCAGCCTGACAAGAAGTCCGGTTCCTCCTCATTCTGCGGTGGATCGGCCGACTTTTCGACCGGAGGGGCCCGGGAGGCCACGGACGGCGAGACGGCCCCCGGCCGCGTACCGCCTCCGGAGAACCGGGAGGGGGTGCGCGGCCGGGGGCCGTCGGGCGGGGTGGTGCGCGGTCAGGCGCCGATCATGTGGACGCCGCTGTCGACGTGGATGATCTCGCCCGTGGTGCGCGGGAAGAAGTCGGAGAGCAGGGCGACGATGCCGCGGCCGGCCGGCTCCGGGTCGTTCATGTCCCAGGCCAGCGGGGCGCGGGTGTTCCAGACGTCGGCCAGCTCCTCGAAGCCCGGGATGGACTTGGCGGCCATGGAGCGGAGCGGTCCGGCGGAGACCAGGTTGCAGCGCAGCCCGTCCTTGCCCAGGTCGCGGGCGAGGTAGCGGGAGGTGGCCTCCAGCGCCGCCTTGGCCGGGCCCATCCAGTCGTACTGCGGCCAGGCGTACTGGGCGTCGAAGGTGAGGCCGACGATCGAGCCGCCCTCGCTCATCAGCGGCTTGCAGGCCATGGCCAGCGACTTCAGTGAGAAGGCCGAGACGTGCATCGCGGTGGCGACCGACTCGAACGGCGTGTTGAGGAAGTTGCCGCCGAGCGCGTCCTGCGGCGCGAAGCCGATGGAGTGGACGACGCCGTCCAGGGAGCCGAGCTCCTCGCGCACCAGACCGGCGAGCCGGTCCAGGTGCTCCTGGTTGGTCACGTCCAGCTCGATGACCTTGGCCGGCTTCGGCAGCTTCCTGGCGATGCGCTCCGTCAGGGTGGGGCGGGGGAAGGCCGTCAGGATGACCTCGGCCCCTTGCTCCTGGGCCACCTTCGCGGCGTGGAACGCGATGGACGACTCCATCAGCACCCCGGTGATCAGGATGCGCTTGCCGTCGAGAATTCCGCTCATGGTGATCAGTGACCCATGCCCAATCCGCCGTCAACGGGAATGACGGCTCCAGTGATGTACGACGCGTCGTCGGAGGCGAGGAAGCGCACCGCGGCGGCGATCTCCTCGGGCCGCGCGTAGCGGCCGAGCGGCACCTGGGACACGATGCCCTTGCGCTGCTCCTCGGTGAGCACCTGGGTCATGTCGGTGTCGACAAAACCGGGGGCGACGACGTTGAAGGTGATGTTCCGCGATCCGAGTTCACGGGCCAGCGACCGGGCGAAGCCGACGAGCCCGGCCTTGGAGGCGGCGTAGTTGGCCTGGCCGGCCGAGCCGAGGAGGCCGACGACGGAGGAGATCAGGACGACACGGCCCTTCTTGGCGCGCAGCATGCCGCGGTTGGCGCGCTTGACGACCCGGAAGGTCCCCGTGAGGTTGGTGTCGAGGACGGAGGTGAAGTCCTCCTCCGACATCCGCATCAGCAACTGGTCCTTGGTGATGCCCGCGTTGGCGACCAGCACCTCCACGGGACCGTGCTTCTCCTCGATCTCCTTGTAGGCCTGCTCCACCTGCTCGGCGTCGGTGATGTCGCAGCGGACCGCGAGGACACCGGCGTCGGTGAGCACCTGGGGCGGCTCTCCGGAACGGTAGGTGATGGCGACCTGGTCGCCGTTGTCGGCGAAGGCGCGGGCGATGGCGAGGCCGATGCCCCGGTTTCCTCCGGTGACGAGAACCGAGCGGCTCAACGGATCACCCTTTCCTTGGCGGTCTGGTACGTCGAAAACCTATCGGTACCGTGCTCCGATCGAGGAATCGGGCCCTGACAGTGGCTTGTCCGGGGTGCTGTCGGGTTCCTACAGTCCACGCGGGTAGGTGGCCGACCCACGCGTCCTCGATATCCCCCGGTGTGGTCACCCTCCGGCATGGTTCACTGCCGTGGTGTATCGAGAAGGGAACTCCCTGTGCCCCACGAGGTAGATCAGTCATTCCTGGCCCTGCCGTCGCGCGCGCTGGCCGACGCGGCGCTCGCCAGAGCGCGGGCCCTCGGCGCGAGCCACGCCGACTTCCGGCTGGAGCGGGTGCGCAGCGCCTCCTGGCGGCTGCGGGACGCCCGGCCGGCCGGCGCGTCGGACAGCACGGACCTCGGGTACGCGGTGCGGGTGGTGCACGGTGGTGCGTGGGGGTTCGCCTCGGGCGTCGACCTGACGATGGACGCCGCGGCGAAGGTGGCCTCGCAGGCCGTCGCGATGGCGAAGCTGTCGGCGAAGGTGATCGCGGCCGCCGGTTCCGACGAGAGGGTGGAGCTGGCGGACGAGCCGGTGCACGGCGAGCGGACCTGGGTCTCGGCGTACGACGTCGACCCCTTCTCCGTACCGGACGAGGAGAAGGCGGCGCTGCTCGCCGAGTGGAGCGGGCGGCTGCTGGGCGCGGAGAGCGTCGCGCATGTGGACGCGTCCCTGATGGCCGTGCACGAGAACAAGTTCTACGCGGACACGGCGGGCACCGTCACCACGCAGCAACGCGTGCGGATCCACCCGCAGTTCACCGCCGTCGCGGTGGACGGGACAAGCGGTGAGTTCGACTCGATGCGGACCATCGCGCCGCCCGCGGGCCGGGGCTGGGAGTATCTGACCGGGACCGGCTGGGACTGGAACGACGAGCTGGAGCGGATCCCCGGGCTCCTCGCGGAGAAGATGCGCGCGCCGGGCGTCGAGGCGGGGGCGTACGACCTGGTCGTCGATCCGTCGAACCTGTGGCTGACCATCCACGAGTCGATCGGCCACGCCACCGAGCTGGACCGGGCGCTGGGGTACGAGGCGGCGTACGCCGGTACCTCGTTCGCCACCTTCGACCAGCTGGGCAAGCTGGCGTACGGCTCCCCCGTGATGAACGTGACCGGTGACCGCACGGCCGAGCACGGGCTCGCGACGGTCGGGTACGACGACGAGGGCGTCGAGGCGCAGTCGTGGGACCTGGTGAAGGACGGCACGCTGGTCGGCTACCAGCTGGACCGCCGCATCGCGAAGCTGACGGGCCTCGGCCGCTCCAACGGCTGCGCGTACGCGGACTCGCCGGGCCACGTCCCCGTACAGCGCATGGCGAACGTGTCCCTGAAGCCGGACCCGGGCGGGCTGTCGACGGAGGACCTGATCGGCGGGGTGGAGCGCGGGATCTATGTGGTCGGCGACCGGTCCTGGTCGATCGACATGCAGCGCTACAACTTCCAGTTCACCGGGCAGCGGTTCTTCCGTATCGAGAACGGCCGGCTGGCCGGGCAGCTGCGCGATGTGGCGTACCAGGCGACGACCACGGACTTCTGGGGCTCGATGGAGAAGGTCGGCGGCCCCCAGACGTACGTCCTCGGCGGCGCGTTCAACTGCGGCAAGGCCCAGCCGGGTCAGATCGCGGCGGTCTCGCACGGCTGCCCCTCCGCCCTCTTCCGGGGCGTCAACATCCTCAATACGACGCAGGAGGCCGGACGATGAGCCGCGTCAGCAAGCCGTACGAGATCGTCGAGCGGGCTCTGGAGCTGTCCACCACGGACGGCCTGGTGGTCATCGCCGACGAGCAGTCCTCCGCCAATCTGCGCTGGGCGGGCAACGCGCTCACCACGAACGGGGTGACCCGGGGGCGGACCCTCACCGTCATCGCGACCGTGGACGGGGCGAAGGGGACGGCGTCCGGCGTCGTCTCCCGGTCCGCGGTGACCAGGGACGACCTGGAGCCGCTGGTGCGGGCCGCCGAGGCCGCCGCGCGGGGCGCGGATCCGGCGGAGGACGCGCAGCCGCTGGTGAGCGGGGCGCCCTCCTCCCCCGACTTCACGGACGCGCCCGCCGAGACCGGCTCGGAGGTCTTCGCCGACTTCGCCCCGGCGCTCGGTGACGCCTTCGCGCGCGCCCGGGCCGGGGGCCGCGAGCTGTACGGCTTCGCGAACCACGAGCTGACCTCCACCTACCTGGGGACGTCGACGGGGCTGCGGCTGCGCCACGACCAGCCGAACGGGACGCTGGAGCTGAACGCGAAGTCGCCGGACCGTACCCGCTCCGCGTGGGCGGGCCGGGCGACCCGGGACTTCGAGGACGTCGACCCGGCGGCGATGGACGCGGAGCTGGCGCAGCGGCTGCGCTGGGCGGAGCGGCGCGTCGAGCTGCCCGCCGGCCGGTACGAGACGCTGCTGCCGCCGGCCGCGGTCGCTGACCTGCTGATCTACCAGCTCTGGTCGTCGACCGCGCGGGACGCCGTGGAGGGCCGGACGGTGTTCTCCACGCCGGGCGGCGGTACGCGGCTGGGCGAGACGCTCGCCCCGCTGCCGCTCACGCTGCGCAGCGACCCGCACGCGCCGGGGCTGGAGTCGGCGCCGTTCGTGATCGCCCACTCCTCCGGCGACAGCGGTTCCGTCTTCGACAACGGACTGCCGCTGGCCCCGACGGACTGGGTCCGGGAGGGGAGGCTGGAGCGGCTGACGACGACCCGGCACACGGCGGGCCTGACCGGGCTGCCGGTCGCCCCGGCCATCGACAACCTGCTGCTGGAGGGCGGCGGCGAGCGGTCGCTGGAGGAGATGGTCGCCGCGACGTCCGGGCGGGCGCTGCTGCTGACCTGCCTCTGGTACATCCGCGAGGTGGATCCGGCGACGCTGCTGCTGACCGGGCTGACCCGGGACGGCGTCTATCTGGTCGAGGACGGCGAGGTGGTCGGCGGGGTGAACAACTTCCGCTTCAACGAGTCGCCGGTGGACCTGCTGTCGCGGGCATCGGAGGCGGGGCGTACGGAGAAGACGCTGCCGCGCGAGTGGGGCGACTGGTTCACCCGGGCCGCGATGCCGGCGCTGCGCATCCCGGACTTCAACATGAGCTCGGTCAGCCCGGGGGTGTGACCCGCCTAGACTGACCCGTACATCTACCAGCGTCTCTGCCAGTCATAAGGAGCACCGGAACCGTGACGGACATCGTCGACGAGCTGAAGTGGCGCGGGCTGTTCGCCCAGTCCACTGACGAGGACGCACTGCGCAAGGCTCTCGCGGACGGTCCCGTCACCTTCTATTGCGGCTTCGACCCGACCGCGGCCAGCCTGCACGTGGGGCACCTGGTGCAGGTGCTCACCATGCGGCGGCTCCAGCAGGCCGGGCTGAAGCCGCTCGCCCTGGTGGGGGGTGCGACGGGCCAGATCGGTGACCCGCGGCCCACCGCCGAGCGCACGCTGAACGACCCGGAGACGATCGCCGCGTGGGTGGCCCGGCTGCGTTCGCAGATCGAGCCGTTCCTGTCCTTCGAGGGCGAGAACGCGGCGACGATGGTCAACAACCTGGACTGGACCGCGGGCATGTCCGCGATCGAGTTCCTGCGGGACATCGGCAAGCACTTCCGGGTCAACAAGATGCTCACCAAGGACTCGGTCGCCCGGCGGCTGGAGTCCCAGGAGGGCATCAGCTACACGGAGTTCAGCTACCAGCTGCTCCAGGGCATGGACTTCCTGGAGCTGTACCGCCGGCACGGCTGCACCCTTCAGCAGGGCGGCAGCGACCAGTGGGGCAACCTCACCGCGGGCATCGACCTGATCCACCGGCTGGAGCCGGGCGCGGTCGTGCACGCGCTGGCGACGCCGCTGATGACGAAGGCGGACGGGACGAAGTTCGGCAAGTCCGAGAGCGGCGCCGTCTGGCTCGACCCGGAGATGACGACGCCGTACGCGTTCTACCAGTTCTGGCTGAACGTGGACGACCGGGACGTCTCGCGCTACCTGCGCATCCTCAGCTTCAAGAGCCGTGAGGAGCTGGAGGAGCTGGAGAAGCTGACCGAGGAGCGGCCGCAGGCCCGATCCGCGCAGCGCGCGCTGGCCGAGGAGCTGACCACGCTGGTGCACGGCGGTGCGCAGTGCGCCGCGGTCATCGCGGCGTCGAAGGCGCTGTTCGGGCAGGGTGACCTGGCCGAGCTGGACGAGGCGACGCTGGGCGCGGCCCTGTCCGAGGTGCCGGGCGCCACCGTCACCGAGCTGGGTCCGCTGGTGGACCTGCTGGTGGAAGTCGGTCTGGCACCCAGCAAGTCGGGGGCGCGCCGCACGGTCAAGGAGGGCGGCGCGTACGTGAACAACGTGAAGGTCGTCGACGGCGAAGTCGCTCCGGACGCCGGGGAGTTGCTGCACGGGCGCTGTGTGGCCCGACGGGTCAGGTTCGCTGTTTACGGTTGCCTCGGAAGGACTGCCAGGCCATGTCGCCGAGGGCGACGACCGCCACGGCGCCCGCCAGTTGCAGCAGGTGACGGATCCAGTCGATGCCCTTGGTGTCCTCCACACCGATCCAGCCGGCCACGGCGTTGCCGAGGATGCTGCCGAGGATGCCGAACACGGCCGTCAGCCAGAGCGGGATGTCCTGTTTGCCCGGCAGGATCGCTCTGGCGATGACACCCAGCACCAGTCCCACGATGATTGCCCACAACCAGCTCATTTCGCCTCCTCGTGCGGCGCGGAGTGCGCGTCCGCCCAGTCTCGGCCCGCCGTCCGGGGGGCGCATGCCCGGTTGGGCCGTCCGAGGGACCTCGGCACGCCCCCGCTCCGCCCCCGTCCCCTCGTACAGCTCGCCCCGGTCGCCCGCCCGGTCGGTGCCGGGCGTACCGTGGATGCGGCCCGGTCCGGGAGCGTCCGGCGACGAGATCTGGTGGTGGAGCATGCTGCGGAAGAGCGCGGGTACGGAGGTCATCCGGATCACGGGCGCCCGTCAGGGGCTGACGGACGACGTCCGCCGCCGACAGCGACGCTATGTGATCTCGATGTCGGTGCGCACGGTGTCGGTGGTACTGGCCGCGGTGCTGTGGAACGTGGAGCGGCATGTGGCGATCGTGGCGCTCGCGCTGGGGGTGCTGCTGCCGTACGTGGCGGTGGTCATCGCCAACGCGGGCCGGGAGAACGCGACTTCGCTGCCGACGACGTTCGTGCAGATGCCGCTGCGGCCTGCTGTGGAGGCCGCCCCGGTGCCCGGTCCGGCGGAGTCCGGGGAGGCCGAGGGGGCGTCCGGCGGAGCCCGGCCGCCGCATGAGCACACCTGAGCCCGCACGTCCCTCAAAGCTCAATAAAAGCTCAGATCAATCATGACGTTCCGGTGCACCGCACCCCGGTGCCCGTGACATACTTCGAAAGCGCTCCGCATCCCCCGTCGGAGCGACGGACCGACGCCGGGCAGCTCCCCCCGTGGCTGCTCGGCGTCGCCCTTTCTCCGGCCGGGGATGCGTCAGAAAGCTCGTGGAGCACCTGACTTAGGCTGGGCCACGTGATTTTTCCCGAGACGTCCGCCGAGAGTCCCACCGGTGCCCCGCTCTGTTCCGCCAAGGGCTGCCGGGCCGCCGCCGTGTGGGTGCTCGCCTGGAACAACCCCAAACTGCACACGCCCGAGCGACGCAAGACCTGGCTGGCCTGCGACGAGCACCGGGAGCACCTGTCCTCGTTCCTCGGTGTACGGGGTTTCCTCAAGGACGTCGTGGCGCTGGAGGACTGGGGAGCCGGGGACGGGAAGGAGACCGAGGCCTGATCCCGGGGATCCTCGGGGGTTCTTCATCGCCCCTCGGAGGCCTTGGTCCTCGGCCCCTCGGAGCTCGGGCGCCCGGCCTCAGCCGCCGATCGCCGACATCGGGCGGTCGGGCTGCAGGAAGGACGGGTCGTCCAGTCCGGAGCCGGCCTTCTTGCCCCACATGGCCGTCTTCCAGAGCTGGGCGATCTCCTCGTCCGGCGCGTCCCCGCGCAGTGCCCCTCGCAGGTCCGTCTCCTCACGGGCGAAGAGGCAGGTGCGGACCTGGCCGTCGGCGGTGAGCCGGGTGCGGTCGCAGGCGCGGCAGAACGGGCGGGTGACGGAGGCGATCACGCCGACGCGGTGCGGACCGCCGTCGACGGTCCAGCGCTCGGCGGGGGCGGAGCCGCGGGACTCGTCGCCCTCCGCGGTGAGGGTGAAGCGGGTGCGCAGCGAGGCGAGGATGTCCCCGGCGGTGATCATGCCGTCGCGCTTCCAGCCGTGCTGGGCGTCGAGCGGCATCTGCTCGATGAAGCGGAGCTCGTAGTCGTGGGCGACGGCCCAGGCGAGCAGCTCGGGGGCCTCGTCGTCGTTGAGTCCCGGCATCAGGACGGAGTTGACCTTCACCGGGGTGAGCCCGGCCTCGCGGGCGGCCTCCAGGCCGTCCAGCACGTCCTTGTGGCGGTCGCGGCGGGTGAGGGTCTTGAAGACGTCGGGTCGCAGGGTGTCCAGCGAGACGTTGACCCGGTCGAGCCCCGCGGCCTTGAGGGCGGTGGCGGTCCGCTTGAGTCCGATGCCGTTGGTCGTGAGCGACATGCGGGGGCGCGGGGTGAGCCCCGCGCACTGCTCGACGATGGAGACGAGGCCGGGACGGAGCAGGGGCTCGCCGCCGGTGAAGCGGACCTCGGTGATGCCGAGCGAGGTGACGGCGATACGGATCAGGCGGACGATCTCGTCGTCGGAGAGCAGCTCGCTCTTGCCGAGCCACTGGAGGCCCTCTTCGGGCATGCAGTAGGTGCAGCGCAGGTTGCACTTGTCGGTGAGTGATACGCGCAGGTCGGTGGCGACCCGGTCGTAGGTGTCGATGAGCACAGTGGGTCCCTCCCCCGGGGTGTCCGCGGTGGTGCGGTCGCTCTGGTGGCCTCTTGTACTCCCGAGCCTACGTGAGACGTGTGACAACGGGGTGGCTCGTTTGCCACGAGGTGCGGCCGGGCCGCGTCGTAGGACTCTACGACGCGGCCCGGCCGCGGGTGGTGGGTGATGAGCCGAAGGGCCTGCCGGCAGTGGACCGGGGGCGGGTCCTCCCGGTGTGCTCAGTGGGCTCCGACGCCGGTGAGGGACTTGACCTCCAGTTCGGCGTACTTGTCCGTGTCGGGCTTCTCCTTGGAGAGCAGCGAGCCGGCCCAGCCGAGCAGGAAGCCGAGCGGGATCGAGATCAGGCCGGGGTTCTCCAGCGGGAACCAGGCGAAGTCGACGTCCGGGAACATCGAGCTCGGCTTGGAGGAGACGACCGGCGAGAACAGCACCAGCAGGACGGAGGAGGCGAGGCCTCCGTAGATGGACCAGAGGGCCCCCTGGGTGGTGAAGCGCTTCCAGAAGAGGCTGTAGAGGATCGTCGGCAGGTTGGCGGAGGCGGCGACCGCGAAGGCCAGGGCGACGAGCCCGGCGACGTTCAGGTCGCGGGCGAGTGCGCCGAGGCCGATGGAGACGATGCCGATCGCGACGGTGGCCCAGCGTGCGGCGCGGACCTCCTCCTTCTCGGTGGCCTTCCCCCTGCGGATGACGTTGGCGTAGATGTCGTGCGCGAAGGACGAGGAGGAGGCGAGGGTGAGTCCGGCGACGACGGCGAGGATGGTGGCGAAGGCGACGGCGGAGATCACCGCGAGGAGGATGGCGCCGCCGGTGGATCCGGAGCCGCCGCCGATCTCCAGTGCGGCGAGTGGCGCCGCGGTGTTGCCCGCCTTGTTGGAGGCGATGATGTCGCCGGGCTTGAGGATCGCCGCCGCGCCGAAGCCGAGCACGATCGTCATCAGGTAGAAGGCGCCGATGATGCCGATCGCCCAGTTCACGGACTTACGCGCGGCCTTGGCGGTGGGCACGGTGTAGAAGCGGATCAGGATGTGCGGCAGCCCCGCGGTGCCGAGGACCAGGGCGATGCCGAGCGAGATGAAGTCCAGCTTCGAGACGTTGTCGACGCCGTACTTCAGGCCGGGCTCCAGGAAGGCCGCGCCCTTGCCGCTGTTGCTGGCGGCGGTGCCGAGCAGGTCGGAGATGTTGAAGTTGAACTTCAGCAGGATCAGGAAGGTGATGAGCAGGGTGCCCGCGATGAGCAGGACGGCCTTGACCATCTGCACCCAGGTGGTGCCCTTCATGCCGCCGATGGTGACGTAGAGGATCATGAGCACGCCGACGAGGGCGACGATGAGGACCTTCCCGGCGTCGCTGGTGATGCCGAGGAGCAGCGAGACGAGGACGCCCGCGCCGGCCATCTGCGCCAGCAGGTAGAAGATCGAGACGACGATCGTGGATGTGCCGGCGGCGGTGCGGACGGGGCGCTGGCGCATCCGGTAGGCGAGGACGTCGCCCATGGTGTAGCGCCCGGAGTTGCGCAGCGGTTCGGCGACCAGGAGCAGGGCGACGAGCCAGGCGACCAGGAAGCCGATGGAGTACAGGAAGCCGTCGTACCCGAAGAGGGCGATGGCTCCGGCGATGCCGAGGAAGGACGCGGCGGACATGTAGTCGCCGGAGACCGCGAGTCCGTTCTGGAATCCGGTGAACTGGCGGCCGCCCGCGTAGAAGTCGGCGGCGCTCTTGGTCTGGCGGCCCGCCCACACGGTGATGAAGAGGGTCGCCACGACGAAGGCCGCGAACAGCGTGATGATCAGCGGCCGGTGCTCGCTCGCTCCCTCGGTGGCGGCGAGCTGGACGGTGGGATAGAGGGCGTGGGCGGCGCTCATACGTCGGCCTCCATACGGGACTTGATCGCGTCGGCCTTGGGGTCGAGCTTGGTGGCGGCGTGCCGGGAGTAGAGCCAGGCGATGAGGAAGGTGGTGGCGAACTGGGCGAGTCCGAGGACGAGCGCCATGTTGATGTTGCCGACGACCTTGGTGGCCATGAACCCGCCGGCGTAGTTGCAGAGCAGGACGTAGAGCAGGTACCAGGTCACGAAGGCGATGGTCAGGGGGAAGGCGAAGGAGCGGTGGGAGCGGCGCAGGTCGGCGAAGTCCGGGCTCGCCTGCATCGCGACGAACGCCTCGGTGGTGGGCTGGACGGGGCCGGCGGGCGAACCGCCCTCGGGCGGCGGTGCATCGGTAGCCACGGAATCTCCTCGCGACGGGGGTGCGGTGAT
This sequence comes from Streptomyces sp. McG3, assembly GCF_018619185.1. Lineage (GTDB taxonomy): Bacteria > Actinomycetota > Actinomycetes > Streptomycetales > Streptomycetaceae > Streptomyces. The sequence goes on along the minus strand of NZ_JAAXYC010000035.1, from coordinate 21,076 downwards.
CTGGGGGACGGTGGGTGTCAAGGGAAGCCTCGTTACCGACGGGGACGGTGATGTGCCTCCTGGACAACGGCACGGAGGGCGCGACGAAGCGGTTCACCGCGTCTTTCGCCTTCCCGGAGGCGCCGCGGTGCGCCCGGTTGCCCGGAAGTCACCCGTTCGCATTCAGCCGCACAGGTCACTCTTCGAACTCACTTGCCCGTAAGCGTTGATGCGCCGGGATGATCAGCGATAGCTTCACTCGTCATGTACGCGACCGAACACGCCAGGTGTCCGGTCGTTCGGCACGGATGATGTGGAGACCCCATGGCTCATCTGGCATCGAGACGGACCCGCGCACTCGCGGTGCCCGTCGGACTCGCGCTGACCGCCTCGCTCGGCTTCCTGCCGACGGCGACGGCCACGGCGGCGCCCACCGGGGAGCAGGCCGCCGCGAGTGTGCGGACCGACGGACCGAAGCTGTCCTACGTGGTCAACACGCGGGGCGGACACGGCACAGTCAAGAACGTCAAGAAGGCGATCGCCAAGGCCGGCGGCACCGTCGTCATCGCCTATGAGCAGATCGGCGTCATCGTCGTCCACTCGCAGAACCCCGCCTTCGGCGAAACGATCCGCCGGGTACGCGGCGTGGAGTCGGCGGGCGCCACCCGCACGAACCCGATCGTGCCGCAGGCCACCAAGGACGTCGGCGCGATAGCGCAGCCGCTCACCGCCGAGCAGGCGGCGGCCGCCGCCGCGGACGCGAAGGCCGGCGAGGACCCGCTGGAGCCCCTCCAGTGGTCGCTGCCCGCGATCAAGGCGGACAAGGCGCACGAGAAGTCGCTGGGCTCGAAGCGGGTGACGGTCGCCGTCATCGACACGGGCGTCGACGACACCCACCCGGACCTGGCCCCGAACTTCGACACCGGCGCCTCGGCCAACTGCGTGTCGGGCGCTCCGGACACCACCGCCGGCTCCTGGCGTCCGGCGGCGGGCGAGAGCGACCACGGCACACATGTGGCGGGCACCATCGCCGCCGCGAAGAACGGCGGCGGTGTCACCGGCGTCGCCCCCGGCGTGAAGGTGTCGGGCATCAAGGTGTCGAACCCGAACGGGTTCTTCTACACCGAGGCCGTCGTCTGCGGGTTCCTCTGGGCCGCCGAGCGCGGTGTCGAGGTGACCAACAACAGCTACTACACCGACCCGTGGCTGTTCAACTGCAAGAACGACCCGGACCAGGGTGCCCTGGTCGACGCCCTCACCCGCGCCGTGAAGTACGCGGAGCGCAAGGGCACGGTCAACGTCGCCGCGGCCGGGAACTCCCGCCACGACCTGGCGCTCGACGCGATCGAGGACACGACCAGCCCGAACGACACCGAGACGGTCACGCGGACGATCGACCCGAGCGCGTGCCCGGACATCCCGACCATGCTGCCGGGTGTCGTGACGGTCTCCGCGACGGGTGCGAAGGGCCTGAAGTCCTCGTACTCGAACTACGGCAAGGGCATCATCGACGTGGCCGCCCCGGGCGGTGACTCGACGGTCTACCAGACCCCCGAGCCGCCGGCCGTCAACGGGCTGATCCTGTCGACGCTGCCGGGCGGCAAGTTCGGTTACAAGGCCGGTACGTCGATGGCGTCCCCGCACGTCGCGGGCGTCGTGGCGCTGATCAAGTCCAAGCACCCCTACGCCTCGCCGGCCGCGGTGAAGGCGCTGCTGACGCTCCAGGCGGACGCGAAGGCGTGCGGTGAGCCGTACGACATCAACGGTGACGGTGTCATCGACGCGGTGTGCGAGGGCGGCAAGAACTACAACGGCTTCTACGGGGCCGGCGTGGTCGACGCGCTGGACGCGGTGCGCTGGTAGGCACTCCGAGCGAGGAGAGAGGGCCCGGGGAGGACGTTCTCCCCGGGCCCTCTCCCCGTGCCGGGGCGCTACGGCGTGATGAGCACCTTCAGCGCGGTCCGCTCGTCCATCTCCTTGTAGCCGACGGGTACCTCGTCCAGGCCGATGGACCGGTCGAAGACGGGCGACGGGTCGATCGTGCCGTCCAGCACGTCGGGGAGCAGTTCCGGTATGTACCGGCGTACGGGGGCGACGCCGCCGCGCAGGGCGATGTTCCGGCCGAACATCACGCCGAGGTCCACGCCGGTGGCGCTGCCGTGCGGCACGCCCACGTAGCCGATGGAACCGCCGTCGCGGACGATGCCGAGGGCGGTGCGCATCGACTGCTCGGTGCCGACGGCCTCGATGACGCTGTGCGCGCCCTCGCCCCGGGTCAGTTCGCGGACGGCGGCGAGGGCGGCGTCGCCGCGTTCGGCGACCACGTCGGTCGCGCCGAAGCGACGGGCGATGTCGGTGCGCGCGGTGTGGCGGCCGAGCGCGATGACCCGCTCGGCGCCGAGCCGCTCGGCGGCGAGCACCCCGCACAGGCCGACCGCGCCGTCACCGACGACCGCGACGGTGCTGCCCGGCCCGACGCCCGCGCCGACAGCGGCGTGGTGGCCGGTGCCCAGGACGTCGGAGAGCGCGAGCAGGGCGGTGAGCAGGCGGTCGTCGGAGGCGGCGGCGGCCGGGAGCTTGACCAGGGTGCCGTCGGCGTGGGGGACGCGGACGGCCTCGCCCTGGCCGCCGTCCGACTGCGCGCCGTCCGGGCCGACCGAGCCCCAGAAGCCGCCCTCGGGGCAGGAGGTGGTGAGGCCCTCGGCGCAGTAGGTGCAGGTGCCGTCGGACCAGACGAACGGGGCGACGGCCAGATCGCCCACGGCGAACCCGTTGACGCCGGATCCCGCCTCCTCGACGACGCCGAGGAATTCGTGGCCGATGCGCTGACCGGGCCGCCGGGCCGACTCGCCCCGGTAGGCCCACAGGTCGCTGCCGCAGATGCAGGCCCGCAGGACCCTGAGCACCACGTCGGTGGGGTGCTGGATCCCCGGGTCCGGCACCTCCTGCACCCGGATGTCGTGGGGGGCGTGGATGACGGTGGCGCGCATACGTTCGGGGTCCTTGCCGGTCTCAGATGCTGGTACCCGGTTCACGGTACGCCCCGGTACGCCCGGTTCCGCCGGCCGGGGCCGCCGTGAGCACCCCGAGGGTCAGCAGGGCCTGGGCGGCGATGTAGGTGAGCATCACCCAGAAGTCGGGGGCGGGCGCCTGCGGCCAGTCCGCGATGCCGGTGGCGATGAGGGCGTCGGAGATCAGGAAGAGCGCCCCGCCGGCCGCCGCGTACCGGCCGAGCACGCCGGCCCGCCAGGCCACGGCCGTGAGCAGCAGGCTGTAGCCGGTCAGCGGGATACGCAGGTCCGCCGGGAGGTCAGGCCAGATCAGCACGAGGAAGACGACCAGGACGAGGGCGTAGGCGACGCCCGTGGCCAGCGGCGCACGGGCCCGGTCGCGGCCGAACAGCGTCAGGTAGCAGACGTGGCCGACGGCGAAGGAGCCCATGCCGACGAGGAAGGCCAGGTCGTCGTCGGCGAGCAGGAAGACGTCGCCGCCCCACCCGAACAGCAGGGCCGCGACGAGGAGCCGGGGTCCGCCGCGGAGTGCCGCGTACCCGGCGAGCAGCGGCATCAGCAGCGGCTTCGCGACCAGGTGGACGGTGTCGGCCCCGGCGATCAGCCCGGCCAGGTCGACCGTGGCGGCGACGAGGAAGGCGAGGAGGACGGAGCGGGCGAAGCGCTCGGCTCCGCGGGTGCTCGCGGGGCGGGAGTCGGTGGCGCTCACAGGGCGCGTTCCGGGGCGGAGGTCTCCATGGACACGTGCACGGGTTCCGCTGCCGCGATCCCGGCCCCCGCCCCCGCCTTCGGCGCCGGCTGCCAGCCGGGCCCGCGGAAGACCCGTCCGGCCCGCTCGCTCCAGGTGCCGGCGGCCCGGACGTCCCGGGCGATGGCGGCGTACTCGTGGGTCGCGACGCGCAGCGGGTTGTGGGTGGAGATGTTCTTGGTGAGCCCGTAGACGGGCCGCTCGGTCTCGGCCGCGAAGGATCCGAACATCCGGTCCCAGATGATCAGGATCCCGCCGTAGTTGCGGTCCAGGTAGCCGCCTTGGGAGGCGTGGTGGACGCGGTGGTGGGAGGGCGTGTTGAGGACGTACTCGAAGGGGCGCGGGAGCTTGCCGACGCGCTCGGTGTGCACCCAGAACTGGTAGACGAGATTGGCCGACTGGCAGAACGCGAGCGCCGCCGGGTGCACCCCGCAGGCGATCAGCGGCAGGTAGAAGGGCCAGACGGTCGCGGAGGTCCAGGGCTGGCGCAGCGCGGTGGTGAGGTTGAACTTCTCGCTGGAGTGGTGGACCACGTGGCAGGCCCACAGGATCCGGATCACGTGGTGGCCGCGGTGGGACCAGTAGTAGAAGAAGTCCTGGGCGAGGAGCATCAGCGGGACGGTCCACCACAGCACGGGCACCCGCAGCGGCGTCAGCTCGTACACACCCATGTAGATCGCCAGGATGGGGATCTTCCACAGCAGGTCGAAGCCCAGGCTGCCGATGCCCATGGTGAGGCTGGTGGCGGCGTCCCTGGTCTCGTACCCGGCGGCGTCCTCGTCCGGGTGGAGGCGGTAGCTGACCATCTCGATCACGGTGAGCAGCACGAAGGCCGGTATTGACCACAGCACGACATCGGGCAGGTTCGGCTCCATGCGAGCACCGTAGGGCCGCGGGCCGGCGAGGGCTAGACGTTGTTACCCACAAGTATGCGAGACCTGGTGTCAGCAGTCTTTGGCACCTTCTGCCAAGGGACGACGGGCCGCTAGATCCGTGGCGCGCATCGAAGCGCCTTCCTGAGCTCCCTCTTGCGCGGGGGCGGCTCCGCGGTGTGCTTCCTTCTCCACCTCTACGACACTCCTAGCGCACCCACTCTCCGCCCCCGCCTCCTTCCTCCTCCCTCTCCTCCCCTGGGGCCTGTTCGTCCGTGCCGCCGTCACTGTCGTCCGTGCTGCTCCGGCGTCTTCGGACGGTGTACGTCGGGGAGGCCGGGCGCCGGCCCGGTGACCCGCCGACGACGACCGGGCTGGTGGCCCTGGAGGCCGGGCTCCTGGACCGCGGGTTCGCCCTGACGCCGGGGCTGCGCACCGCCCTCGCCTCTCCGGGGCCGGCCGGACCGGCGGACACGGGGAAGCAGTTGGTGCGGCACATCGACGCGGAGCTGGGCGCGGACCGCACCCACATGCCGCTCTTCCGCGGCTTCCCGGCCTCCGTGCCGGACGACACGCTCCAGCTGTACGTGGACCGGGTGTTCACCCTGCTGTTCCAGCGGCCGCACCAGCCGTGCGCGCTCTGCACCACCGTCGGCAGCGTGCGACCGGTCGCCCCGTGCGCTGGGATCTGGCGGTGCGGCACGCGGCGGCCCGGACCGACGAGGTGGCGGCCTCCCGCGGGGACGCACTCGTGCGCTACCACCGCGCGGCCGGGGAGGAAACGGCGGCCTTCGCGGACCGGATACGCACGCTCGACCGGGTGACCGCGGGCGATCCGGCCGCGGCGCTCGGCTGACCCGAAGGCGCTGGGCACGGAGCGGAGTTGCGGGGCCCCGACGCCTCACCGCACCCGGCCCCGCCCGGCCGAATAGGGGACTGTCAGTCGCGGCCCGTATTCTCTGTGACCATGCTCGACGACCGCCAGACAGCCGCACCATGGCCGACCGCCTACCCCCAGGGGTACGCGGTCGTCGACGTGGAGACCACCGGACTCGCCCGCGACGACCGGATAGTGTCCGCCGCCGTCTACCGGCTGGACGCCCTGGGCAATGTCGAGGACCACTGGTACACGCTGGTCAACCCGGAGCGGGACCCCGGTCCCGTCTGGATCCACGGGCTGACGAGCGAGGTGCTCGAAGGCGCGCCGCTCTTCCCCGACGTGGCCACCGAGTTGTCGGAACGGCTCGCGGACCGGGTGCTCGTCGCGCACAACGCGGCGTTCGACTGGTCGATGATCGCCCGGGAGTACGCGCGTGCGTCGGTGATCGCCCCGGTCGAGCACCGGCTGTGCACGATCGCGCTGGCCAAGGAGTTGCGGCTGCCGCTGCCCAACCACAAGCTTGCCTCGCTCGCCGCGCACTTCGGAGTCGTACAGCAGCAGGCCCACCACGCCCTGGACGACGCCCGGGTGCTGGCCGAGGCGTTCCGGCCGAGCCTGCACGCCGCGGCCCGGGGCGGGGTGCGGCTGCCGTTGCTGGAGTGCCGTCCGCTGACCGAGTGGTCCGACTCCCCCGTCACCCCGCGCGTCGGCTATCAGCCCTCCCGGCAGCAGAACAGCTGGCGGCCCTCGCGCAAGCGGCCGGCCTGCCCGTATCCCAATCCGGGGCGGTACGAGAAGGAGAAGCCGCTCCAGCAGGGGATGCGGGTGGCCTTCTCCGGGGACACCTCGATCGACCGGGAGCTGCTGGAGGACCGGGCGGTGGAGGCCGGCCTGCACGTGGCGACCAGTGTGTCGCGGCTGACCAGTCTGCTGGTGACCAACGACCCCGACGCCGCCACGTCCAAGACACAGAAGGCGAAGACCTTCGGGACGCCGATCCTGGAGGAGAGCGCCTTCACCCATCTGCTGCGCGACGTGGCCCCCGCCGAACCGGTTCCGGGGGTGATCCTGCCGCACCAGGCCCCCGCACCGTCATCGGAGTGAACCGGTCGCGACTCGCCCGGCGGCCGCTCGCCCCGTGGCCACCGGGCGTCCCACCCTGTGGCGCATGGCACGTTGTGAGGTTTGCGGAAACGACTACGGCATGTCCTTCGAGGTGCACGCGCAGGGCGCGGTGCACGTCTTCGACTGCTTCTCCTGCGCCATCCACCGCATGGCGCCGATCTGCGAGCACTGCCGGGTCCAGGTGATCGGGCAGGGCGTCGAGGTCGACGGGCACTGGTACTGCGGCGCCCACTGCGCCCGCGCCGAGGGGAAGGCGGGCATCGTGGACAGAGCCTGACGTAACACCCCGCCGCCGGGCCGCTCCGGCTCCACCCCTGAGTGCCGCACCCCATGACCCCGGTTGTACGGTCATGGGGTGTACCGCTTCCTCCTGACCCGGCAGTGGGTGATCCTCACCCTGCTCGGCCTCGCGCTGATCCCGACGATGATCGAGCTGGGTTTCTGGCAGTTCCACAAGCACGGGCACCGGGTCGAGCAGAACGGGCTGATCTCCCGGAACCTCGACGCGCGGCCGGTCCCGGTCTCCGAGCTCACCTCTCCCGGACACACCGTCCCGCGTTCGGACTACTGGCGGGCGGTCACCGCGACGGGGACGTTCGACACCGAGCACGAGGTGGTCGTCCGCCGCCGGACCTCGGACGACGACCGCATCGGCGTCCACGTCCTGACCCCGCTGGACCTCAAGGGCGGCGGCACCGTCCTGGTCAACCGCGGCTGGGTCCCGGCCGCGCCGAACCAGACCGCCTTCCCCGACGTGCCGCCCGCGCCCCGGGGCGAAGTGACCGTCGCCGGCCGCCTCAAGGCGGACGAGACGACCGGCAGCAGCGGCATCAAGGACCTGGCGGGGCTGCCGGACCGGCAGGTGATGCTGATCAACAGCGACCAGCAGTCCCAGCTGCTTTCCCGGACGGTCCTCGGCGGATACATCGAGCAGACCGAGCCCCGGCCGACGGGTGATCTGCCGGAGCAGATCGCCTCCCCCGACGACAGCTCGATCGGCCCGCACATGGCCTACGCCGTCCAGTGGTGGCTGTTCGTCGCCGCCGTCCCGGTCGGCTGGATCATTCTCGTACGCCGTGAGAAGCGCGACCGTGAGCAGGCCGAGAACGCGACGGCCGACGCCCCCGAGCAGCCCGCACCGGCGAGCGCCTGAGGTCCTGGGCACACCCTCGGGCCTCATGGCTGGTTGACATGGGCCAGGTTCGGGAAAACGCCTGGCGTGACCCCACGCATCGAGGACTACGCCCTGATCGGCGATCTCCAGACCGCCGCGCTCGTCGGCAGGAACGGTTCTGTCGACTGGCTCTGCCTGCCCCGCTTCGATTCCGGCGCCTGCTTCGCCGCCCTGCTCGGCACCGAGGAGAACGGCCACTGGCGCATCGCGCCCAAGGGGGCCAACGCCTCGGACGCCTGCACCCGGCGCGGGTACGCGGGTGACTCCCTGGTCCTGGAGACGTACTGGGAGACGCGGACCGGCACGGTGAAGGTCATCGACTTCATGCCGCAGCGCGACAAGTCGCCGGACCTGATCCGGATCGTCGAGGGCGTCAGCGGCAGCGTCGACATGAGTTCGGTGCTGCGGCTGCGCTTCGACTTCGGTTCGGTGGTGCCCTGGGTGCGGCGTTCGCACGGCCACCGGGTGGCGGTCGCCGGTCCCGACTCCGTGTGGCTGCGCAGCGAACCGCCGGTCAAGACGTGGGGCCAGCAGTTCAGCACCTGCTCCTCGTTCACCGTCGCCGAGGGCGAGAGCGTGGCGTTCGTGCTGACCTGGCACCCCTCGCACTCCCCGCGCCCGAAGCTGATCGACCCGCACAAGGCGCTCAAGCACACCCTCCACGACTGGGCGAAGTGGACCGACGCCTGTACCTACGAAGGCCCCTACCGCGAGGCCGTGATGCGGTCCCTGATCACCCTGAAGGCGCTGACGTACGGCCCGACGGGCGGCATCGTGGCGGCCCCGACCACCTCCCTGCCGGAGGAGATCGGCGGCGTACGGAACTGGGACTACCGCTTCTGCTGGCTGCGGGACGCCACGCTGACGCTCGGGGCGATGGTCTCGGCCGGCTATCTGGAGGAGGCGGAGGCCTGGCGGGACTGGCTGCTGCGAGCCGTCGCCGGGGACCCGGCCGACCTCCAGATCATGTACGGACTGGCGGGCGAGCGAAGGCTGCCCGAGTCGGAGCTGCCCTGGCTCGCCGGGTACGAGCACTCCCGGCCGGTGCGCACCGGCAACGCCGCGGTCCGTCAGCGTCAGCTCGATGTGTACGGCGAGGTCATCGACGCGCTCCGGCTCGCCCGCGTCGCCGGTCTCGGCGACAAGCCGCACGCCTGGAACCTCCAGCTCAGCCTGCTCGGCTTCCTGGAGTCGACCTGGCGCGAGCCCGACGAGGGCCTGTGGGAGATCCGCGGCGCCCGGCGGCACTTCGTGCACTCCAAGGTGATGGCCTGGGTCGCCGCCGACCGGGCGGTGCGCTCGCTGGAGGAGAACCCCGAACTGCCCGGCGACGCGGAGCGCTGGCGGGCGATGCGGGACGCGGTGCACGCCGAGGTCTGCGAGAAGGGGTACGACCCCGAGCGGAACACCTTCACCCAGTCCTACGGGTCACGGGAGCTGGACGCCTCGACGCTGCTCATCGTGCGGACCGGCTTCCTGCCGCCGGAGGACCCGCGGGTGATCGGCACGGTGGACGCGGTCCGCGCCGAGCTGGGCAGCGACGGGCTGGTCCGCCGCTACAGCACCCAGGGCGTCTCCGTGGACGGACTGCCGGGCGACGAGGGCGCGTTCCTCGCCTGCTCGTTCTGGCTGGTGGACGCGTTGCAGCGGATCGGCAGGCCGGACGAGGCGCGGGAGCTGTTCGAGCATCTGCTGGGGCTGCGCAACGACGTGGGCCTGCTGGCCGAGGAGTACGACGTGGCGGCGGGACGGCAGCTGGGCAACTTCCCCCAGGCCTTCAGCCATGTCGGGCTGGTGAACTCCGCTGTCGACCTGGCCGGGGAGGACCCGGCAGGATAGGGCCATGGATCTTGGACTGAAGGACCGCGTCTACATCGTCACCGGAGCGACCCGGGGCCTCGGCAACGCCACGGCCCGCTCGTTGGCCGCCGACGGCGCGAAACTGATCATCACCGGCCGGGACGAGAAGTCCGTCGCGGAGGCCGCCGCCGAGCTGGGCCCGGACGCGGTCGGGCTCGCCGCCGACAACGCCGACCCGAGCGCCGCCCAGCGCTTGGTGGACACGGCGCGGGAACGCTTCGGACGGCTCGACGGCATCCTCATCAGCGTCGGCGGGCCCGCCCCCGGCTTCCTCGCGGACAACACGGACGACCAGTGGCAGACGGCGTTCGAGACGGTGTTCCTGGGAGCGGTACGCCTCGCCCGGACGGCCGCGGCCGCGCTCGGCGAGGGCGGCGTGATCGGCTTCGTGCTCTCCGGATCGGTCCATGAGCCGATCGCGGGGCTGACCATCTCCAACGGACTGCGACCCGGTCTCGCCGGTTTCGCCAAGTCGCTGGCCGACGAGCTGGGCCCGCGCGGCATCCGGGTGGTGGGCGTGCTGCCGGCCCGGATCGACACCGACCGGGTCCGCGAACTGGACGCCCTGTCCGGCGACGCGGAGGCCGCCCGCACCGCGAACGAGGCGCGGATTCCGCTGCGGCGCTACGGGACGCCCGAGGAGTTCGGGAAGACCGCGGCCTTCCTGCTCTCCCCCGCCGCCTCGTACCTGACGGGCGTCATGGTCCCGGTCGACGGCGGATCACGGCACGGCTTCTGACCCGCCCCCACCGCTCCGCAGGTGCCTCACAGGGCCGTCAGGACACCCGCTCCGCGCGGTGCTTGACGGCCCTGATGCGCACCTCGGCGGGGAGCCCGTCCAGACCGGCCGAGTCGCGTGCGTGCGCCAGCGCCCCGTCGGCGACCGCGTTCAGCGTGCCCAGGGGTGCGGCGTGCGGTTCCATCAGCAGGCGGACCCGGGCCCGGGGCGCGGTGCGGCGGCCGGTCAGCATCGCCTGGGCGCGGGCCACTCCGTCCAGTGTTTCCGCCTCCCCGGCGAGGACGCCCTCCAGGGCGCGGCCCCGCACTTGTGCCCCTTCGCCGTCGCCGCTGTCCACCAGTACGTCGGCGAGCCGGCCGCGGCGGAGCTGGGCGAGGAACCACCACAGGGCGAGGATCACGAGGACGGCCAGGACGGCGATCACCGTGGGCCACCACCAGCCCTCGTCGCGCCAGCGCTGCCGGTCGGCCGTGCTCAGCAGCACGTCGGTCTTGCCGTCCCAGGGCCACCAGGACGGCACGGAGGCGCCGAGGCCGGCGGCGAGCACCGCTCCGCCGACGACGACCAGCACCAGCCCGGCCAGGGCCAGCAGGACCCGGTTGACGGTGGAGCGCATGGGGCTCATCCCTTCTTCGCCGGTCGGTGCACCTCGACGGAGAGGGCCGGCGGACGCGCCAGACCCAGCTCCCGTAGGGCCTTCTCCAGTACGGCGTCCAGGTCGGTCCGCACGTCGTCGAGCTCCCGGAAGTGGGAGAGCGCGCGCACCTTCGCCTTCCGCCGTCCCATCCTGACCCGCACGGACTGCACGCCGGACACCTCCACGGACCGGTCCCGCAGGACCAGTGCGGCGGCGGTGCGGTCGAGTCCGGCCCGGACCTCGGCGCGGTCACGACGCATCGGCAGCAGGTCGCGCAGTCCGGGGGTGAGGGCGAGCAGGATCAGCCAGAGGCCGATCAGTGCCGCGACGCCGGCCCCGATGAGCACCGCGACGTCGTCCAGCCGCTGTTCGGCCAGTCCGTCGGCGAGGGAGCGACGCCACCGCATGGCCGGGTGGCCGGCCCGTACGGCGGCGACGTCGTAGAGCAGCAGCCCGGCACCGCCCAGGAGTACGAGGGCCAGCAGGGCGGCCGGGACGCGGCGGGCGGACCAGAAGCGGCCGGCGGCGCTGTCGCCCCGCTCCAGGGTGGGGACCGGTTCGCGGGCGTCGGCCGATGTGTCCGGGGCCCGCGGGACCGTGTCGCCGTCGCCCTGTCCCACGGTGGGCATCCGCCGGGTGGAGCCGGTCGGTTCACCGGGTTCGGTCATCGGATTCTCCCCTGTGCGGCGGCGCTCGCTCCGGCGGGGTGCAGCCGTTCGACCTGCACGGCCACCTCGGGCACCTCCATGCCTGCCAGTGCCTTGACGCGCTGGGCGACCCGGCGGCGTACGGCACCGCACTGGCGGCCGATGTCGCTGGGGTAGCCGAGCTCCAGGCTGACGCGGACCCGGGCGGCGTCGCGGTGCACGGTGACCGTGGCTCGCGGCGACGCCCCGTCCGCGGGTGGTTCGTCGACCGCCTCCTTCGCCGCCTGGGCGGCGATCTTGGCGACGACGCGGTCGGCGATCCGGGTCTCGCCCCGTATCGCGGCGGCGACCCGGCCGGTCACCTCCGTCACCGTCACCGTCGCCGGTCGCCGCGCTCGCGACTCCGGAAGAAGTCGCCGGGCTCCAGGTCGCCGTCCAGGAAGCGGCCGGCGATGAAGCCGACCGCGCCCAGCGCGGCCACCAGTACGAAGGCTCCGAACCCGCCGAAATACCCGGCGAACCCGAGCGCCATGCCGGCCAACAGGCCGGCGACAGCCATGCTCATCGTGTCTCTCTCCTCAACTGCCGTGCGACGGAGGTGCGGAAGGGCTACTGGAGACGCTGATCGTCGTTGCCGTCGTCATCGTCGTCCTCATCGGGCAACTTGACGTCGCTGACGGCGATATTGACCTCGACGACCTCGAGGCCGGTCATGCGCTCCACCGCCGCGATGACGTTCTCGCGTACGTCGCGGGCCACGTCGGAGATCGCCACGCCGTAGTCGACGACGATCTCCAGATCGAGGGCAGTCTGCGACTCGCCGACCTCGGCCTTGACCCCGCGGGTGACGGACTTGCCGCCGCCGGGGACCCGGTCGCGGACCGCGCCGAACGTCCGGGACAGGCCGCTGCCCATCGCGTGGACGCCGACCACATCGCGTGCCGCCATCCCGGCGATCTTCTCGACGACGCCGTCGGCGATGGTGGTGCGGCCCCGGGTACCCGGGTCGCCGCCGCCGCGCTTGCTCAGCGGTGTCCTCTCACCGGACCCGCTGTCGGGGTTGTTGCGCTGGGAGCTCTCAGTCATCGCCGGCCTTCCCTTCGGGACTGGTTTGGACTTCCTTGCCCACGTTAAGTGCGCTTTCCCCATCCCGCGTCGTGGATACGGCAGTCTGGGGTGATGACGACGGCACGGGGCCCGCAGAGGGTCGACGGATGGACCGCTTCGGTACGGCAACGGCTGGGTCTGGGCAGGCTGCTGCCGCTGGGCGGTCCCGCGGACGGCGCGTGGATCGCGGAGACGGCCGCCGCGTCGGTGCTGCACGAGGCGGCGGCCCTCCCCGGGACGGTGCTGGGGAAACTGCGGATCGGTCCGACGGAGGAGGCCCTGGAGGCGGCTGTGGCCGGGGGTGGCCCCGACGCGTCACCGGACCCGGCGGCCCCGGCGCCACCCCCGGCGCCGCCGAGCGCACTGCCGCCGGGGCCGCTGCGGATCGAGGCGGAGTTCTCCACCACCCCGGACCGGCCGCTGCCCGACACCGCGGCGGCCCTGCGCGCGGCGCTGCTCACGGCAGCCGCCGCCCGGCTGGGTCTGGAGGTCGCCGAGGTGGACCTGACGGTCACGGCATTGCTGGAGGACGGTGCGACCGATCAGGTGACGGCCGCCGGGACGGCGCCGCCGGCCCCGGGCGTGAAGCCGGAGGGACCGGTGGCGACGGCTGCCGCCGGGGTGCCGGGGGTCGTCTCGCTGACCCGGGTCCTGGGCGGCCCGGTGCACACCTCCCACGACCATGTGCGGGTCGAGGTGGCGACGGCCGGGGACCACCGGGCGCTGGACGTCGCCCGGTCGGTGCGCACGGCGGTGGCGGCGGCCGCCGAGGAGCGGCTGCCGGTGTCGGTGCTGGTCACGCAGGTGGTCAGTCGGTGATGCCCGCCAGGTCGCGGAGCCGGCGGCCCTGGGCGGCCCGCTCGGCGACGCGCTGCTCCTCGTAGCCGCGCGAGAGCGCGCCGGCGAGGAGGGCCTTGGTCTCGACGACGGCGTCACGCGGCGCCGCCACCAGGGCCCCGGCCAGGTCGCGGGCGGCCGCGTCGAGCTGGTCGGCGGGGACCACGAGGTTGGCGAGGCCGGTGCGCTCCGCCTCCTCGGCGTGCACGAAGCGGCCGGTGGCGCAGATTTCGAGCGCGCGGGCGTACCCCACGAGGTGCACCAGCGGGTGGGTGCCCGTGAGGTCGGGAACGAGACCGAGGCTGGTCTCACGCATGGCGAACTGCACGTCCTCGGCGACGATCCGCAGATCGCAGGCGAGGGCGAGCTGGAAGCCTGCGCCGATGGCATGGCCCTGGACCGTCGCGATCGACACGAGGTCGTTGCGGCGCCACCAGGTGAACGCCTCCTGGTACTCGGCGATGGTCGCGTCGAGCTCGGCCTCCGGGCCGCGCGCCATGTCGAGGAACGACGGCTCGCCGTCGAAGCCCTCGGGAGTGAAGGCCTGCCGGTCGAGACCCGCGGAGAAGGACATGCCCTCGCCGCGGAGCACCACGACCCGCACCGTGCCGGGCAGCGCCCGTCCGGCCTCGGTCAACGCCCGCCACAGAGCGGGAGACTGAGCGTTGCGCTTGGCCGGGTTGGTGAGCGTCACCGTGGCAACGGCGTCGTCGACGGTGAGCCGTACGCCGTCCTTGTCGAGCACAGTGTCGAGCGAGGTCATGGGGCGCCTCCGGATGGGGTGCAGTCAGCACTCGGTATGAAGTGACTGAACAGTAACCACCCGGGCGACCTTGCGGTCAGCCGGGTGGTCACCCCGAATTCCGTTGGACCCACATGACGTCGAATGACGCCGAAGACACCGAAAACGCAGAGGCCTCAGGCCGAAGCGGCCTTCTTGCCCCGTGTCGCGCCGCCGCGTCCTCGCAGCGTCACTCCGGATTCACTGAGCATCCGGTGGACGAACCCGTAGGAGCGGCCGGTTTCCTCGGCCAGCGCCCGGATGCTCGCACCGGAGTCGTACTTCTTCTTCAGGTCTGCCGCGAGCTTGTCACGCGCGGCGCCGGTTACCCGGCTGCCCTTCTTCAGAGTCTCGGCCACCCGTGCCTCCTCATGGGAAGTGCGCTCTGGACTCTCATGATCACCCCTCCCGCGCTTCCTGGCCACCCATTCGGCAAGGTCGGTGCGAGCGGTTTCCCGGACGCGAAGCGCGTCAGCACGATCGGAATCCCCGATTCCCCATGGCGCGCGAGGGCGCGCGGCCCGGGCCGGCAAGAGAACAGCCAGGTCAGGGCCGTACGGGGAAGAGTGGCCGGAAAGGGGGCGCACGACGGGTGAGCGCCGGGCGCACCACCGGAGTACGAGACGTCCTCACGCAGATGATGGATCACGCGTAGGCCGAATGATCTATCCCCGGTGGATCAGGCGAGGGCGACGAGGTCGCGGTAGTCCGCTCCCCAGAGGTCCTCGACGCCGTCCGGGAGCAGGATGATCCGCTCCGGCTGGAGCGCCTCGACGGCGCCCTCGTCGTGGGTGACGAGGACGACCGCGCCCTTGTAGGTGCGCAGCGCGCCGAGGATCTCCTCGCGGCTGGCGGGGTCGAGGTTGTTCGTCGGCTCGTCGAGCAGGAGCACGTTGGCGGAGGAGACGACCAGGGTCGCGAGGGCGAGCCGGGTCTTCTCGCCACCGGAGAGCACGCCCGCGGGCTTGTCGACGTCGTCGCCGGAGAAGAGGAAGGAGCCGAGCGTCTTGCGGACGGCCACGAGGTCGAGGTCGGGTGCGGCGGAACGCATGTTCTCCAGGACCGTGCGCTCCGGGTCGAGGGTCTCGTGCTCCTGGGCGTAGTACCCGAGCTTGAGCCCGTGTCCCTCGATGATCTGGCCGGTGTCGGGCTTCTCGGCGCCGCCGAGCAGGCGGAGCAGCGTGGTCTTGCCGGCGCCGTTGAGGCCGAGGATGACGACGCGGGAACCCTTGTCGATGGCGAGGTCGACGTCGGTGAAGATCTCCAGCGAGCCGTACGACTTGGAGAGGCCCTCCGCCATCAGCGGGGTCTTGCCGCAGGGCGAGGGGTCGGGGAAGCGCAGCTTGGCGACCTTGTCGGAGACCCGGACGGCCTCCAGGCCCGAGAGCAGCCGGTCGGCGCGCTTGGCCATGTTCTGGGCGGCGACGGTCTTGGTGGCCTTGGCGCGCATCTTGTCGGCCTGCGCGTTGAGGGTCGCGGCCTTCTTCTCGGCGTTCTGGCGCTCGCGCTTGCGGCGCTTCTCGTCGGCCTCGCGCTGCTGCTGGTAGAGCTTCCAGCCCATGTTGTAGACGTCGATCTGGGAGCGGTTGGCGTCGAGGTAGAACACCTTGTTGACGACCGTCTCGACCAGGTCGACATCGTGGGAGATCACGACGAACCCACCGCGGTAGGACTTGAGGTAGTCGCGCAGCCAGACGATGGAGTCGGCGTCGAGGTGGTTGGTAGGTTCGTCCAGGAGCAGGGTGTCGGCGTCCGAGAAGAGGATCCGGGCCAGTTCGACGCGGCGGCGCTGACCGCCGGAGAGTGTGTGCAGCGGCTGGCCGAGGACCCGGTCGGGCAGGCTGAGCGCGGCGGCGATGGTGGCGGCCTCGGCCTCGGCGGCGTACCCGCCCTTGGTGAGGAACTCCGTCTCCAGGCGCTCGTACTTCTTCATCGCCTTCTCGCGGGTGGCACCCTGTCCGTTCGCCATCCGGTCCTCGTTCTCGCGCATCTTGCGCAGGATCGCGTCCAGGCCGCGGGCGGAGAGGATGCGGTCGCGGGCGAGGATGTCGAGGTCGCCGGTGCGCGGGTCCTGCGGGAGGTAGCCCACCTCGCCGGACTTGGTGATGGTGCCCCCGGCGGGGGTGCCCTCGCCGGCGAGGCACTTGGTGAGGGTGGTCTTGCCCGCTCCGTTGCGGCCGACGAGGCCGATGCGGTCGCCCTTGGCGATACGGAAGGAAGCGGATTCGATGAGGATACGGGCGCCGGCGCGCAGCTCGATGCCGGAAGCGGTGATCACGGAAAAACTCCAGGGCAGTATGGACGGCGGAGGGACGAGGGCGGAGGTCTCTCGACGCCGCTAATGCACAAGGAGGAAGGCCATACGGCCCATTCTACTGGCGGTACGCAACTTCTTTTCCGCGTGCCCGTCGGAACGAACCGGCCGATACTCGGCGCAGGGCGGCATCCCGTCGCCCACCCGAGCCCGAGGGTGGTGCGACCGTGCAGTTCGACGACGACGCCGATCTGGACACCTCCGAGGTCCAGGATGTCCGCGGCAGCCGGATCCCGGGCGGGAAGGCGACCGTGGGCGGCGGCATCGCCGGGGTGATCGCCCTGATCCTGGGCCTGCTCTTCGGCGTCGGGCCCGATCAGCTCGGGCTCACCTCGGACGGTGCGGACCCCGCGGCGACCTCGTCGTCGGCCGGGCAGGTGCGGGAGAGCTGCCTCAAGGGGCAGGACGCGAACAGCCGGGCGGACTGCCGGACGGTCGCGGTGGTCAACAGCGTGCAGGACTTCTGGCGACAGGAGTTCGAGCGGCGCGACGCCTCCTACACGGCCGCTCAGACGGTCCTGTTCAGCCAGCGGGTGAACACCGCGTGCGGGGCCGCCACCTCGGCGGTCGGGCCGTTCTACTGCCCCGGCGACCGGAAGGTCTATCTGGACCTCGGGTTCTTCGACGACCTGCGGACGAAGTTCGGCTCCAGCGGCGGACCGTTCGCCCAGGCGTACGTCGTGGCGCACGAGTACGGCCACCATGTGCAGAACCAGCTGGGCACGCTGGCCCGGTCGCAGGACGGGCGGCAGGGCGAGTACAGCAACGCGGTGAAGGTGGAGCTGCAGGCCGACTGTTACGCCGGGGTCTGGGCGCACCACGCCACGACGACGCCGGACGAATCGACGGGCCGGCCGCTGATCACGGAGCTGACCCGGGCGGACGTCCGGGACGGGCTGGACGCGGCGGCGGCGGTCGGCGACGACCGGATCCAGGAGAGGTACCGGGGCCGGGTCACCCCGGAGTCGTGGACGCACGGTTCGGCCGCGCAGCGGCAGCAGTGGTTCTCCACCGGGTTCCGCACGGGCGACATGGCCCGTTGTGACACCTTCTCCTGATCCGGACCCGCCCGAGCTGCGGGAACGCCTCCCGGGAGGGCATTGTCAGTGCCCGGTGGAAGACTGAGACGCAGATCACATCAGAGTGGTCCGGACAGCGGAAGCGACACCGGGAGAGGTGAGTGCGATGACAGGCGGGGCGAGCGGCGTTCCCACGATCTACCCGACGATCCTGTACGACGACGCGAAGGCCGCGATCAGAACGCTGACGCAGGGCCTCGGCTTCACCGAGGAGGCGGTCTACGAAGGGGAGAACGGCAGTGTGCTGCATGCCGAGCTGTCCTTGGGCAACGGCAGGGTGATGCTCGGCTCCAAGGGGCGCGAGGGACTGTTCGCGCAGGCGATGACGGGCGCGGGCCCGGCGGGGGTGTACGTGGTGGTCGACGAGGTGGACGAGCACTGCGCCCGGGCCAAGGAGTTCGGCGTGGAGATCCTCATGGAGCCGACCGACCAGGACTACGGCTCCCGGGACTACATGGCGCGGGACGCCGAGGGCAACGTGTGGAGCTTCGGAACGTACGCCCCGGGGTCCGGCTGAGCGGGCTGAGCGGACCCCGGCGGCGGGTCGGGCTTGCGCGCGGGGCCCCGGGGGGCGCCCGGGGCCGCGGGTCAGGCTCCTCCGGTGTGCACCTGGAAGGCGGCCCGGCGGACCGCCTTGGCCAGGGCCGGGTCCGGGTGGGCCGCGGCCAGGGCCACCAGGACCTGCACGGTGCGCGGATGGCCGACGGCCCTGACCTCGTCGAGCAGGGCCGGGACGGTGCCCTGGACGGCGGAGTCGAGGTGGCGGACCAGCAGCCCGGTCTCGCCGTGGTCGGCGACGGCCGCAGCGGTGTCGACCCAGAGCCAGGTGGCCTCCTCGCGACTGAGGACGTCCTGGGCGTCGTCCGGGTCGTTGCCCTCGTACTCGGCGAGCCAGAGCAGCGCGTAGGGCCGCAGCGAGGGTTCGGCGAGCACGGCGCGGACCTCGGGTTCGGCGGGGGCGCCGACGACCCTCAGCGCCTCGAAGGCCAGTCCGCGCAGCAGCGCGTCCTCGCCCCGGGCGACGGCCAGCAGCTCGGCGACGGCGCTGCCGACGGTGCGGGCGGCGAGCCAGGCGCGGTATTCGGCGCGGGCCGGGCCGGGGGTGAGCCGGGCGCACCCGAGGAGCATGTCGGCGGCGGACTGCTCGATGTTCCCGGCCGGGCTCTGGGCGGCGACGCAGATCTGTTCCAGCTTGACCCAGACCGCCCAGTTGCCGAGCGGGGTGAGGGTGGCGTGCCCTTTGCCGAGCGTCAGCGCACCGACGGCGGCGAGGCCCTCCAGGGCCCAGTCGAGCAGCAGGGCGTTGAGGTCGGCGCTCCGGGCGGGTCCGGCGCCGTTCTCGGCCGCCGCTGCCCGGGCGGGGGGCTCCGCCGGGGCGGCGGGCGTGGTTCTGCCGGGTCCCAGGGGCACTTCGCAGCGCTCCTCCCGGAGTTCGGCGACGCGCTGGCCGAGGAGGTCCAGCAGGGCGGGGACGGTGACGGGTCCCGCGGAGAGCTGGAGGAGGGAGAGCACCTGGGGCACGGCCTCGACGGCTTCGGCGACCGCCCCCGCCTCGATGTCCGCGGGTGCGGCGTGGACGAGCGACCATGCGTCGAAGAGCGCCACCCAGCCGCGCAGGACGGCGGAGTCGTCCCGGTCCCAGGCGCGCAGCCGCCAGCCGGGGCGGGCGGTGTCGCCGTGCAGCTCGATCAGTCCGGCCAGCCGGGCCCGGTCCCAGCCGGCGCGGATCTGGGCCGGGGAGAGTTCCAGAGCGGCGGCCGCCCGTTCGAGGGCGTGGGCCGCGAGCGGGGCGGCGGTGCCCGGGCCCGGCGTGCCCGCCGCCCAGTGGGCGATGCGTACGGCGTCGGCGAGGACCGCCCTGGCCTGGCGCGCCAGTTCCGTCCGGGGCGGGCTGCCCTCGGGGGGCCGGGGAGCCGGCCTGGTTCGCCGGGTCGTCACGGCCTTGCGGGCGGTGGCGAGGGGTCGCGGGCGGACAAGTCGCAGCCTGGAGTCGCGCGGAGTACGGGACGTCACGGGAGCAGTCTTGCCCCTGACGGCCCGAAAGCCCAAACGGAAGGCGTTTCACCGGTACGGGAAAGGTTCCCCCGGTGCGGCGGCAAGCGGGAGAGTTCACCCCATCGGCTCACATCAGGGGCGTGAGGAAGCGTCGCAGGGTCTCCTCGTAGCGGGCCGGGCCGGCGTTCCACATCGACGCATGCGGAGCCTGCGGTACGGCGTGGAGGCTGACCAGGTCCGGGCGGAGGGCGGCGAGCTCGCGGGAGGCGTCCCAGGGGGCGATGGTGTCGTCCGGGCCGTGCAGGATCAGGGTCGGGGTGCGCAGGGAGGCGGGCGCCGAGGTCTCCAGCAGCGGAGCGGCGTTCATCCCGGTCCTGCCCTGGGCGGCGCGGACGGCGAGCGGCAGCAGGGCGGCCGGGACGCCGCGGGCCGCGGCCAGGGCGCGCAGGGTGAGGGCCCAGTCCAGCACCGGGGAGTCGAGGACGAGGCCGCTGATCCGGTCGCGGAGCGGGGACTCGACCGCGGCGTACAGGGCCATGGTGGCGCCGGTGGACCAGCCGTGGACGATCACGTCGCGGGCCCCGTGGCGCAGGGCCCAGCGGAGGGCGGCGTCGAGATCGCGCCACTCGGAGGCGCCGAAGTGGCCGAGGCCGTCCGCGGGGCGGGGGGCTCCGGGGTCGCCCCGGTAGGCGAGGTCGAGCACCGGGAAGCTCTGTTCGCGCAGGAAACCCATCAGGTTCATGGGGTGGGCCCGGGTGGTGCCGAGGCCGTGCACGGTGATGACCCAGGTGTCGCGGGCGCCGGGGACGTACCAGGCGGGCAGGGTTCCCAGCTCGCCGGGGATCTCGACCTCCTGGTGGTCCAGGCCGAGGTCGCCGCCCGGGTCACCGTCGTACAGCGCGGGGGTGAGCCGCACTTTCGCGCCCGGTTCGAGGAGTCCCCGGCCGACGCTCTCCAGCCTGCGGACGACGGTGTCGGCGGCCTGGGAGGCCCCTTCGACGACGGGCCCGACGACCGCGTGGACGCCGGGTCCGGACAGGCCGTAGGTGCCGGGCCTGAGCGCCGAGAAGGACCGGGTCAGGGTGACCTGTCCGGCCGCCGTGGCGTGCACGGTGAGTCTGCGGTCGGCGGGGAGGGGACGTCCGGGCGCCGCTTTGAGGGCGACGTCGCTGGCGTACCGGCCGGCGGCGACCGCTGTCGCACCGACGCCGAGGATCGTGGTGACGGCCGTTGCCGTCGCGGTTACCGGGCGCACTGCTTCAGTGTCGTGGGGCGGGAGGCGGGCTGCCAG